>JAEDCM010000030.1 GCA_016294165.1 Anaeroplasmataceae bacterium
TTTCTGGAACAAAGAATGCCAAAATAAAAATAATTAAATAAAATCCTAACAACAAGTATCAAGCCCGTTAGGGATTTTATTCCCGCATAAAAATAGCGTAGTTCAAACAGGTTTATTCCTGAATGGCTACGCTTTTTCATTTGGCAAATTGACTTTACCAATTCCATTGTAGAAGATATCGATTTTCATTTGTCTATGGCCGTCGACCTTTTCTGCCTTGTGGATGATAATCTTTTCTATAAACTCCCTAGCTACTTCATGAGTCAGTGTATCAATTCTTGTGTATTTTTGGACTAGCTCCATGAAATGAGAGGTAGATGCTGATTGTTCATTAATAGCCTTGATTTTACCTTCTAACTCTACAATCTTTTCTTTTAGTGAAGCTTGCTCGAGTTCATAGTTTTCATTCATTTTTTTGAATCGTTCTTCAGATACCACTCCTGAAATCTTGTCTTCATATAGGTTTTGAATGATTGAATCAAGTTTCTCGATTCTGGCTTTTGATGCGTTTAGCTCCTTGTTGAGAAGATTAAGTGATTTCGCAATATTCGCTGTCGACTCACTGGACACAAGCTTCATGAATTCATCCTCGTGTTCCTTTGCAAACTCAATATGACGCTTGATATCTTCAAGGACGATTTCATCGATAATCTTAATTCTTATTTGATGAGCTGAGCACAATCCTTGTCTCTTGCGGTAAGTAGAACAACAATAATAATATGATTCTGGTTGAAGCGATTTAGTTCTGCAAACGTATAGCTTCTTGCCACAGTCCGCACAATATATCATTCCAGATAGAACAGGCATTTCACCCATTGGTGTATTAGCCCTCTTTCTACCTTCCTTTAGCCTTTGCACTATGTCAAATGTCTCTTGGTCGATAATAGCTTCATGAGTGTCCTTGATAATTACCCATTTTGAAGGTGGGTTAATAAAGGATTTTTTGTTTTTGTAGGACTTTCTGCCAGTTTTGAAATTAACCGTATGACCTAAGTATTCTTGTCTTGATAAGATATCTGAAACGACTGACCAATCCCACCAATAAGGGTCTATGTTGTCTTTGCTATGGGTGTTAGGTATTCCTTTAGCGTTCTTGTAAGAAGTAACATTAAGCACTTTTCTATCACTTAGGATTGTCGCAATCTTAGATGGGCCATTTCCTTGTACTGCTAAGCGGAATATCTCTTTAACAACCTCGGCAGCCTCTTCATCGATAAGCCAGTTGTATTTGTTGTTAGGGTCTTTCTTATAGCCGAACACTGGAATAGGAGCGGTAGGTTTTCCTGAATCACTCTTGGCTTTGATAACGGCTCTAATCTTCTTTGAGGTATCTTTTGCATACCATTCGTTGATGATGTTTAGGAAAGGAGTGAAGTCGCTATCTTGTTGGTTAGCAGAGTCAACACCAGAATTAATAGCTATGAACCTTATCTCATTCTCAGGGAATAGAATCTCGGTATAATAGCCGACCTTAAGGTAATCTCTACCTAAACGGCTCATGTCTTTTACGATGATCGTGGCGACTTTATCTTGGTTAACAAACTCCATTAATCGTTGCCAATCAGGTCTGTTAAAGTTCGTTCCTGAATAACCATCATCCACAAAGAACTCAGTGTTCTTGAATCCGTTATCATCTGCGTACTTTTTGAGTATTTCCTTTTGATGGATGATTGAGTTTGAGTCACCTTGTAATTCGTCATCTCTAGAAAGACGGCAATAAAGTGCGGTGATTTTAGTGTTATCTGTTTGCGGCATCGTCATTGCCTCCTTTCTTTGAAATGACCATTATGGAATCGATGGTTCCATCTTCGAATAACTTTAAAGCGTATTCGATTGCTTGTTGTTCAGTCCAACCAAGTGACTTCTGGTAGTACTCGATTAGATGCTCGATGCCTTGAATCATGGCACCTTTTGCTTTGCAAAGCTCTATGAGTTTTTGCTTGTAATCTGACATAAATACACCTCCTGATGTCAGTGTATATACATCACTCTTAATCCCTAAAATAGCAACTCATTTGCCCGATATAGATGAACCTTTTTGTTTATCTTTTGACTCGTTTAAAATGAGTTTTTTTAGCTTTTCTTTTAGTACCTTTTCAGACTCCGCACTACAAGGTATGGAGCTGATGACATAGGTGATATTATTGATTTCCTTTGTGTATGTATTAGTCCCCATAATCGTAGTGGCAACACTATCCCAGGGAGCGATTAGCCTCCCTAGAATAGGCCTATAAATGGCTTGTGTTGCGTTTATTCCTCCGTGTGGATAACTAATGCCTTAATAGCATTAACGTCGGTTAATTTGGCATCTAAGCGTTCAATACCTGCATAGCCGTATTCGCCATCAGCGATGTACTTTTCAGTAAGTATCTTGATGCTTAATGGCTTTCTGATAAGGATATAAAGGTAAGAGAAGTCACCGAATAGGATTGTGTTATCGTCAAGCGAATTAACGATTATGACTTCCTTATTGAAGATGGATTCGCCATTGAATAGTGGATTGCCATTGGCGTCCTTAATACCTTTGACCTTCATAGCCATTGCGTCTGACATCATCCAAGTTGCGTTGACTCTTAAATCCTTATGTAAAGAGAAGAATAACTTAACCATCTCATCATAGGTAAGAGCATCTACATTAGATTTAGCGATATCAGTGTTCATGATGCCTAAAGGTTCATTGTCGCCTGTGCCATTGATAAGCAATGATTCCTCAGCAATAGCGAATCTTTTTGCAAACTTTGTGGAAAGATAATCCTCCACGTCTAAGTGCTTGTCGTTGACGAATGCTAATTTAAGCTTTGCAAGTGAGCCGATTTTGTAGGAAGAAAATCTGATTTCCTTTGATTCATCATCACTTTCAAATAATGCTTGTCCCTCACCTACGATAGTGGCTTTGCCATTTGATGTAGTTGCGACAACTGTACCTTCGCCATCAACTGCGAAGATAGATGCAACATTTCTGATTGGGTTGTATTTTGCAAGTGTATCCTCAGTCTTAGAGTCCACGCTTGGCATAGTAAGGTAAGGTTCCTTGTCGTAATTAAGGATTGAACGATCGTTGTTAGTCATTTTGTTTGTAAGCATATGACCGAATGCTTCTTTGTAAATGCTTGTGTTAAACATGTTATTTATTTCCTCCGTTATGTTTAATTGATTCGTATCTCTTGATTAGGTCTTTCTTGTAGCCTTCAGAGATAATCTTGAAGTGGACGGCATAGTCCAACATGGCATCGAATGAGCCGTAGAACTTGCTATCGCTATTGATTTGGATATTGCAGTACTTGGAATCATCGCCTCTAGGGACTAGGAATACGACTGATTTGCTATCATCGATTACAACCATATCTAGTAAGATGAATGATGAGAAATCGATGTGTGAGCGTAAGTGCTTTTGAAATTTGATAGGTAGTTCCATTAGTCCCTTACCTCCTTGAATCTCTTGTCGCAGTAGTTCTTTGCATCAAGCATTGTTGCAAACACCACTACGGACATACCTGCAACAACCCTATATGGCATAGGTGTGTTGGATACTCTTGAAACGATGACAGGTCGTTCCATCTTGTCTTGGTACAATGCGACACATTCTGAATTGGGTTTAGAGAACATGGCTTTGTCGCTAGCTCTTAGTCTAGGCATTGGACCGTAATAAACTCTTGGTTTCATTGTTTTTAATCCTCCATATGAAATGATTTTTTTGATTTTTTTGAATTGGGGCATATACCCCGTTTGAAATCGAATTTTTATGCGTGAAACCCCATGGCCGGTCTCGGAATCGATAGTTCTGGAGATGTGATGGCCCCTAGGGGGTCACTGCAGTTGTCGTAGTTGTCACCGCATTTAGGGCTTAAATATTCATATTTAATAATTAATTAATATTGAAATAAGCTTCTATACGACAGCACGACAACTACGACAACTAGGCCTTAAGGAGGATGCTCCTCATCGTAGATTGCAGGATTCACCTCATAGATCGTGCCTCTGTTGTGTGCCCTTGACGTTCCTTGTTTTTCACGAAGATAACCATTATCAACAAGAAGAGTAATAACTGCTGTTGCCTTGTCCTTCTTGTTCATGAACTTCGTGGTCCTGCAGGCATCCCTGAACGAGATTTCATTGGCCTTTGAGGCTTTTAGCTTTTCCATGAAGTTGAGAGCTTGCTTTTTTATGGTCGAGTCATCCATGAAGTCAAATGCATACCTAGCATGCTCAAGGAAGTAGTCACCTAGCCTTATCGCACTCTCCATATCATCATTTTGTACCATCCATTCGGCTGAATCATCGGTTGAAGGAGTATATAGGAATGCATCGTATCTGACGTTCCTTGCTCGAGTTATCAGTGCGGATATCCTTAGGATGTTGCCGACAAGCTTACCAGCCCATCCGCCTATTTCCTTTAGGTCAGTAATTAGCCTTGATTCGAATGACTCGTAATAATCCTTCAATAAGGAATAGGCGTCATCCGATAGCGAGATAAACTTAGTTATCGTTCTTGGCTCATTAAGAATCTCGTGTATTAAGTCGCTGAACCTTTTCTTGTTGTCAAAGTCGATTGGCTTGGTCTCAAACCTTCTTGACCCGACAAGTGATTTAGGAACGGAATATAAGAATCTTGCTGATAAGCCACGTCCTGTGAAAGTGTCATTGTTAACCACGTTCTCTAGTACCTTTGGTTGTACCGTTAGAAGAATGGTTAGTCTTGGGTTCTTCACATAAAGCGATGGTCTACCGATACGGCTTACCTTAATGAAGTCACCAGAGTAACCCTTTAGGAATATGTCGATGTTAGGGAAGTTGGTGTAGCTTCCTGATAAGATATCGAAGATACCGCCTTCGCTGGAGACTAAGGCAATGCATCCCTCTTGGTTCTCTATCTCATTGGTTAGGCTTTCAGATGTGACATCATCTAGAGTTAGTGAGATAGGCTTAATCACCTTATGACTAGCATACTTGTTGAAAGCATCATCATATTCGTCTTTGGTGATTTTGCCGTTCTCGAAGTCCTTGGTAGCCTTTTTGTAGCGTTTCTCAAGTGATGAATGTTCCTCTTGGCTCTTTAGGACTTCTATTGAATGACGCTCATTGTAATCAGCCTCGAAGGATTGAATGACCTTTATTATTTGGTTGAACACAGCTGACTTTCTATCTGATGGCTCAGCGACAATCATGCAGTAAAGCGATAGTTGCTCCTCCCAGTCCGATTTGCCTACGACCTTGTATCTTGGTTGCATGGCGATTGACATGATGGCCAATGATGCAACACCTGCCATATCGATGGGTGTTTGGGTCGATTCGGCAACATCTACTACGTAATCCTTCAATGCATCAGGAAGAGCATCTATAGGGAATGCTGGTAGATTAGCATCATCAAGCGGTATGATTTCATCCCACGTAGTGTTGTTGTACTCATCTGGCTTAACGTAGTTAGGATTTGTTGCTATCGTTGATTGATAGTACTTGAGAGCAGATTTCCAAATGGTGTTTAGCTCTTCCTTTTCTAAAGGCGGAGTGCATTTACCAGCTTCAAGTCGGTATTGCTCTTTAGCTTCCTCGGATAAACCATAACGCTTAAGAATCTTTACGGCATACTTATGCATTGTTGAGTTCCTAGAGCCTTCGGGTATTGTCGAACCATCATCTAAACCAGCGAACGCATCGGCTTCATCTAATTCCTTTAGAAAATTGGTAAGGTTCCTGTATCCATCGACATAGTCCACTTCGGGATTATCCGTTCCGTAGAAGAACCTAGCCGAGTCTAAAGCTTTTTCGTCCACATAAGGGAATATAGAGTGAATCCTGACTTTAAGATTTCTATAATCTTCCTCATTAGCGATTTCGTCGATTGGGAATATCACGTGGAATCTAGGTCTAGGTGATTTAGAGCCCTTTTTCTTCAAGTGATGACGGCTGTATTGAATTAGGAACGGAACGCCATAGAAGAAATTAGATACATCCTTTATATCAAGCCAATCCTCTTTTTTATCCGAATGATCGTTGTCGATATCGAATGGAACGCAGGTGGCTGATAAGAAGTTTTCCTTGCATCTGTGATTATCCTTATAGGACGCACATACGTAATCATGTGTACATATATCCCTGAATGCATCTAGCGAATCAATGTCCACAGGATTTAGATAATCCGAGTTGAATTGCTTTTGATATGCATTGCTAGGACTTAATTTGAATTTAAATTTCATACATGTTTTAATCCTCTCTTTCATGAGTAGTAGCGGAGTAATTGACTGGCCAGTGCATTTATTTCTTATGAATGTTCTTTAACGACTGCATTCATCGAAAAGTCAGGTTTCCCACTCCTTTAATGGCGAGCAGTTTCCATTTTTGCCGGCAAATATTGAAACTTTTTATTTGCCTTCAAGGGTATATGGCAACGTATCGACGTTTTGCCAAAAATTTCTTGAACTTTTTTCCTCCTCAAGTCTTAGGCGGCACTTTTGAACCAAAAGTTCGGGTTTTGAAGAAATCTTTTTCACTTCCTTCAATAGTCAATGGACCAAACGTTGCTTACCTGACGAAACTTTTTTCAATTTCTGATAGTCATATGGGAAGTCGACGAGTTTTTGCCAAAAGGAAACGATAAATATTTCCTTCTAGTATCCCTTGGACACATAAGTCGTTTTTGGCCGAAAAATATTTATCTTTTTTCTTCCTCAAGTCTTAGGACCGATTTTTTGACTTAAAGTTCGGGATTTTAGAAAAGAATTAATCTCTTCTATTAGTTAGATGGAGTTTTAAATCAGATTTGACCCAAAAAAGAAAAATCCCTGAAATAAATCAGGGACTAATTTGAGAAAATTTTTGGATTTTAATTGTATTATTATGTCGAATAATAGACTTTTTGAGAAAATAGTGATATAATAATGAGAAAGATATGAGAAAATGGAGACAAATTTATGGATTATAAGATAATGATAAAAGTTCTAAGAAACAAAATGCTTTTAACTCAATCTGAATTTGCAAAAATGTTAGGAGTTTCTCTAGCGTCTGTTGCTAGATGGGAACTAGGTGAAAATGAACCAACAATGAAGGTTAAAAGGAAATTAAAAGAATTATTTATAAAATATAAAATGGTGGAGGAATAAACATGAATGCTTTTAGAAAACTGGTAGAGGATTATTTAAAACAATGGCCCGATAATAAAGCAGTCATTGCATATGATTTTGCTAATGATGTTATTCAATATGGCCAAAGAAGAGACAATAGAGTTATCAGTAAATTGCCGGGAGATGAGGAATATGTTCGTGCATATATCGTAACAAAGCTTGTTAATGAACTTGGTTATAGCATGGAAGATATTGCTTTTGAAAAAGAGTACTCAATTGGTCGTCCTACAAAAAAGAAGGCGAGAATCGATATCATTGTTTACAAGCCACATAGTAATGATATTTTTATGTTTATTGAATTAAAAGCTCCTGATAAATATAAAGACGAAAAAAGCAAAGCTATTGAACACCAGTTATATGCACTAGCCGCTCAAGAGGTTAATAGTGAGTCCAACACCATTGATTATTTGGTTTACTGTTCCTTAAACGAACTTGATTGTTCTGAAATTGTCACATTGATTGATTACGACAAACACGATACATATACAAACTGGAAAAATTCACCAGATTATCATTCAAATTTGTTATCGAGTTATAACAAAGCACCAAGTGGAACATCAAAAAGATCATTTGGAGTTAATGATGTAGATAGTAGGATAGAAGGAATAATAAGTTCCCTTAACCAACATATCAAATATACTGAAGTTAAGGACTCATTATTATTTGTAAACACTTGTATTTTATCTTTATTTAATGAAGAGTTTAGAAAAAATGTCATAAATGGTATTTATGATAGTGACCCAATTGTTTCAATTATTGATGAGATGCAAACTATAATTGTTAAAAGCGGTGGAGAAATTGATAACTATTCATTTACAAATACTTCTAATAAAACATCGCTTACGGCATTAATAAAAGCTACTTGTACTGCTATGAAAAGCAAGAAAGAACTTAATAGCACGCTTTATTCATTACTAGATTTTCTTAAGGATATTTCTAATAAGGTTTTCCCTATAATCTCATATGGTACAAATGAAGATAAATTACTAATTTCAGAAACTATTTATAAGTATATTTACATTCATAAAAATGGCAAAAATAGTATCATTTCTACGCCTGCGAATATTACAAATTTCATGGTTAAGTTATTAGATTTAAAAGAAGAAGATTTCTTTATCGAGTTTTGTAGTGGATTTGGAAATTTCACACTTTCTTATTTGCTTCACATAATCAATAGCTACAATAACGTAAACGGAAATAAAGTTTCAGGAATTGAAAGTGAAGATTATATATATTTATTCTACATTACAACACTTAGAATTATTGGCCTTAATTTAATCCAAGCATTGAATGGGGATATGCTTAGATTATCAAGTATTAACGATTTAATACCTTCTTATAATAGCAATTACAAAGTTGGAGCTTGTATGAATCCACCTTTCGGCGGAAAAGATAATGTCATAGCTGCAAAATTGGTGCTTAAGGGATGTGAAATTTTACCTAAAGGAAGCTTATTTGCAGTCATTTTACCTTATGTTTTTGCTATTGGAAATTCTAAATCAAATGGATTTGATGCAGCACAATTCCATAGGGATTTGTTAAAAAATAATACCCTGTTAGCTTCTTTTTCACTTGCTGATGGAACGTTTGGCGTTGCCGCTTCTACTGTTGTCACAACATTTATTATTAAGACAGGAGTGCCTCACTTTAAAACAGACGAAAACAATGAATTTATTTTAGATGATGAAGGAAATAAAATTCCAAACGAAAAGACGTTTTTAATGTATTGCAAAGATGATGGATTTAGGATTTTGAAAAATACTAGAGTCGAAAAGAAAAAAGGATTAGGTTCCGAGAAAGTTAGTAGTTGGCTTAATGATTATCAATCAAAAAAGATAGACCCTTTAAAATCAATCTATATTGATATTAACGAAGAGGATGAATGGTTAATCGAAGCATATATGAAAACAGACTATTCTCAATTGGAAGAAAAGGATTTTGAAAAAACAATTCGAGATTTTTATGCATACAAAATAAAACATGGAGGTGCTAATAATGATTAATGCTTCAGAATGGAAGGAATTTAAAATTTCGGACTTATTTGATTGCAAGTTAAGTAAAGGAGATTTGAAAGAATCAGAATGTGACGAAGGCTCTATTAATTTAGTTAGCTCTGGCACATTAAATAATGGTATTGTAAAGAGAATTGAAGAGGCCGGCGATGGAAAGGCAGAAATCTTCACTGGTAATTGTTTAACGTTGGATATGTTTTGCAATTGTTTTTATCAAGATGAAAAGTTTTATTCAGTTTCGCATGGACGAGTAAATATATTAATTCCAAAATTTGAATTAAATAGACAAATTGGATTGTTTATTGCAACACTTCTTAATAAGGAACAATATCGCTTTTCTTACGGAAGAGCTGTGTATAATTCATTTGCTGAAAATATAGTTATTAAATTGCCTACTACTTTATCAGGAAGTCCTGATTGGAACTACATAACTGATTTTATGAATGAGATTGAGACGAGAGAGAGAGAGAGTAGCTCAAATCTTAGAAATTCAATAAAGACATCGAATGCATCAAAAAACGATAAGATAAATACTGATGGGTGGAAAGAGTTTTCTTTTGATGAATTATTTATAATCAAAAAAGGCACTAGGCTAACATCAGATGATATGGAACCAGGTAATATAAATTTTATTGGTGCAATTGATAATGATAATGGAGTTAGAGAAACAATAGGAAATGGCTTTAAATATGATGGTAATTGTATAACCGTAAATTACAACGGAAGTGTAGGTGAAGCTTTTTATCAATATGAACCATTTTGGGCGAGCGATGATGTTAATGTCTTGTTTTTAAGAGATCGTTTAATGAATAAATATATTGGATTATTTTTGTGTACTCTTATTAAGAAAGAAAAATTTAAGTATTCATATGGTAGAAAATGGAATCTAGAACAGATGAAAAAATCATTTTTACAACTACCTATTGATAAGGTAGGAAAACCTGATTGGGACTATATGGAAAATTATGTAAAAAAACTTCCTTATGCAGATAAAATCTAATCGGATATACCAATATTATTAGGAGAAATTTATGCAAACTACAATTAAATTATTTT
Source organism: Anaeroplasmataceae bacterium (assembly GCA_016294165.1). Lineage (GTDB taxonomy): Bacteria > Bacillota_I > Bacilli_A > Acholeplasmatales > JAEDCM01 > JAEDCM01. Next base: position 10,187 of record JAEDCM010000030.1, read on the forward strand.
TAATGGATGGCGACCCTGCAGGAAGAATTAAGTGTAGCTTTTCTTCTGGTTGGAATGGCTGTGGTTATAAGATTCCAGCATCCGATATTTATAAATGTGATGACATAGAAATATTGAAAACTGCTGGTGTGTATTTCCTTTTCGGTTTTGATGAAGATGATAATGAAGTTGTCTACATAGGACAAGGTAACATCAGGCAAAATGGTCAAGGCGTATTATATAGAATCAAAGAGCCACACAATCAAATTCCTGATTGGAAAACGTGCGTAATCTTTGTATCTACTGGTGACTCTGTCATTGGGCCAACTGAGTTAAATTATCTTGAGAATAAGTTTACAAAGCTATCGAAGGAAGCTGGAAGATTCGTTGTAAAAAATGGCAACACTCCTAATCACGCTAAACTTTCAGAAGAAGACCAAGCGGATATGGACTTGTTCGTCAAAAACGCTTCTATCATTCTAAGTACTTTAGGGTATAAGGCTTTAGTTCCTGTGGTATCTAAAAAAGAAAAGAAATCTATTGAGGATAATATTTACACTTATAAATTTTCAGGTTTATCAGCTTATGGGATTTTAACCAACGAGGGTTTCGTTCTTCTTAAAGGAAGTGAGTTGAATCCTGAAAGTAAGTTTGCTGAAAGATGGAAAGAAAAGCTTCCACAGCAAAGAATGAAATTCGCTGACAAAATCAAAAACAACATTACAACCTCAGATATTTTGTTTAGAAGTCCATCAGGTGCAGCTTGCTTCTGCTCAGGACAATCAGTGTCCGGTCCTAAATGTTGGTTTGATACAAAGGGAATATCTTTAGAAAACAAAACAAAATAACAAAAACACCTCACCCTTGAGCTATTAACTCTTGGATGAGGTTTTCTTTTGGCCTAATTTAGTTTAATCCCTTACGGGGTTCATCTAAATATTTCAATTTTATTTTTAAAACTATTCTCAAAAAGGCAATTACTAAAAACACTCCCACGCCAACACCAACAGATATTATCAATGTCCAACTATTTATAGTATTTGCTAATTGAGCAGCTAATACTGATAAATCAGGTTCTGAAATAGTAATTATAACACCTAAAAAAAAGAAAACAGGAATAATAATCCAAATCTTTTTACTTTTAATAGTTGATTCACCAACGTATTCGCCTATCGGTGTCATAGCTACATCAGCTCCCAATGAAAATAGACCCATTCCAACAACAACAAAAAATGTTCCTATAATGAATGACAATAAAACGTCACTTTTAATTGGGGTAATTGTAAAGCATAAAAATAAAACAATAAGTGAAATTGGTATGACAGATGAAAAAGATTCTTTAATTTTATCCATCAATATGCTCTTATCCCTTCTAAAAACATTTAAGTTTTTTCTCATATTGTTATCTCCTTTCTTATAAAATATTTCAATTAAACTAATTTAATTTTAACAAATAAAATATATGTTTGTCAATAAAAAACTATATAAAAAAAAGACAAAACATACTAGCTTTGTCTTATATAATTATCTTAAATGGAAATCACCACTCGTAGTTTTAACATCAAGATTTCTACTTCCATCACCGATTTTGTATTTTTTATCTACTATTTTAAAACTTATATTTTCATTATCAACAATCAATTCTCCACTTGTAGTTTTAAACTTTATCATCATTCCTAATTCATCTAAAAGTTTTACATTAACTTTTGCACTGACGCTATCAAAATCAGCATCAATAAAGTCTCTTAAACTAACATAAATTTTTCCACTTACAGTATTCACTTTAATATTTTTAGTCGTAGTATCAAGAGTTTCAATCCCCCCAGATACACTTTCTATTTCTAGTTTATCACAAACGACTTTATCAATAGTGATTGAACCGCTCACTGAATAAATATTAACACTTTTACTAACTAAAGAACTAATATCAATATTACCAGAAACTGTTTTTATATCAATATTATTGTTCTCAATATCATCAGTTGTAATTAACGCACTAATAGAATTTATACTAATATCTACTCCATTAGGAATTTCAATAGTAACATGCTTATCGGCATCATTAATCTTTGCAGAATATCCGGATTCCCAAAACTTAACATCTAAAACACCATCTTCAAAATATGAATGAACTTTTTGTTTATCTTTTAAATCATTACTATTTTCACTAATAGATATTTTATCACTAATAACTATTTTAACTCTACCAACATACCAATCAATATTCAATTTTTTTATTTCACCAGAATATTCTTTATTTCCAACAGAATATTTTTCACTATTTTTATATGAATGCATTCTTATTACGCCACTGCATCCAGTAAACGTTAACGCCATAACTAATAAACACAATACAACAAATATTTTTTTCATATTTATTTATTTTTTCCTTTCTTTCTTTTCAACAGATTCAATAATGACAATTACTATTGGGAAAATCACTCCAGCAATTGGCCATATAATCCAACTTTTACTATTACTAACAAAATTACTAAGAATTATAAATAAATAAATCGCAGTTGTAGCTAACCAAAAAACAGCAGTAACTAAACTTACTAAACCTTTTTTGGCCTTCTTTTTGCGAGAATAATCTCCTTCTTCTAATAATTTTTCTAATGCTGCTTGATATACTCTGCCATACACTAAAAAGTAAACTCCACATGCAACAATAAATAGTAACAATCCAACAGAAATTGAATAAATTAAATCACTTTCATCTAAACATATAGCCACAAATAAAGGTATCACTGATAGAATACATAAAACTACTCCAATAGTCATTAATCTTTGATATGTATCTTTGTATTCTTTTTTTCTTTCCTTAGCCATACCAATAACGCCATACTCAGTTTCAAAGTTTTGATTTTCCAAAAATTCATATTCTTTAGTTTTTGTTGAAGAACTAACAAAATTCACAACACCAAGAACAACAAAAACAATTAATACGATTAATCCTATTCCACAAGCTGCATTTTCATTCAACTTGTATTTTTCAACTTCACTTATTGCCGCAAGTATTAATAAAGTAATAGGTGAGATTATGCACAAAAAAGTTCCTAATGCTATCTTTGGACTAACCTCTTTCATAGTTAATAAAAACTTTGAAGCGTCTTCTAACTTAATTCGATGAGTTTCACTAACTGGTTCACTACTAATAAGTTCTTCCTCTTCTAATTCATCTTTTAATAAGTAATCAGTTGTAACTCCAAACAATTTGCTCATCATTAATATTTTATCCATATCAGGAATAGATTGCGCACCTTCCCATTTTGATACAGATTGTCTAGTAACATTTAATTGATCAGCAAGCTCTTCTTGAGACCAACCAGCTTTCTTTCTAAGTAAAATAATTTTGTCTGCTAAAATCATATTTTTTTCTCCTTTTCATTTTTCACATGCTATATGATACTCTTTTACTTGGTTGCGCACAAGAAAGTTAACTTTGAAATTTGTCAACTGAAAGTTGCAAAGAGAAAAAAATCATTTTTTTATGCTATTTTCAACTACTTGTAGTTCGAATCTATACTTTTGTTTACAATGAGGATATTTTTTATAATCAACTTCACTTAAAAACATACTTACAGGTCTTATCCATAAAGAACCATCATCATACAATTTTCTGTATATCACAACTTCCTCACAAGTTTCTGAGTCCTTTGCGATTCCTTCAACTAAATAGTAATTTCCTTTAAAATGTTTGTAAATTCTACCAATAATTAATTCATTCATAATTGCACCTTTGATGATTTATTATAACACCTTGATATAATATTATCAATATAAAAATCATTTTGCATTGCAAAATGATTCATATTTTACTTATTAAGATTAAACATATTTTTAATATCATTTATAGTTTCACTATTAATATTTTCTAATTTTGATATTGCAGCTTCAATTTCTGCTTGTTGTGATTCATTTAATTCTAGTTTGAAATCTGCAGTTTTTGCCATAGGTAAAATAAGTTTACTATTTGCTAATGATTTAATTAATGAATCAGCATCTATAGTTCCAGAAGTTTGATAATTATAAGCTTGTTCTAAAATATTTCCTTCATTTACAAATTCTACTTCTGACAAGTCAAAATCATTTAAATCAATAGGTAAATCTTCACCTAATGATGCAGCAACATCTTTAATAGCCTTATTTATAATATCTACTGATCCTTCACTCATTTCTGATTTTAAGTTATCAAGATTAGTTAAGATATCTTTAACTTCACTAATATTCGCTTCATTTAATCCTTCAGAGAAATCAACTTTTGAAATTTTTCCTAAATCATTAGACATATTAGATACAAAAACAATTGCTTCTATTTCCTCATCTAATGTTAAGTTTTTGCCTTCATCTGTTTTAATAGTTGTTAATTTAGCAAAAAATCCATTTCCAATTTTACTTAAAGTTTTAGAAACTGTAGAATCAGCATATTCTTTAGGATTGGCTTCTGCTCCAAGACCATCTAAATCAATTACTTTTGAACCATCAATTTCAATTTCAGATAATTTCGCTACTTCATTAAGAATTCCATTAATAGGAACACAAATAGCAAAAGCAATAACAACACCAGCAAATGCACCTACTATTCCACCTAATAAAGTATGTTTACCATTCTTTTTACTAAATAGGCCCTTAAGTATAGCATATACTATTAAAGTTAATAATTTTAATACTATAAATATAATTACGAATGATAATGCTGTCAATATCATAGTAACAATGTACTCTAATAAATAACTGATATTTTTCATTTCATCTTGAAGGTTTGCATTTATATATTCTATTATATTTACTTTATTACCATCAACAGGGAAAAGTTCTAGCGACTCTAGTTTATCAACTAGTTTATCTTTAAATATCCAAGCAATAATAAATGAGGCAGCAATTAATAGTAATCTAAAAATAGCTCTCTTTCCTCCTCTACCAAACCCAATAAATAGGCCCAATACAACAAAAATTCCAATTAATACTAAAAACAATAATTCAATATAATTCATGTTTTTTCTCCTTAAATAACATATATATTTTACATCAAATCGACATATTTTTCAATATGTAAATTCTTTTTTCCAAAATTAGCTTTTGTAATCCTTTTTTTAACTTTTGACATCATACTAAAATTAAAAACATTTGCCACTTTTTTCTTTATGACATTCTTCTCTTTTTGCACAAACATAACATACTTCATTATTAATATTTGGTTTGTTTTCATAAAAAGAAATTAAATTATTTATTGTCATTTGAGCTATATTATCAAGAGCTTCTTTAGTTAGAAATGCCTGATGAGATGTAACAATAACATTAGGAAGTGATATCAGCCTAGCTAACTGATCATCTTGAACTATATGATTAGAAAAATCTCTAAAGAAAATATCATTTTCTTCTTCATATACGTCTAGACAAGCTGCTCCAACTTTCTTATTTTTTATTGCATCAATTAAATCTTCAGTATTTATTAATCCACCTCTAGATGTATTAATAATCACAACACCTTTTTTCATAACATCAATACTATTTTTATTAATCAAATAACTAGTTTCATCAGTTAATGGGCAATGAAGTGAAATAATATCTGATTTTTTAAACAATTCTTGTAAATCTACATATTTTAGTTTGCTACTTTTATCTGGGAATTTATCGTAACATATAATATTCATTCCAAATCCATTACAGATATTAGCAAATATTTTACCTATTTTTCCAGTTCCTATAATTCCAATAGTTTTCCCAAACAAATCAAACCCCGTTAACTCAGTCAAAGAAAAATTGAAATCTCTAGTTCTATTATAAGCTTTATGAATTCTTCTTATTGAAGTAAGAAGCAACGCCATTGTATGTTCAGCTACTGAATATGGTGAATAAGCTGGAACTCGATAAACATGTATTTTACCAAAACAAGCTTTAGTATCAACATTATTAAAACCAGCACATCTTAATAATATCACTTTCACTCCATATTCATATAATTTATTAACAACATAATCATCAATTTCATCATTTACAAAAACACAAACGGCATCAAACCCTTGAGCTAATCCAACTGTATCTGCTGTTAATCGTGGTTCATAATATTTGATTTTTATATTGTTTAAATCTGAATAAAAATCAAATCCAGTTTTATCATATTGCTTAACATCAAAAAAAGCTATTTTCATCATATTTTATTCCTTTCAAAATTAAAAACCTTTATATTATTATAATAACATAAAGTCCATTATTATGCAAAAAATATGTATTTTTATTTTTTTTCCTTATAATTGTCTATCTAGTTCTTCTTCTACATATTTAAATTTTTTAAGTTTAGGTTTTTTTATAATCTTTCCTTTATATATAACCATACTTGGTTTTCTAAGCGCAGTAATATCGTCTAATGGATTTTTTTCAACTACTATTAAGTCACATGATTTTGAAACATCAATACTACCTGTTTCTTTTTCTATTCCAGCAATGATAGCATTTTCAAGAGTTGCGTGATAAATAGCCTCTCTATTATCATTTTTTACATATTTAGTAAAATAAGCTAATTCTCTCCAAGTATCATAATGAGTAACAAATGGACAAGCAGTATCAGTACCTAATCCAACTTTTATATCATTTTCAAGGCATGTCTTTGACGCAGAAACAATTCCTTCAAAAACAACATTACCATTATATTGTGTTAAATCTGTAGCTTTTGAAACACTCTTATCAAATTTAGCAAGTGGAATAGATGGTGAAATAGTTGTAATCAAAGAAGCATTATGTTTCTTAAATAAATCAACTATTTCTTTGTCAAGTTTTGCGCCATGTTCAATAGTATCAACTCCGTTTTCCAATGCTAATTTTACTCCTAAAGTAGATTCTACATGAGCAGCAACTTTATATCCTAGTTCATGAGCCCTTTTGCATGCAGCATTAATAATTTCTGCACTCATTTTTAATTCTCCTGGTTCACCTTTCTTTTTAGCATCTAAAACACCACCAGTAATCATGATTTTAATTAAATCAGGCTTAGTTTCGCTAATCTTATTGATATAATCAATAGCACTTGCACTGTCAAGAGCTTCATATGCCAAAACACCAGCCATATGACCACCAGGAACAGATAAAGCCATATTTGAAGCCAAAATTCTTGGTCCTAGTAATTTTCCTTTATTTATATTGTCTCTGATAGTAGAGTCAATATTTGCAAGACCACCAACAGTTCTAATTGTTGTAACACCACTCAAAAGTTCAGTTTTAGCAAAATTTGCACACATTTTATAAACAATATATCTTGTCAATTTGTGTGATAATAATTTATCAACACTTTCTTTATTTTGCCTACTAGTATCTTTAGGCATTCCAGAACCTGGTAGATGAACATGCATATTTATAAGTCCTGGTAAAACATATCTATTTTCAAGATTTATCACTTTAATATTTTCTATTTTTTTATTTGTTATTTCAACTATTTTACCATCATCAACAATAATTGAATATCCCTTTAAGGGTTCCATATCTTTTTTCCCATTTAAAATAATGCAATTAGTTAATGCATACTTCATACTATCACCTCTAATAATAAATCTTTTATTCTTAGTTATATTATACTCTTTTTTTCAAGTTCATTCAATAATATATTTATAGCATTGTTTTACTATGAACAAATAAAAAAGATATTAACTAAATATTTAGATAATATCTTTCTAATATTTTATTAATTAATAAATGTTGAAAATGTGTACTGAATATAATTACCATCTTTATAAAATAACTCATATGTATAAATTTTATTTAATTTTATATCAAGTTCGATTTGTTTTTTAATTTCAAAAAAGCTACCAATAAACACAGTTTTTTCATTTGTTAAATCACTATTATAATCATATTCTTTAAGAACTATTCTATTAAATTTCTTATTATAATCATAATTTCCTGTATATAATATTAATTTATATTCAATATTATAAATAAATTTATTATTTTTTTTGTTTTCTTCATTTATCAAATATAAGTCTTTTTTTAATACTTCTTTCTTGTTCCATTTATAATTAGCTAAAATAACATTTGTTAGTGAATTATCACTTATAGAAGTTTCATTTTCATTATAATGAAATGCATATGAAATTTGCGGAGGATATACATAATACTTTGGTAATGTTCCCATAACCTCTTCACCACACAAATTATAAAATGCTATTGCACATTTATTAAATGTTTTTTGGGGAGAAGCGTTTGATCCCTTTGATTTCTTTATTGTACCATCACCAAATTCAATAATTAACTCCCATCCTCCCCCATCAATTATTCCACTTTGACTATACATAGCTTTAATATCAAATAATCCATTTGAATAGCATTGTTGGATAAAGTCTTTTCCTTCACTTTCAGAAAATGTATTTTTTAATTCTAAATCAGGTTCTTTATCATCAACTGGTAAATATCCTATTGAATAATATTTATTTTCTTTAAAGTCTAACACTCTTTTATTTGTATAGCCACCGTTATAATTAACAGTAATATAAGTTAACTTATTAACAGCTGCTCCTTCATATTTTTTAGTGCAACTAAGTAAGAATAAAACACAAATAATAATAAA
>JAEDCM010000031.1 GCA_016294165.1 Anaeroplasmataceae bacterium
AATCTTATTTAATTATTTTAAAATTTTCACTGTCTACTTGACAAGACTCAGTTCAAAATAAACTCCTTTTTTATATTATCTTTAAGTATTCATCCTTCGATATAAATGGAGCTTGAACACGATATTCTTCGTCTTTGATTTTTATTATCATATCCCCATTTTTATCTAAAATAGTAGCTTTATCATTATCTAAAAGCTCAATGCTTTGATTAATATTATCACATTTAAATAATATTTTCGTATCAATCAATCCTTTTATTAGTGGTGAAATAGCATTGCTTATGCGATTGATAATGATAATATGAATGCCACATTTGCTTCCAATGGAGATTAGGTAATGAAGTTCTTGATCAAAGTTTTTATTTTTTATTAAAACCTCAAATCCATTAATATAAATAAATATGCGCTTTAATTCTTCTTCAATGCTATTTTCTTTAATCATTTTATTTAATTCATTATAATCATTAGCTTTAAAATAATAAGAAAGTTCAATTCTTCTTTCCACCTCTTTAATTATTTCATTAAAAAATATGTCAATATCTTCAACTTTATTATAATAACTATGTAAATTATGGTACATATTTAACTCATAAAACTCCTCTTTAATATCAAGCATAGCGATTTGATGATTGACCCTTCGCATAATAATTGAGGTAATAAAGCATCTAATAAAGTTTCTTATTCCACTATTATAGGCTCCAGATATGATCATATTACTATTTTTTTGAAAATCATAATTAATTATTCTTCCATCAATTTCTAAACCTAAAGGTATTTCGTTATTTTGTAATAATAACCTTTTTAAAGTTAAAAGTTCTCTGAATTTGTGATTAACTTCAATTATTAATTCATCATTATAGCTAATCGCAATATTATCATTAATAATTTGCTTTAGGTTATTATAAATGATGTTCAAATCCTTAATATTTATCTTATAAACATATCTTGATGCTTGATAACCAACATATAAATTTACAAAATAAAACTCATAATTCATTTTTCTAAAAACGCCTTCTATAGCCATTTTTACGTCATTTGAAATTTTTTCTTCTATCTTATGATTCATTGATAAATTAATATCCGAAAGCATATTTAGCCCAACCTTTTTTTGTTTAATTTTAATCGATGAAATATAATTTATTATTCCATTAAAGTTTATTTTAAATTTAAATTTAAATCTTTTGATCTGATTTTTAAAGGAAATAATGCTATTTCCACTTAAAAAAATTAACGATAAAATGAGGGTTAAAGAAAATACTAAAATAACTCCTGCTTCGCCAATTAAAAAAACTAATCCTTGATAGATGATTGCACTGATGATTCCTCCACCAAGCATATAATCTAGGTCAGGATCATTTATATAATATTTATAGAGATTTATGGTTTGAAACAGAGCATTATCTTCATGATTTTTAGCATATTGATAAATACTATAATGGCTTAATCCCATTAGTGATAATAAAAATAAGAAAAAACCATTTACTCTAATGCTTTTAAAATCAATAAATTTTCTTTTTTTTAAAAAAATACATCCTTGGATAAATATCATAATGAGTAATAAGTAATACCAATCACCAAATAAAATTTTAAAAATAATATTCAACCATAAACCAACACTTCCGAGCCTCGTAAGAATAATCAAGCTTAAGCCAATTAAAACAATTCCTAAGGTTTCATAGTATATGTTGTAGTTTTCATTCTTCTTTTTTATCTTTTCCTTTGGCATAAACTCACCCTATTTAAAAGTTTATATCAATAATAATACGGAAAATGTCATAATATAGATAAAAAAAATTGGAGAGCAAAAAAACTCTCCAAATCATTTAAAAATTATGAAACTTCGGTTGAAATAATAATCGGAATCATAACGGGACATCGCTTAATTTCTTTATATAAATAACGATTTATTTCATCCTTAACATCCTTTTTATAATCAACCCAATTAATATATTTACCACTTAAGTGCTTTTCACTTACCGAATTAAAAATTGTCTTAACATTACTGATAATATCATTTTCTTCTTTTGTGTATAAGAAGCCCTTAGAAATAATTTCGGGACCTGATAACACCTTTTTAGTACGCGGATTGACATTAGCGATTATAATCATTACTCCATCATTGCTTAACAATTCACGATCCCTTAAAACAATATCATTAACATCGCCGGCGACACTTCCATCAATTAATACCTCAGCACATGGAATACTATCAATGGCATCAACCTTTTTCCCTTTATCAAAAACAAGCAAACTTCCATTATCAAGAATAACTACTTGTTTTGGGTCATATCCTAATTCCGTTGCAATTTCAATTTGGGCATACTGAAGACGATAATCCCCCTTCAAAGGAACAATATATTTTGGTTTTAATAAATTAATCATCATTTTAATCTCTTCTCTTGAGGCATGTGATGCTTGAAGATATTTTTGATTAATTGTATGAGTTTTTGCTTTTGTACGGCACAAAATATCAAGTGTACGTGCCGCCATCTTTTCAGTACCAGGAACTGGTGAAGTCATCATGATAATGTTATCAATTGGATTAATATGAATTAAACGGTCAATCTTCTTGCACATCCTTTGAAGCATAAAGAATGGCTCATGGCGAACACCAGTAACTAAAATAACTAAATCAGAGTCATTATTTTTATTCTTATCATCAATATAACGAAGGTTTACTAAACGTTCCTCCGGAATTCTTAAATATCCTAAGGTTACCGCAACATCCACAATTCTTTGTGCCTTACGACCAATGATGGCAATTCTCTTGTCATATTTAATCGACATGTCAATAATTTGTTGGATACTTCTTAAATCAGTTGAAAACAATGTCACAATAATTCTTCCTTTAGCATCATTAAAAATGCCATTTAATTTATGCTTAAGTTCAAAATACAAATTTCCTGTACTATTAGTAGCACCAATTGATTCATTCATTAAGCATAAAACTCCCTTTTTACCTAAATCACTAATTTTTCCTAAAGATGTTTTATAATTAGAATCAACGTTTTGATCGAAACAATAATCACCGGTATAAACAATAATTCCATACTTTGTATGAATAGCAATTCCTAATGACTGCGGAATACTATGGGTAGTCGCAAAAAAACTAACATGATTTGTTCCAAATTTGATTGTATCATCCTCATTAACAACATTTAATTCATAATCTAAAGGATTCATATCTGCTTCCTTTAATTGATCCTCTAATATTGCAATAGTAAATGATGATCCATAAATGGGAATATTTATATCTTTTAATAAATAAACCAATCCACCAATGTGATCCTCATGCCCATGTGATAAAAACACTCCTTGGATTTTCTCTTTATTATCTAACAGATATTGAAAATCGGAAATAATGGTGTCAACTCCATGAAATTCAGATGTTGGATATTTAATACCACAATCTAAAATAAAAATACGGTTATCAACTTCACATAAATAAAGATTTTTCCCATTTTCTCCAAAGCCACCAAGCCCACCAACTCTAATCTTTGACATAAGTTACCTCCTTCCTATTTAACGCTATTGTAATATCTTCTTAAAAATCCTTTAACATAGTATACCATCATAGGTATCATTTCATAATTTGCACGATCATATTTTTTCTTTGACCAAAAAATTAATGCCCATTTATATTTCTTAGTTGTTTGATAAGCATTTAACATTATATTAAAGAAATCATCATCAAAATTAACATCATATTCTTTCTTTTCATAGTATTTACCGATATTTTTTAAGGTATATTTTTCATATCTACGATGCGGTCTTATAAAAATCATATGTCTTAATCTAGCATCACTAATTCCTGTCGCATGGGGAATTGTTAACATATCTGTTAGATAATGAATAGCACGACCTAACTCATGTAAATCCTTTGTTTCTATCGCCTTTATATAATGATTTACAAATGAGTCAAAGGCATTGGCCGGACGTTTTTCCTTCCAATTGGTAAATTTATTAGATTTTGGACGATAAACCGCAAAATGTCCTCCAAGTGCTCGTTCATCATAATCAGGAGCCATCGCCCCATCTAAAATATAATCATTACGTTCAAATATAATATTTTCATCTTCTAATTCATAAAGTGCTTGTTTGCAAATCCAAAAATGCGCAACACTAAACATTGTAACCACTCCCTATGAGGCATTAAATTGTGAATTATATAATTCATAATAAAATCCTTTTTTTATCAATAATTCTTCATGATTTCCTTTTTCTATAATTCTACCATCTTTGCATACTAAAATCAAATCAGCATTGATAATTGTCGATAATCGATGTGCAATAATAAAGCAAGTCTTGTCCTTCATTAAATTTAACATCGAATTTTGAATATCAATTTCAGTTTTTGTATCAACATTACTTGTAGCTTCATCTAAAATAAGCATCTTTGCATCAAGCAGAAACGCTCTTGCGATTGTTAAAAGTTGCTTTTGTCCTTTAGAAATATTAATTCCATCATCTGATAATATTGTATCATATCCTTTTGGTAATTTCATAATAAATGAATGAATTTTACATTTTTTACAAGCTTCTATGGCATCTTCTAAAGTTTTATTTTTACTTCCATATAAAACATTCTCTAAAATTGTACCATTAAATAACCACGTATCCTGTAAAACCATGGCATAATTTTTACGAACATCACTGCGATATAAGTCATATATATTATTTTCATCTAGATAAATTGCTCCACTATTTAAATCATAAAATCTCATTAAAAGATTAATGATGGTTGTTTTACCAGCACCAGTAGGTCCAACAATTGCGATGACCTCTTTTTCTTTAGCCTCAAAGCTTAAGTTATGAATAATCTCGCGTTCAGGATTATAACCAAAACAGATATTTTTTCCTTCAACATGTCCTAAAACATCTAAATCAATTTTTTCTTTAGCCGTTTCTTCCTCAATTTTGGAATCAATCAAATCTAAAACTCTTTCCGCCGCTGCTAAAGCAGACTGAAGATCAGATATAATATTAGCTAACTCATTAATTGGTCCACTAAATTTACGGGAATATAAGACAAATGAGCTAATATTACCTAAAGAAATTCTTTTTTTCATATATAACAATGCCCCAAAAACACTGACAAGAGTTAGAGAAATATTATTGATGAAATTGACCGATGGTCCAATGATTGCGGCATGATATTCCGCTTCATAGGCAGCTTTAGAAGTATCAATATTTACTTTATCAAACTTATCAATCACATAATCCTCTTGTGCATATGCCTTAATCGTTTTATTTCCCGTAATCATTTCCTCAGAAAAAGAATTCAATTCTCCTAATTTAACGCTACGTGCTCTAAAAAGCCTACGAGTACGTTTAGACATAAATTTTGTAAATATAATTGATAGTGGAACAGTTACCACAAAAACTAAACTTAATAATGGTGAAATGATAAGCATCATGATAAATGATCCTAAAACCGTAATAATTGATGCGGATATTTGAATAATATCACTAGCAATGGATGTTGAAACAGTATCAACATCATAACTAATTCTACTTAAAATGTCACCAGTTGGAGTTTTATCAAAAAAGCTAATTGGCATATATGCTAATTTATTAAAAACATCACTGCGCATTTTATAGGCAATATTTTGGCTCATTTTAATCATAATAACTGATAAAACATAAGATAGAATTGCGGATATTAAATAGAAAATTATCATTAATCCACAGCACTTAAAAATAATTTCAAAATCAATATTATTTTTTCCTTTTTCAATTTCATTGATGGCTAAACCGGATAAATATGGTCCAACAAGCGCAAAAACATTACTTATAATTGTTAAAAAAATGATCAAAATCAATAGTTTACGATAACTAATAAGATACTTCCACATTCTTTTTAAAACAGCCTTGGTAGATCTTGGCTTTTGCATTGTTTGTGATGGTTTACGTTTATTCATTATTCCACCACCATTTGCGTCTTATAGATTAGCTGATATAGGCTTGAATTTTTCATTAAATAATCATGATTACCCATATCAATAATTTTTCCTTCATCAACGACAATAATGGTTTGGCAATGCTTGATAGAGCTAATTCTTTGCGCAATGATAATTTTTGTGGATGAGATTTTATTTAACTCACTTCTTAGATTTGCATCCGTTTTATAATCTAAGGCACTTGATGAATCATCTAAAATTAAGATTTCGTTTTTACCAGCAAGAGCTCTTGAAAGCAATATTCGCTGTCTTTGCCCTCCAGATAGATTGGTACCTCGCGCATTAAGTTTTGTTTGATATAAATCCGGAAGTTCTCTAATAAACTCTTCTGCTTGAGCATTTTTAGTCGATTCTAAAATATTGTTAAAGAGCATTTTCCTTCCAAAATCAATATTTTCATAAATTGAATCACTAAATAGGGTATCCTGTTGGAAGACAACCCCAAATTTTTTTCTTAAATCCTTTAAACTATATGATTTAATGTTTTTTCCGTCAATTAATATTTCACCCTTATCACAATCGTAAAAGCGCATTAAAAGGTTGATAATGGTTGATTTTCCAGAGCCTGTTGCCCCAATGATTCCCAAGGATTCTCCTTCCTTTACTTTAAAGCTAATATCATTAAGATTATCTTCAACCTTCAAATAAGAAAATGAAACATTATTAAATTCAATCTTATAATCACTATTTTTTTCTTCAATTTCTAATATTTCTAATCCAGTTTCTAAATCTAAGATTTTCTTGATTCTTGTGGCGGAAGCACTAGCCTTTGATAAAACTAAAAAAATACGAGTTAAAGTCATCATCGCATTTAAAATAATAGTTACATACGATAAAAAGGCAACAATTTTCCCTGGTTCGGTTTCACCAACATTTACACGATAAGCACCAAATAAAACGATAAAGCACAAAGCAATATTTAATAATAGTGTTAGCATTGGATTAACAATAGCCATTGTGATATTTGCTTTTTTACTTTTCCTTAAAACATCTAAGTTATTTCTATCAAAACGATCAATTTCATAATCTTCCGTTTTTAAAGCCTTAATCACTCTAATACCTGTTGCATTTTCCCTAGCAGTTGTTATCATTTGATCATTTGATTTTTGCACCTCATTAAAATACTTAATAGATTTTTTACTTGCACTAATCGCAACTAATGTAATAAAAGGTAAAATTGCCAGTAAAACTAAGGTTAAAATAGGATCTAAGGTGAATGTCAAGCAGATACCTCCAATTAATAAAATTGGGGCACGTACCGCAATACGCTGTAGCATTCCAATCATATGATAGACATTATAAGTATCGGAACTCATGCGATAAACTAATGATGGTATTGTTTCATCATCGATCTGCTTAGGGGATAAATTCATGATTTTGGAAAATAAATCATGCCTAAGATTAGTTGTCACATTTCGAGCAATTTTCGCTGCTGATCTATTAGCTATTATGTTTCCACTAATTCCAATAAAAGCACAAAATAACATTATAAGCCCATATTTATAGATTAATCCAATATCCTTTAAAGGAACAATTTCATCAATTAAATAAGCTAAAATCCATGGAAGAATAAGATCCATTAGGGTTCCTGTAATTTTTATAATCATTTGAATAGTAATTCTAAATTTGAATTTTTTCATATAACTAAAAATATACCCCATAATCTTTCCTCCAATAAAAAATCTAGAAATATTATAGCATTTCTAGATATTTTTTTAAATTACATTTGATTTTTTTTACATAATAAATAATATTGATTATTCTTCTTTTCATCCTTGATTGAAGTAATTTCATCATGTCCTGGATAAACCTTTATATTATCATCAAGATTATCAATTATTTTAACTAAGGATTTTTTCATAGCTTCATAACTAGAATCGGGAAAATCGGTTCTTCCGATTGAACCCTTAAACAATGTATCACCACTAAATAATTTATCACGATATAAATAACATACCGAACCACTAGAATGACCTGGTGTATGAATAACTCTAATCTCCTGATCCACAAATGGAATAATATCATTATCTTTAATTTTAATGATATTTAGTTTACGATAATCATAGCTTGGCACAAGCCCTCCTAACATATGATAAAGAGCCTTTTTAGGGTTTATAAGCATTTCATAATCATTTTCATGAATATAGATTGGACAATCAAAAATTCTTAAGCCATCAATATGATCAAAATGACCATGGGTTAATAAAACAAATAAAACCTTGTATCCGGTTAATTCTTTTTTTAATAGTTCCGTATTTCCTCCTGGATCAACCACAAAGCAAGAATCTCCACGCTCAACAATATAGCAATTCATATCAAAAAAATCATCGATTATAATCTTTTTCATCCAAATCTCTCCTTAAATGTAAAAAAAAAGCCCATAGGCTTATTTTTTTTCTCTATGCAATGTATGCTTTTTGCACTTAGGACAATACTTATTCATCTCAATACGTCCTGGAGTTAGTTTCTTATTCTTGTCAGTATAATAATTCTCTTCTTTACATTCAGTACAAATTAATCTTACTAAGTCACGCATTCTATTTCCCTCCCATGCAAAAGTTATCCTCTATTAATATATCACTATTTTTTTAATATTGCAAGAAAAATTTTCAAATGTTATAATTTTTTTGGTGATAGTATGAATAATTTAAGAAAAACAACAAAAACTGTGCAAATAAAAGATAAATTTATCGGTGGAAACCATAAAATTTTGATTCAGAGTATGACAAATACTAAAACAAAGGATGTCTTAAATACAGTCAAACAAATTAATACATTAGAAAAAGCAGGCTGTGAAATTATTAGAGTTGCTGTATTAGATTTAGAGGATGCTAAAGCAATAAAAGAAATTAAAAAGAATATAAATATTCCTCTTGTGGCCGATATTCATTTTGATTATAGGTTGGCAATTGAAGCCATCAATGCCGGGGCTGATAAAATTAGATTGAATCCCGGTAATATCAGTAACGAGGAGCATATTAAGCAAATTGTTAATTTATGCAAAGAAAAAAATATTCCAATTCGCATTGGGGTTAACTCTGGAAGTCTTCCAAAAGGTTTAGAATTAACACCCGAAAATCTAGTAAAGGCTGCTAAATATCATGTTAATATTTTAGAAAAGTTAGATTTCCATAATATCGTATTGAGTCTTAAAGCAAGTAATATTGATTTAGCAGTTAAAGCCTACGAGTTAGCGAGTCAAGAATTTAACTACCCACTACATATTGGAATTACTGAAGCTGGTAGTCCATATGCGGGGGCTATAAAAAGTGCAATCGGCCTAGGTATTCTCTTAAATGAAGGGATTGGTGATACTATTCGTGTAAGCATCACTGGTGATCCGTTATTAGAAATCAAAGCTGCAAAAGAAATCTTAAATAATTTTGGCCTAATTGAGATGCCTACTCTTACAAGTTGTCCAACCTGTGGACGTACCGACTATGACATGATTCCTCTTGTAAATAAGGTTGAAGAATACTTGTTATCCGTCAATAAAAAAATCCATATTGCTATTATGGGATGTGTTGTTAATGGTCCTGGTGAAGCTAAGGAAGCTGATTTAGGTATCGCCGGTGGGAAAAATGAGGGGCTTCTATTTAAAAAGGGTGTTCCTGTTCGTAAAATAAAACAAGAAGATTTATATGATGAATTAATCAAAGAAATTAAAAATTTTTAAATGAAAAAAGGTCGCTTCATGCGACCTTTTATACATTCCATTCGAAATAAAACTCTTGTAGGAATCTTTCCATAAATTCATGCCTTCTAACGGCTAGTTGTTTACCAGTAAATGTTTGAAAATAGTCCTTAGCAGTTAATAAACGTTCATAGAATACCTTAATCATATTCTCATTTGAAATATTACCATCATACATATTAATCTTATGGTATCCACCATATGCAAAGTTACGTGCAATTCCAACGGCACCAATTGAATCTAATAGGTTAGCATCAAAAACAACCTTGTGTTCAATACTTCTTAAATTATTGTTCTTACGGTTATCAAAATCAATATTACAAATGATATCAATAACAATATCAATAATTCGTTTGTCCAAATCAAATGATTCTAAAAAAGCCCTAACAGTTGGACAATTTTTAGTGCGACGATTATTCTTTGGCTCAACGCCGTGTAAAATGGCCGCAAGTGCAACAACAAAATTATTAGCCTTCTCCTCTTTTGCTAGATGCATCGCCTTACGATAAACCCTCTCTGCATGATAATATTCACTACCATCTGTAACATCCTTAAAATACTCCTTTACAAACTGTAAGGCTTTCATTACAATTTCCTTCATAATATTCCCTCCAATATTACTAGTTATATATAAATAATATATAATATTTTAATTTTTTTTACAATATTATCACATAAATTTCTCAATGTTTATTTCAAAAAACGACAATTTTTGATAAAATTCTTTCTCATGCGATACTAAAATTACAACTCCTTGATAATTTTTTATCGCATTTAGTAAGGCATCCTTCGCATCAACATCTAAATGATTAGAAGGCTCATCAAGGATTAATAAATTAGATTTAAACATACTTAAACGACATAAACGAACCTTTGTAATTTCCCCACCACTAAGCTCACTTAGCTTTTTCATACATAAATCCGGTCCAATTCCAACTCTGGCAAGAATTGATCGAACATCCTTATCAAGCAAATCATAGAAATCTTCTTTGATGATTTCAAAAGGGGTTTTATTCATATCATATTCATTATCTTGCGAAAAATATAAAATATCCGTATTTGATGAAAATTTAAAATCACCAGCTATCGGATCAATATCTTTAATCAAGGTTTTAATTAACGTTGATTTTCCAACCCCATTTTTACCAGTAATTACAATCTTTTGATTCTTTCTAATCATTAAATCAATATCCTTTAACAATGGCTTATCATAACCAATTGTAAGATTATTGACCTCTAAACAAACATCAGAAATTTCTCTTGATTTAGGAAAATTAAAGTAAATCTTTCGATTCTGAGTAAGTGGTGCTAAAATTTCTAATTTAGATAGCATCTTAGCACGACTTAAAGCACGCTTATGAGTTGAAGCTCTCGTGATGTTTTTTTCAATGAATTCTTCCGTTTTTTTGATTAACTTTTGTTGATTTAAATAACTTTTTTCATGTGATTGATTACGAACATCACGCTCAATTAAAAATTTCTCATAATTTCCTTTATACCTTGTAACAACGCTATTTTCTAGTGATAATATTGATGTTGAAATATTGTTTAAAAAATCAACATCATGGCTTACAACAACAAAGGCATTCTTATAACCTTGAAGATATTTTGTTAACCATTCAATATGCTTTACATCCAAAAAATTTGTCGGCTCATCCATCAATAATAGATCCGGTTCTTCTAATAATAGCTTCCCAAGCAAAATTTTCATTCTTTGACCACCAGAAAACTTATCAAAGGTTTCGTTCAATCTTGATTCATCAATCCCTAATCCACTTATTATATTTCCCACCTTTGATTTAAAGGCATAAAAATTCTTTTCAATCAATTCATCAGAAATAGATGTTGCTCGATTAAGAATTTTATCGTATTCATTCTCATTTGCATAAGCTAGTGAGGCATACAAATTTTCCATCATTTCTTCTTTTTTAAACAAATCAGAAAATACTTCATACAAGTATTCATTAATTGTAATATTGCTCATTTTAGTTAAATGTTGATCAATATATCCGATTGTTAAATTATTAATCCATTCAATCTTTCCTTTATCCGGCTTTAAATTTTTACTAATAAGATTTAACAATGTTGTTTTCCCACAACCATTTAATCCAACTAGGCCTACATGATCATCCTTAAAAATACGAAATGAAACATCATTAAACAGTTCAACATCCTTATATTTAAATCTCAAGTTTGTCACATCAACTATACTCATACAAAACTCTCACTTTCAAAAAAAGGCTTTATAAAGCTATTATAAAAATAAGCCCCTACAAATAAGGTAGAGGCTTATCCCTTTAATTATTACATCTAAAAGATGAGCAGCTTGTTTCACAAGATGTATTTGCATTACTTCCAACAATGCTTATTTCATCCTTGCTGCACTTTCCACTATTGTGGTACATGCATTCACAAGCATCACACCAAATATCACTATTCTTATTATCTAAGCTAGCAAATTCGGTATCATATTCGCGTTCTCTTTTGTTAAATGAATCACAAAACGTCTCATCAATTTTTTTGGCAGAAACTCCTTCAACGCTTATTTGTTCCTTAACACATTTTTGGTTATTATTATATAAGCATTTATGAGCCTGACACATAATCTTAGTCATACTATCACCTCAATTTTAGTATGGCTTTATTTTTGATAATTATTACTTTTTATAAAATCTAGTAAATATTTTGAAATAATATGGATAACGCTAATTTCTTCTTTACTCCATAAACGTTTTTTAGAAGTCATTTCAAAATTTATAACAATGGCTTTAGCGATATTTATTTCTTTTTTAAAAGATAAGACTGCTCTTACATCATTTGATTTAAAAACATCATCATATATTTTTTTATAATGATCTTCAATATCTAATGCTCTTGAATAGCACATCATATCATCATTTTCATATAAAGCTAATAGATTTTTCATACAATGTTCACTATGGATTTTTTTTGAATATGTTTTTTTACTTCCATCAATCAAAATCTTATGAGTTACCTTATATCCTTCAGAATCCAACAATAAAACTCGTGCTTGATCAATTGCATAACGGTTTAAAACCGACAAAATCGTTCTATAAATATTCTTTTTATTATTTAAATCAATGAGCGTATTTACAATGAAATTTTCATAAGAAATATTATTTGTATATTCTAAATCATAATTTATTAAGGCTTTATTTCCTTCAATACCACCATGCTTTTCACGATCATATATTACATAGCAATTCTTTCCTTTTTTCTTTCCACGATATAAAGTCTTATCAGCCATCAAAAACAATGAATCAAAATCATTGGCATCCTTAGGATATTGCGATACACCAATTGTGCATGAATTATTAAATGATTCAATATTTTCCTTTCTAATATTTTCAAATCCATAACAAATTGATTTGCAAATATTTGGAAGTTCAGATGCATTTTCACATTTATCAATAACTACCATGAACTCATCACCACCGAATCGTCCTACATTACCAATACTTCTGACTTTATTCTTTAAAATGTTAGCACACTCAATAATGATTGAGTCACCAAAAGCATGTCCAAAGGAATCGTTTACAAATTTAAAGTTATCAATGTCAATTATTAATATAGCAACCATTTTATCGTTATTTGTTTCAATACGATTCTTAATAACATCCATCGCATATTTTTTTATCGCTACTTTATTTAAAACTCCAGTAGCTGGGTCTAAAATCAAGTTTTCTTCAAGCCTTTTTATTAAATTATTATTTTCTTCTGATTTAATAATCCCCACTGAATAGCGAGGTATTCCATTTTCAAAAATCGTTTTACTCATTATCTTACAATTATGATATGTTCCACCATCTAATATTCTTATCTCAAAATCCGTATATTTTTTTCCTCTGTTTAAAGAATTTATAAAATCTTCAAAAATCGATACATCATCCTTATGAATTAAATTTTTGCTTATTTCCAAAACTGATAATGTTTTTTCATCTAAAATATCTTCATGATTTTTAGAAAGCCTAATAAATTTTCGATCAATAATATCATATACAAAACTTAAATCCTGATACAAACTATAAATAATTTCATCAAATTTTTTTATATTTGTTTCATGTAAAATAGCTTCATTAAAGTATTTTTCATCTATCATGTGAACAATATAGTGATCATCAACATAATTAATCAAGGCAAAAACAGGAATTACTTGATTATTTTTATCTATCAAATTAAAAGAAAATTTTTGAATATCGGTAACAGCTTTTTCTTCTAAACTTAATAATATCGATAAAAAAAGTTTTTTATCCTTTGAATGTATTGAACTTTTAAAATTAGTTGTCTCGATAATTTTTTTAGAATTTTCGCAGCATTCAAGAATATTTAATTCTTTATCAAGCATAACATAATACATTTTAACCTTTTCAAAAAACATCATAATCACCTCTTTTTATTATACAATACTTTTAAAATATTCACAAATCATTTAACCTATGAATTTAATATCATTAATTATTTAATAGATGACGAATTATAAATGTTTATAATTTCATCTTTAGCTTCTAAAAACAATTTAACTAAATCAGGATCAAAATCAATTCCACTACCATCTTCGATTATTTTAAAACATTCAAGAATTGGCATTGCATCTCGGTAGCAACGCTTTGAAGATACTGCATCAAATACATCCGCGATTGCCATTATGCGTGCAGAAATTGGAATTTCATTTTCTTTAAGTCCACTTGGATAACCTTTACCATTCCACTTTTCATGATGATGAGTCGCAACATCATAAGCAATTTCAAGATATTCCTCATTATCAAGATTACCAAATGTTTCTTTAATTAATTCTCCACCAATTTTTGCATGATTTTTCATTATTTCATATTCATCAGGCGTTAATTTACCCGGTTTTTGTAAAATATAATCTGGTGTAGAAATCTTACCAATATCATGCATAGGGGCAGCATTTAGCATATTTTCTAAAAAATCTTTGGTAATTATACTAAAATATTTAGGTTCCCTTTTCATTTTATCTAAAATAATTCTTACATATTCTTTTGTTCTTATAACATGACCACCAGTACTACTATCTCTACTTTCTATTAATGTTGAAAAGCAGGTAACTGTTTTACTGTTATATTTATTCAATCTAATGATTGATGGATCCTCAATAGTAACATAAAATCCGACAAGTAACATCGTTGGAACAAGTGCTGTAATTAATATTTCAGGGAATATTATTTGTAATATCAATAATGAAAATGTAAATATTTCAATAAATAGAAAAGCAAATCTTTTTCGACTTTCAATATATTTGATATTGTATAATGTTAATATGAATGATGATTCAAAATATAAAGTACAGCTAGCATAACAAGATATAACAGATATTCCCATTGAATAATTCGTATTTTTCCCATTAATATATTCTACATCGTTTAAGAAAATAATAATTAAAGCAATGGAAATTATAAAAGGAATTGAACAAAGAATTTTCTTAATTCTACTTTGTATTTCTCCTCGTGTAGCATTATAAACATATAAAAAGGTTAAGAAAATACTTGCATTCATAAATAGATAAAACAATAAATGGCAAAAAATATTTACTGAAGAAGGAACTATATCTAGATTATTCACCGTCCAGCTAGTTACACCATCAAATATAATTGCCCATGGACAGACAATCATAAGAAGATCATAAAATTTACTGCATTCGTTCTTCTTAACAATAGTATCTCTTACATAAAGGAAGATTATATATAAAGATACAATTAAGCATCCTATTTGAAATTTAAAATATTCCATTTTCCACCCTCCTTTTTTCATTAATTATACTACAAATTTTGATAATTTTATAGTTTTTTTCCTGATATATGATATATTTTTATAATATGTTTTTTTAAAAAACTACAACTTATGATAAATCTAGTTTTTAAAACTACTTAAAAATATTTTTGATGAATATTGTATTTTAAAAAACTAAATGATATAATTTCATAAAAAGGATGTGTTAAAATGAACGCAAAAAAAGAACTTCAAGCTTGGTTGGATGAATTATCAAACTTTAAAACACCTGATTTTGATGCCCTTCCTGATATCGATTTATACATGGATCAAGTAATTACCTATATGGAACGTCAGCTAAAGGTCTTTATGAAAGATGAGGAGGATAAAATCATTACTTCATCAATGATAAATAATTATGTAAAAGGTAATGTTATTCCATCTCCAATTTCTAAAAAATATTCAAATAAGCATCTTGCATACATTATTACTGTTTGCTCATTAAAACAAATACTTCCGATTATCGATGTTTCAAAATTATTAAACACCAATGAATCATTTGATGATTTTTATAAATTTTTTAAAGAATCACAAGATCAAACAATCAATAAAACGTGTAGTGATGTAAAAAAAGCTTTAACAGGAGTAAAAAAAGAATTTGAAGATGATGAATTGCGTCTTTTAGCATTAAAACTTACCATCGAAGCTAACACTTATAAAAACATCTCTGAACGAATTTTATATATCCTTGAACAAAAACGTTTAGAGGAAATTGAGGAATTAAGAAAGAAAACAACTAAGGAAGAAAAAAAGCAAAGCGCTGATTCAAAGAAAAAAGTTGAAAAAACAAATACTGAAACAATTGTTGAAGAAAACATTGAGGCATAGTTTATGTCTCTTTTTTTTACATTTATATAATTTAATTATATAATTTATGATAACGTTTATGGCTTTTTATTGACAAATACCCTCCATAATGTTATCATATTAATGTATACGTTTACAAAATAGAAAGGGAGATGGTTTTCTTGAAAAAACTATTTATTTGTTTCTTAGTTCTTACTTCTGCAGTAGCACTTGCCGCATGTGGAAAAGACAAAAAAACAACAAAAACTACTACAACAACAGGAACAACTACAGTTGAAAAAGTAATTAACTCGGACCTATATGTTTCTCCTACAGGATTGGATGATAGTGAAGGAACACAAGAAAATCCGCTTAATTTACAAAAAGCTATTATGCTTTTACAACCTGGAAAAACAATTTACCTATTACCAGGTGAATACAAATTTAGTACAAGAATTAATATTCCTGAAGCAAATGGCGGTACACCAAATGCTTATAAAACATTAAAGCCATATAGTGATCGAGTAGAACTTAACTTTGGTTTACAAACTCCTTCAGGAAGCAATTGTGGTATTCGTTTAGATGCTGATTATTGGAAAATTGAAAACATTGATATTTCTAATGCCAAAGATAATGGATTATATATCACAGGAAGCTACAATATCATTGATGATTGTACATTCTTTAACAATGGTGATACAGGTTGTCAAATTGGACGTGCTTCAAGCGGTCAAAATGAACCACTTGATGAACAATGGCCAAGCTATAATCAAATATTAAATTGTTCTTCTTTCAACAATGCCGATACAACTGGTGAAAACGCTGATGGTTTCGCATGTAAGTTAACTACAGGTCCAGGAAATGTATTTGATGGATGCATGGCATTTAATAATATTGATGATGGTTGGGATTTATTCACAAAAGATTTAAATCGTCCTGAGCCAGGTCAAGGAAAAATCTACCCAGTAACAATTAAAAACTGTATTGCCTTTAATAATGGATTTACAATCGTTAAAAATAATGGTGTAAACATCGCTTATGCAACTAGTGAATCTGATGGTAACGGATTTAAATTAGGTGGAGATGATGTTGAAGTTGCACATTACGTTGAAAATTGTATTGCCTTCAATAATATCGCTCATGGATTTACTGATAACTCAAATCCAGGAACAATCTCATTAGTTAACTGTACAAGTTTTGATAATGGTATTGGAAATATCTTAGATTTCCCAGTTTATAGTCGTACATTTGTTAAAGTTGATGATGAAACACAAGAATTAATTTTTAATTATACTGCTAACACTTTAAGTACTTATGGAAACAAAAATAATTTTGACTTAGCTAGACATAAACCAGGGGCAACAAGCCGTTATGATTCTACTAAATATATTACATCTAACAACGTATTTAGTGGATGCTTATCATTAAATAACCGTGCAAAAACAAACGATGCATATCGTGGAAATGCCAAATACTCATTATTTGCTACTTCTTCTGGATGGAACTATTATCAAGCTGTAAACATTTGTGATTCAGCAATTGAAGCTTATGCCGGACTAGAAGCTGCAGGAATTGATAGAAATAGTTTATTTGTTAGCATAACTGTACCAGATGTATTCCAAGATTCTGTCAGAAATAATCTTCATAAAACATGGAGAAATGATGATGGTTCAATCAATATGGGTGATTTCTTAAAGGTAAATCAATCTGCATTAACTGCTCTATTTGGAGAAGTTAAAATTGGAGCAAACCTACATAACTAATATTTTAATTAAAATCTAACGGTTTCGTTAGATTTTTTTTTACTCTTCTATAAAAAAAACTAGAATCACTGATATGATACTTCCAAAGTAGACAAATAAAATAATTAAAAGCAATAACAATCCC
>JAEDCM010000032.1 GCA_016294165.1 Anaeroplasmataceae bacterium
CTGTTTTATTGCAAAACAGGGCTCGTTGAATAAGGAAGCAAACAAAAAATCTATAGTATTATAGAGTTTTATAGGTTTTGTTGAACGGCAAATGTTTTTTCGCTAATTAATGTTAAATTGAGATAATTATTTTTTTGGTAGTTCTTTTAATGTAAAATAATAAGTGTGAAAAAAATTATTTTAAAATGAAGGGTGATTTTATGGATAGCATAAGAGAAAGAATATTAAAGCTTGCAGATAAAAAAATGAAAAAATTTAATAGTGGAATTATTCCTAACTCTCTACCTATATTAGGAATAAAGAATGATGAGATTAGATTAATTGCCAAGGATATTTGTAAGAATGATGTGCTTAGTTTTTTAGATAATTATGAGTTTATATATTATGAAGAACAATTGCTTTATGCATTTGTATTAGGAACGGCTAAATTACCTTATGATGTTAAATTCAAATATTTAGATAAATTTATTCCAACGATTACTGATTGGGCTGTTCATGATGGACTAGTATCATCACTTAAATGTGTAAAGAAAAATAAAGAGGAATATTTAAAATTTATTCTTAAGTATGTGAATAGCAAAAAAGAATTTGAGGTTAGATTTGTTGCAATAATGTTAATGGATTATTATTTAGATGATGATCATATTAATCTTGTTTATAATGTGATTTTTAAATTATATTTAGAAGACTATTATGTTAAAATGGGAGTAGCGTGGTTAATTGCGACAATGGCAATTAATTATAAAGATTATGTATTAAAAGTATTTGAAAAAGATGACTTTGATAGATGGACAATTAATAAAAGTATATCTAAAATTAGAGAATCATATAGGATTGATAAAGATTTTAAGGAATTAGTTTTAAAATATAAAAAAATGCTTAATAAAGGCGTTTTATTATAGTTATATGATGATTAAAAAGGTGAATATCATCATAAAGTATTGACATTTTTAAATATTAGATATATATTAAAAGAAACCGATGATTAGGGGTTAGTCTAATTGAAAACTAATAGAGAGCAATGGATGGTGGAAGCATTGTAGATGGTAGATTAGAAAGTGGGCCTATGAGGGCGATGGTGAACTAATAGTAGCTATGGCCGGGAGCTCCCGTTATAGAGCAGGAATGTTATATCATTCCATAAGTGACTAGGTTTTTCTAGTAATTAAGGTGGCACCGCAGGTGATTGAATTAGCACTTGTCCTTTGTATTATTTAATACTAAAGGGCAAGTTTTTTTGTTTATAAGAGATAAGAAAGGAAGAATAAAAATGGTAAAAGATATTGATTTTAAAACTTATTTAAAGAATTATCCAGATGATAATGGATGTTATGGAAAATATGGAGGGTGTTATATTACACCTGAATTAAAGGAAGCCTTTGATGAAATCAGCAATGCATATCATACAATATGTAAGTCAGCTAAATTCATCAATGAGCTTAGAAGAATTAGAAAAGAATTCCAAGGAAGACCAACACCAGTATATCATTGTGATAACCTATCAAAAGCAATTGGTGGAGCACAGATATATTTAAAAAGAGAAGATTTAAATCATACTGGTGCACATAAATTAAATCATTGTATGGGTGAAGGATTACTTGCAAAATATTTAGGTAAGAAAAAACTGATTGCAGAAACAGGTGCGGGACAACATGGTGTAGCTATTGCAACTGCTGCGGCATATTTCGGATTAGAATGTGAAATTCATATGGGTGAGGTTGATGTTTTAAAGCAAGCGCCAAATGTTGCAAGAATGAAAGTTTTAGGAGCTAAAATAGTTGTTGTAAAAGAAGGTGCCAGAACACTTAAAGAAGCAGTTGATAGTGCATTTGCAGCATATTTAAAGGATTATAAGGATGCAATTTATTGTATTGGATCTGTTGTAGGTCCACATCCGTTCCCAATGATGGTTAGAGACTTCCAAGCAATTATCGGTATTGAAGCTAAGGAGCAATTTAAAGAAATGACTGGAGAACTTCCTGATCATGTTGTAGCTTGTGTTGGTGGAGGAAGTAACTCAATGGGGATGTTCGCAGCCTTTTTAGAAGAACCAGTAAATATTGTTGGTGTTGAACCTCTTGGAAGAGGAACAAAGAGTGGAGACCATGCTGCAAGTATTACTTTTGGTAGTGAAGGTATTATGCACGGATTTAATTCAATAATGCTAAAGGATGAAAATGGAGATCCAGATGCTGTGTATTCCGTTGCATCAGGATTAGATTATCCATCTGTAGGTCCTGAGCATGCATTTCTACATGATACGGGAAGAGTTAAATATGATACTATTTTAGATGAAGAGGCAATTGATGCGTTCTTTAAATTAGCTAGATATGAAGGAATCATTCCTGCAGTTGAAAGCTCACATGCTGTTGCATATGCAATTAAATTAGCTAAGCAAATTAAACATGGTTCAATTTTAGTATGCTTATCAGGTAGAGGAGATAAGGATATTGATTACATTATTGAAAAATACGGAGATAAGTATATTAAATAAAAAAAGTGCTAAATAAACTAATATAAGTTTTAAGATGGTTTGATTCAAGCCATCTTTTTTATAGTGTGCCGGGCATGGCACTAATCTTACTGGTGAAAGTCCAGTCACGGGTATTTACCGCCAAGTGTAGCAAACCCCAAGCCGTTAACAGTAATGTTATGGGTGAAGGAAGGGGCTAGCAAAGTTCTCGAGCCTACGAATAGAAACTTGATGAGGCTAAATGGTGGATAAGGTTGCTATACAAACTGAAGTCCAAAAGGTAAACGTAAAACCAAGACAGTAAATCAAGAGGTTGTGGAACGAAAGATTAGTGAATTACCCCGGGAGGCCCTAACGCGTAAAATACGTGCAATAAAAAGCAAATAGTTAGGGAGTCAGCTGAGGTCGTAGTATGTGAGAAGCCACTCACAAAAGGACCTAATGTTTATATAGTGCGAATCACTATAAGCAATGTTTGAATAATCCGTAAGATGGGATAGTCTAGAACAATGGAACGTAACCATTGATGATAAAGAGGTCGAGGATGATTTCAAATATATCTACGAATGGAGGAGGAGCAGCAAATGAGCTTAATTGAAGAGATTTTAAGTGAAGAAAATTTAAGTGAGGCAATTAAAAGAGTAAAAGCAAATAAGGGAGCAAGTGGCATTGATAAAATGACAGTTAATCAATTAGATGCATACTTTTATGAGCATAAGAAAGAAATCATTAATTCAATAATGAATAAAACTTATAAGCCTCAGCCCGTAAGAAGAGTTTATATTCCAAAATCTAATGGCAAATTAAGACCTCTAGGAATACCAACTGTGGTTGATAGAGTTATACAACAGGCTATAGCACAACGATTAACACCAATATATGAAAATGTATTTAGTGATTATTCATATGGATTTAGGCCTAATAGAGACTGTCACACGGCAATAAATAAGGTATTAGAGTACCTTAATGAGGGATTTGAATGGGTAATCGATTTAGATATCGAAAAATATTTTGACAAAGTAAATCACGATAAATTAATCTCAATACTTAGGGAGAAAGTAAATGATAGTCATACACTACATTTAATCCGTAAATTCCTACAAGCGGGAGTTATGGAGAATGGAGTTGTCATATCTTCTACAATTGGAACGCCGCAGGGAGGTCCATTATCGCCAATTCTATCAAATATTTATTTAGATAAATTTGATAAGGAATTAGAGATGAGAGGCCTACATTTTGTTAGATATGCAGATGATTGTAATATCTTTGTTAGAAGTGGTGTGGCAGCTGAACGTGTAATGAAATCAGTTACTTCTTGGCTAGAAAGGAAGTTATTTCTTAAGGTTTCAGCAACAAAAACTAAAATTGTAAGACCAACTAATAGTAATTTCTTGGGATTTACATTTTGGAAAAGTGCTGATGGGTGGAAATGCAAGCCCGGTATGGACCGAAAGATTAAACTTTATGATAAGGTTAAAAAGGTACTTAAGCGTAAGCACGCAGTATCAACTCCACTAGCAATTACATTTACAAAACTAAATCAAATTATTCGAGGTTGGATAAACTACTTTCGTATAGGAAGTATGAAATGTTTTATCGACACCTTTGGACAATGGTTAAGACATAAGGTAAGAGTAATAATTATCAAACAATGGAAGAAAACTATGAGAATATACATTAATCTTCAAAGACTTAACAAAGCGTTTAAATGCAATTGTAAAGATGAAGATATATTCAAGGTGGCAAATTCTAGATTAGGTTGGTATCGAAGATGCGGAATGGATGTAGTGAACTACATATTAAGTCCTAAAGTTTTAGCACTAGCCAATAAGAAAAAAGGAAGACCGGGACTGGTTAACCCTTTAGCTTACTATCTTAGGTAGTTTGTGTTCAATATAAATGTAGCGCCGTATACGAGACCCGTACGTACGGTGCAATGGGAGGGGCAAAGAATTATTTTCTTTCCTCTACCCTATTGAAAAGGATAATTGCATAAAATAAAAAGCCGATTTAACTGAACTAGTCAATAGTTCGTAGACACAAAAAAGTAATATTTAATTAAATGAGAGCTCAGTACGATATTGTACTGGGCTTTTATACTGTAATGAGTAAGCTAAACGTTCATTGTTATAGTATTTAATGTATTCTTTAACTGTTTTATATACATCATCAGTTTTATATAAATTATAGTCAACCGCCATTTCTTCCTTTATCCAACCATTTAATGCTTCAATTATTGGATTATCTGTTGGAGTTCCTGCTCGACTCATTGAGCGTTTAATGTTATAATCTTTATGGGTATTAGCGAATACCGCTGAGGAGTATATAACACCTTGATCGGAGTGGACAATCGTCTCAAGGTCTTTATACCCTCTTTTTATTTTCTCTTTTAGGAGTTTTCTAAGAGCTCTAATATGATTTGCCGGATTAGATCCATGTTTACTTTTGGCTAAATCATAAGCTACTATTTCATTATTAAATGTATCTATATACAAAGTTAAATCATACGCTTGATTATGATTATAGAATATAGTTGTATCTGTAACTATAATTTCAAATGGGCGTGTAGCGTTCCAGTTATTCCATATAATATTAGGATATTTAATACTTTCTTCACCTGCTTTAGGATATGGAAGCTTTCTTGCTTTAGAATGTATTTTTAGTGTTTTACAACACTTATGGCATAAATTATCAGAGAATATCCAACCAGTATTTTTTCTAATTTCATTAGCTATACGTCTATATCCCCATGTCTTATGCTTAGAATGATATTCTGATATCATCTTACTTAATATCTCTCTATCGTTTTGGTACCTATTTAAGGTGCCTTTTCTTTTTAACCATTTATAATATCCTGAACGTGATAATCCCATTGTTATACATAGTGATTCAATATTAAATTCCTTGCTTAACATTTCGATTATTTCGAATTCTTTTTGCTTGATTTCTTTTGTTTTGCCTGATCCGCCTCCTTCGATGTATATCCTTTTTTTAATCGTTCATTCTCGATTCTTAATTTCATATTTTCGTATTCTAGCTGCTCAGTATATGATAACTCTTTTCTTGCTTGATACTTTAGTAATGGATTACCTGGCTTGCGTTTAATCTCTAAAGCTTCAATTCCACCATTATTAAACTTTATAACCCAGTTTTTAACCATACCTTGTGATATTCCTAAGTCAGTTGCTCTTTGATTTCCAGAAATCAAACCGTCAATAATGGGTTTAATTACCTCATACTTTTCTTCAGCAGTCCATGTTCTATTTTTACCGCCTTTGGGTCTTCCCATATTTTCACCTCCGCGTTTCTTCCTAGGAAGAAGTATATATTAATTATAAATAGAAAAAAGATGTTTATAAACACAATTGTTTTTTTGTGTCTACAAACATCTTATCATTTCATTAACGTCGGCTTTTTAATACCTGATAGGTTAGGATTTCAAGTATAGAATTCTATCTGCTTCGAATTCTCTAGTAGCTAATATAGCAGAAGCTAGTCATACATAGAGTAATTTGCCGTCCTATCCACGAGCAACTGTTCTCGTAGCACAGTCACGTACACGTCTGTATATCCGAGGTATGCATTCCGTTTTCCACCTCGCAATATAATTATAATCTAGTTTTCTAAGGAAAACAAGAAAAAGTGATGAAAGAATTGTTAATTTTTGTTTTAAATATAATTATATAAAAAAATGGCTTAATTAAGCCACTTTACAATCTTTTATAATGGCAGGGATAATAGGATTCGAACCCATACTAGCGGTTTTGGAGACCGTTGTGCTACCATTGACACCATATCCCTAGCAAGTAAAAGTATATCATAGCAATTTAAAAAAAGCAATAGAAAATTTATTTTAATATTAATATTAAAATTTAATTTTTGGTGGTATAATAATAATAAACAAGGCAGGTGTTTTTCATGAATATGGGGACTATAATAACAATATTGACGGCTTTATTTTTTGGGCTAATACTATTTCATACGTTAGTTGGATTATCAAGAGGATTAAGAAAATCAGCTTTTTTCTTTATTGGTTTTGCGACAATGGTTATTATATTTTGGATAATTGCTGATCCAATTGCGGATAGTATTTTTTCAGGTGGATTATGGAGTAGTATGAATATTAATACAGGAACTGCATTAGATAATGCTTCATCCCTTAAAGAAGGATTACCTGATTTTATTAGAGAGCAGTTTACACAAAAGGCTGGAGATTCAACATTGGGTGAGCGTATTGCATCTGATGCTGAAATGATGGCCATTATTAACAATTTATGTGTATCAATCATAAAATTTTTAGTGTTACTATTCTTATTTACAGTTGGAAGATTAATTGTTTTATTAGTAATGGAAATCTTATGGTTATTCTTCAAAGAAAAAAGAGAAGTAAGAGAATCAAAGAAAAAAAGAAGACTTGCGGGTGCTGGTTTTGGATTGGCCAAGGGTATAATGTCAGCAGTTCTATTTATTTCACCGATTACGGGTATTATTCGTTTAGCATCACAGATTGATTTAGAAAAGTTCAATAATGTGCAAACAGTTGAGGTTAAACGTCAAAATGAAGAAACCGGATCAAATGATGCTTTGGCAATGATTAATGAATTAACACAAGGATATAAAAATTCTTTTTTAGGAAAATTTATGGATGTTTTATGCTTTGGTGATCAAAGCATTGATGAGAAGATTATTGTATCAGCAATTTCATCAAATAAATATGATAGTAAGTTAGATATTGGAGCAGAAATAGATAATTTTATTGAAATTGCTTCAATTGCAAATGAAACATTTTATTTAACTGAAGGGGCAGAAGGGTTTAAAAAAGTAGATTTACAAAGCGATAAAACGGTTGAGGCTGTATCAGATATCGCAAGTGGATTAGGTAATTCATATATAACAACGAAAATATTAGAAATTTTTTCACCTTTTATTGTTGAAGAGGCAAGTAAATCAATAAATGATGAAGAGTTAAAAACAGCTTTGTTGGGATTAGAATTGGACAATAAAAATGCATCATGGTGGAAAAAGGAACTTAGAGGTTTAGGAAATATTTATGAAGGATTAGTAGATACAGGTACAAATTTTAATGCCATAATAGATAAAGACTATTCTAAAGCGATTGAAGGAATTACTTCAGATAATTTGAATCAATTTGTGGATACTTTATTTAATAGTGAATTGGTGACAGAGGTAGTTGCGGCTGCAACTCCATATTTAGTTCATACAATTCCTAATGATTATATGACTGAACCTGATTTATTAATTGAAAAGTTGCAGGCTAAGGATGCAGTTAAAAATGAGATTAAGAATTATTTAAAGGTTGTAGATGCTTTAAAAGCTGAGGAAATAATTGTAGATAATAAGTTTACATATGATAATCTTGATATTGAATTTGTTGAGAATGTTGTTAATCTGGACATTGTGGATAATTCAATTTTAGCAGATCATTTATTGGCATATATTATTAGAATCCAAGCGGGAAAAATTGAAGTAAACGGGGAAACTATTATCGTTGCTTATGAATCATTTAATGATCCAAATTTCACATGGAAAAATGAGTTATCGTTTGTTATCACAGCTGCTAAGCACACTTTAGGTAGTGATTATAAGCTTAAGAATTTTGCGGATTTCAATTTAAGTGAAATAACTGTTAATGAAGTAAAGGCTGTAATTGATGATAAAACATTAGATAATTCATTATTAGTAAATGATATCTTATCAAATGTAGTTTCAGCAATGGCTTTGACAATCAAATTAGAAGATCAAAAGATATTACATGAGGAAGATGTAGAAAATATCAATTGGAATAATGAATTAAGATCTGTAGCAAAAGGATTAGTTGCTGTATATGATCAAAATGAAACTTTAGAACAAGTAACAAAAACTGATTTTGAACAATTATCAGTTGTTAAGATTAATAATTTAGTTGAATCAGATGTATGGAACTCAAGTTTAATTAATACCTTCCTTACTCGTGTAACAGATCTTGAGTTTAAGATTAATTCAGGAGAAAGCGAAATTATATTAAATATTAACAATGATGAAATTAATAATTGGCAATCTGAAATTAGAAGCTTATTAAAAGGATTTGAAGTAATTTTAGAAAGTGAATATAAGGTTGATTATAATACCTTAGTGATTAAAGACATAACTGGATTAAATTATTCAGATTTACATATAAGAACGCTTGATGCAATTGCTAATAATGATACAATTTGGCAATCAAATCTTTTACCACAGGTTTTAGATACAGCCCTTTCATCTGTTATGGAAAATTTAGTGATAAATGGTGAGAAAACATCGATTAGCGCTGATGGAGTTACTGATTGGCGATTAGAATTAAAAGCCATATCAATAATGATTGGTGAAATTTATGAGCAAGAATTAGGATTATCAATTGATTCTGATGAGGCAACAATTACTAAGTTTGAAACAATAAATACTGAAGAAATCAAGATTAGAACAATTGATGAAATAAATAAAAATGAATTTGATGTTTACCAATCTATCTTAGTTAATGAAATCTTTGATGAAATTATTTTTGATATGTTAGGAACAATATCAATTAATGAAAAGACAGTTGACTTATCAAATGTTAACAAGGATGAAGTTGTTTGGCGCGATGAGATAGAGGCATTGGTAGATGTTGCTTATTCAATGACAGATGATTATGATGTGCCTTTCTTAAGTATACAAAATTACTTTGTTGAGGATGAAACAGGAAGTATTGAAATTAAATATGCAGTAGTTACAAACCTAAGAGATCATATTAATGAAAAAGATAACGACGAATATTTATTAAAGGTTACTCCTGAATTAGGAGAGTCAATTATTAAGTGTGTATTAAATATCGATTATGAGATTAATATTCATAATGAGATGATAATGATTTGCGATATCGGAAATCAATTTAAATATCAAAATGATGATTTAGTATATGTATTCTCAACTGGTCAAATGAACGATTTGAACAGCGGTTCAATGGAAAAAACAACTTGTGAGAATGTGTTTGAGGCTATTGAAAGAAACGTTGCTATTTCTGATTATTTAAAGAAACAATTTGCAAATCTATTGACTTTTGGTACAGGGGAAAATGCTTATTCTATTGATACAACAGGATGGACAAATGATAGTTGGGAAAATGAAATAAACTCTATTAAATACCTTGTATGTGCATTGCCTGAAGATGAATATGGTTTCGTAAATTTAAAGGATGTAAAAAATATTAATGGTGTGATTCCGTTATCATTAGTTCAAGCGTTAGCGGTTCAAGTTGAAAAATATGATAATATGACAGTTACTGGGAAATCAGTTACTATTCAAACAATAATAAATAAAGAGATTAGTAATGTATTTTCTGATACAGAATCATGGAATAACTCAACATGGGATAGTGAAATTACAGCGGTTGTTAGTGTTGTTGAAACGTTAGCTGTAAGAAATGCAGTAACAAATGTTGATGAAATCGATATTCAAGAGATTAATAATTTGAATAGTTTAAGTGATGAAACATTAGACTCATTACAAACAAATGTGCCTGTTTCAATATCATTACAATCAATTTTCAAAACAAATCTAGTAAGTAGTGGAGCATTAACTGATAGTGATGTAATATCTGATTGGGAATTAGAAATGAATGCATTAATACCAGTAGTTAAGACATTACCTAAAGATGTAAATAATAAATTAGTGTTAAGCACAATTTCTGATTTCAGTGTAATCAGTACAACAACATTAGATGCAGTATCTTCAAAGGTAGAAGGAAATGTAGCAGCTGTTAGATCTATTGTATTAAATAAGAATATTTCAACAGCATTAGAAAGTGCAAGTATTACAACAACTTCATGGACAAGTACTGATTGGAATAGAGAATTACCAGCAGTATTCAATGTGGCAAAAACATTAGCAGACGCTGAGAATAATATTGCTATATCTGAATTATCAACATTTGCTGTTGTTAAATATACAACGTTAACTGTTGTTTCAGAAAACATTAATGTTTCAATAGTTCTTCAAGATAAGATTTCTGATGCATTAGGATTAACAGAATTAGAAAAGACAGCAGCAAGCGAAAATGGTTGGTCAAAAGAAATCACAGCATTAAATAATGTTGCACAAACAATTGGAAATGAAACAGAAATTACACTTTCTGCATTAGATTCATTTACATCTGTAAAATACGAAACATTAGATGCATTATCTTTAAATATTGAAAATTCAACAATTCTAATTGATCGTGTATCAGCATCTTTAGGATTAACACCTGAAGAAAAAGCCACAGCAACAGCTAATACTTGGTCAAAAGAGATTGATGCAGTAACTTCAGTTTCAAGAACATTATCTGGAACAGAAGACAGCATTGATATTACAACATTAGATAATTTAAATAGTGTAAGCGATGAAACATTAGTCTCATTACAAACAAATGTGCCTGTTTCAATATCATTACAATCAATTTTCAAAACAAATCTAGTAAGTAGTGGAGCATTAACTGATAGTGATGTAATATCTGATTGGGAATTAGAAATGAATGCATTAATACCAGTAGTTAAGACATTACCTAAAGATGTAAATAATAAATTAGTGTTAAGCACAATTTCTGATTTCAGTGTAATCAGTACAACAACATTAGATGCAGTATCTTCAAAGGTAGAAGGAAATGTAGCAGCTGTTAGATCTATTGTATTAAATAAGAATATTTCAACAGCATTAGAAAGTGCAAGTATTACAACAACTTCATGGACAAGTACTGATTGGAATAGAGAATTACCAGCAGTATTCAATGTGGCAAAAACATTAGCAGACGCTGAGAATAATATTGCTATATCTGAATTATCAACATTTGCTGTTGTTAAATATACAACGTTAACTGTTGTTTCAGAAAACATTAATGTTTCAATAGTTCTTCAAGATAAGATTTCTGATGCATTAGGATTAACAGAATTAGAAAAGACAGCAGCAAGCGAAAATGGTTGGTCAAAAGAAATCACAGCATTAAATAATGTTGCACAAACAATTGGAAATGAAACAGAAATTACACTTTCTGCATTAGATTCATTTACATCTGTAAAATACGAAACATTAGATGCATTATCTTTAAATATTGAAAATTCAACAATTCTAATTGATCGTGTATCAGCATCTTTAGGATTAACACCTGAAGAAAAAGCCACAGCAGCAAGCGTAAATGGATGGAACAATGAAATGGCAGCTTTAAGTGCGGTTGCCAAGACTCTTGGAGATGGAACAGAGGTTGTTTTAGCAAACTTAAATGAATTCTCAAAAGTAAGTGTAACTACATTAAATACATTAAAAACAGAAGTTCCAGCCTCAACAATTCTACAAGGTAAGTTTATGGATAGCTTGGTAAATGATGGTGTTCTAAGTTCTGAAGTGGAAATTACAAATTGGACATTAGAGATGGAAGGATTAATTCCTGTTGTAATAACTTTTGAAACAAGTGGAACTGTAGTATTAGCTAATTTTAATGATCAAATGACATATATTAGAGAGATTACATTAGTATCATTAAAAGAAAGAGATGCTAATGATTTAGTAGCTCCTGAAAAATCAATTGTTCTTCAAACTGTATTAACTAACCTATTCAAAGGAACGTTAGATCCAACTTATAATAACTTTACAATCAATGGAACATGGAAAGGTGAAGTCGATTCAATTTATACAGTAGTTACAACATTAGATAGCCAAACAATAAATGGAAAAGTTGAATACAAGTTTGAAGTTGACACAAAATTTATTAAATTAAAAACATTAGATGCAATTGCTAGTGAAAAAGTTGTGGCTAACTCAACATATTTGCAAGCATTATTCACTCCAACACTTGAAAATATGTGCTACAATGTATATCCAAATACTGATTCATATTATGGTAAGGTTATGACAATCGGTGAAGGATTTGATTGGAATAAAGAATTAAGAGCATTAATTAATGTTATGAAGGCTCAAGGATGTATAAATGATTCTGAAGTTGCAGCATTAGATCCTGATAAGACATATGATATGGATAATCTAGATGTTGGTATGAGTGAAGAGCCAGAGGGTGCAACAGAAGAACAAAAAACAAGAGTAAAACAAGAAAATTCACATTTAGCAAATATAATTACTGCTAATATTGATGGTGCAACGGTATTACAACACTTAAATATTCCGTTGATTCTTGAGATGACTGATTTTAATAATATAGATAAGTTTAAAGGATATAAATTATTTGATAAACAACATCCAGATAATTGGTCCAATGCTTTATGGGTTAAAGAAATGCATTATATTAATAAAGTAATGCAAGTATTCTTGAATGGAGAAAATTCAAAAGTACTAGGTTCTGAGATTTTCTTATATGGTTATGGTTCATCAGGAACTAATATCATCACTGATGATGAGATGGAAGTATTACGATTATATGTTCCTTATTCATATGCACTACAATCAATGCTTACTTCATCTTTAAATCAAGTTGGTGTTGACCTTACTCCAAAAAATCTAGAAGTATATACTGATATTAAATTTGAGCGTAATAGTATTATTACAGATGCAATGAGTGCAAATTGGACAGATTTTGAAAATGTTATGTTGGATGCACGTAATTCAGAATGGCAATTAATTATGGATGTAGTCGCTACTCAAAGAGCAAGGATGACTGAAATCCGTAATAATGGACAAGGTTCAGACTTTAATGCTGCAATTGCTGATTTGGGTGAAGAACCGACAATTGATGCATCACACGAAGAAATAGTTATATATAAGATTAAACGCGGTATGATTTATCGAGCAGTTCAATATAATAATGAAGATCCATCTTAAAAAGTTCTTTGTTATGAGATAATACAAAAATTAATCACCCCCAAAGTAAAATTTGGGGGTGATTTTTGTTTAAAAAAGGCTTAGATTTTTGGATAAACCTAAGCCTTAA
Source organism: Anaeroplasmataceae bacterium (assembly GCA_016294165.1). Classification (GTDB taxonomy): domain Bacteria; phylum Bacillota_I; class Bacilli_A; order Acholeplasmatales; family JAEDCM01; genus JAEDCM01. The sequence continues at coordinate 13,401 of JAEDCM010000032.1, forward strand.
ATGCATTTATTCTGTTTTATGCTCTTTGTTTAAGAATGTTTTTTCAAATTTATTCTTTCTAGGCCAGAATAGTAATAATCCTAATCCAACAGCCACAACTACGAAAATGATTAAATTTCTCCATACTTTCCACATTGTTGGATAGTGATAATAGAAGTTCTTTTTATATTGTGCATCAGTATAACCTAATTTTACTAGATTAGCATCAGCGCTTACCTTCCATTCATCCTTTGTTTCATCTGTAAAGCTAAATAATTGTTCACCTGAGGCTTCAAAAATTACTTTACCTTGTTCCTTATATGTTTCTTCATCTCTATAGGCATCAGTCAACACAATTTTTGTGATTTTTGAAACAGGTGTTAAAAGAGTATCATCAGCGGTATCTTCAGTCCCTTTCTCATCATATATTGATAATTTTTTATAAATATCATCACAATAAAAATCAAATTGAATAATTGGAAGATTATCATATGAGTAATTTGAATAATTTATACTCATTGATTTTTCTCCTGAATAAATTGTTAATTGTGTTTTTTTACTATCAGAATTTTTATCATATGTTATATCACCATCAAGCTTTGTAATGATGAAGGTAAATATGCTATCATCTTCACCTTTATGATATGCTTTATAAACATCCATCTTGCTTGAGATACCATTATTATTGAATGTATTAGAGTAAACTGTATCATCATCATAATATGTAAACCATTTTAAGAAGAATTCTTTATCGTCGTTTTTAGCTGCTATTTTTGCTTTGCTCATTACATGGTCAGCTGTAACTGTAATCCATGAGAAATAATAAACTAGATAACCTAGCATTACCATCGCAATAATGTATAGTACTTTTTTAAACATTAAATCACCTCATATATATTTTTTATAGAAACTAAATATATAATACTATATTTATGATAAAAAAACAATTAAAATGGGAAATTGACTTAATAATATTTTGAATTATAATGTAATTGAGGTGAGAATAAATATGCCTAAAAATACTTTTTTAAAACTTAATGAAGAAAAAAAGACAAGAATAATTAATGCAGCAAAAAAAGAGTTTACAAGAGTTCCTCTTCATAAAGTAAGCATTAATAACATTGTGAAGGATGCGATGATACCACGCGGAAGTTTTTATCAATATTTCGATTGCGTTGAGGATTTGTATTACTATATTTATGATATGGTAGTTATTGACATGGAAAGTGAAACAAATTCTTTCTTAGAGGAAGTAGAATATGATATTTTTGACATTTTTAAAGAAAGCATTAAAAGACAATATTCTATCTATATGAATGAGTCAAGAATGGCATTATATAACAATTTATGTGATGGTGTAGATGAAAATAAGGAATGGCGTATTTTGAGAGATCAAAAGTATAAAGAAAGAGATCAATTTTTCTTACATATCATAAATCGTGATAATTTAACTGATGATAGTGATGAAGCAGTATTATTTCTAATTGGATTTTTAAGAAAAATTAAAGTAATTGTTATTTCTGAAGCAAGAAAAAATGATTTATCATTAAAAGAAGTAGTCGAGTTGTATGAAAAATATATTCGAATAATTAAAAAAGGAGCAATAAAAAAATAAGTTTTTGTAATTAATGCTTTACAAAGCAAAAAAAATATGTATAATAATAAGTGCTGCAAAGCAAAAAATGGCGCCTGTGGAGAAGCGGCCTAACTCACCAGATTGTGGCTCTGGCATTCGCGCGTTCGAATCGCGTCAGGCGCCCCATTTTATAATTAAATCCTTGATATTTATTATCAAGGTTATTTTGTTTTTAATAGATATTATGATATACTTGTAATTGGAGGTGAACTCTATGGAAATTAACATAATGGAATTAGGAGCCATACCAAATGGCATATATTCAAATACTAAGATATTTGAAGAAGCTTTTAACAAATGTGATCAAAATGGTGGTGGAACAATTTATGTTCCAAAAGGAATCTATTTAACTGGCCCCATTTATTTTAAAAATAATGTGACTCTTTATTTAGAAAGAGGTGCAATCATTTTATTTGATAAGAATATTGAGGAGTATAAAATTATAAAGACTAATCATGAAGGCATTGATAGACTTAGGGCTACTTCACCGATAATGGCTATAAATGTGGAAAATATTGCGATTAAGGGTGATGGTATAATCGATGGAAATGGGCATTTATGGCGATATGTTAAGGAGTTTAAACAAACACAAAAACAATGGGATGAATTATTAAAAATATCCCCGTATGTGATTGAGACAGATGAAAAAAGAATATGGTTTCCAAGTGAAACATCATATTTAGGAAGCATGCGAAAAGAAGAGAGAGTAGACGATCCTGATGGAATTATAAAGGCTCAACCATATTACGATTATTATCGACCTAGTATGGTTTTTATTAGAGAATGTAAAAATGTTTTACTAGAAGGAGTAACATTTGAGAATTCACCAATGTGGAATATCCATATCTTGTTTTCAGAAAATATTGTCGTGAATAATGTAAAGATCAAAAATCCGTATTGGGCTCAAAGTGGTGACGGAATAGATATTGAATCATCTAATAATGTATGTGTAAAAAACTCATATTTTGAGGTTGGCGATGATGCAATTTGCTTAAAATCAGGAAAAGGTATCGATGCATTAAAGTATAAGGAATCATGTCATGATATTTTAATATGTGATAATGTTGTGTATCAAGCCCATGGAGGATTTGTGATAGGAAGCGAAACTGCTCGTGGCATTCATGATGTAAGGGTGATAAACAATACATTCATTAATACGGATATTGGATTAAGATTTAAGAGTGCTATTGGAAGATGTGGAGAAATATGTAATGTTGTGATTGATGGTGTTAATATGATAGATATTAAAAATGAAGCCGTTTTATTTACAACAGCATATCAGCTCTATAATTTAAAAAATGAAGATATAGATGTTAATAAAACGGCTAATTTACTTGAAATTCCTGAATTTTATAATTTTAAAATTTCAAATATTAATTGTACAAATTCTAAGGTAGGAATCAAAATCCTAGGAACAAAAGAAAAACCAGTACATGATATTTATTTTGAAAACATAAACATTAAATCAGAGCGTGATTTTGAATTGAAAAATTGTTATAACATTTATATTGACGGAAAAGAAAAAGACGTTTTTTAAGTGAAATGATAAGATGTTTGTAGACACAAAAAAGGAATGTGTTTATAAACATCTT
>JAEDCM010000033.1 GCA_016294165.1 Anaeroplasmataceae bacterium
TGGTCAATAGACCATGACATCGATGCTCGGTTAATTATTTGCCGAGTAGTTCACTAAGATTTAATGTTACATCAAAAGTTACAAGCTTACTTGATAAAGCTAACATTCCATATGAGCTTTATACAAACATTAAACCTAATCCATCTATTGAAAATGTGCAAACAGGTGTTAAAGCTTTTAAAGCTAGCAATGCGGATATCATTGTGGCTATTGGTGGAGGATCTAGTATGGATACTGCCAAAGCAATTGGAATTATTATTACAAATCCAGAATTTGAAGATGTAAGATCTTTAGAGGGTGTTGCACCTACAAAGAATAAATGTGTTCCAATCATTGCGGCACCTACAACAGCTGGAACGGCTGCAGAGGTTACAATTAACTATGTAATCACTGATGAAGAAAAGAATCGTAAAATGGTATGTGTTGACGTACATGATATTCCAGTGGTTGCGGTAGTTGATCCAGATATGATGTCAACAATGCCGGCATCTCTTACTGCCGCTACAGGTATGGATGCTTTGACACATGCAATTGAAGGATATATCACAAAAGGGGCTTGGGAATTATCAGATATGTTCCATATTAAAGCTATTGAAATTATCGCAAGAAGCCTTGAGAATGCTGTAAAGAATTCGGAAGAAGGACGTAAAGATATGGCCTTAGGGCAATATGTTGCTGGTATGGGATTCTCAAATGTTGGTCTTGGAATCGTTCACTCAATGGCTCATCCTCTAGGGGCACTATATGACACTCCTCATGGAATTGCAAATGCGATTATTTTACCAACAGTAATGGAATATAACGCAAGTGCTACAGGTGAAAAGTATCGCGACATCGCTAAAGCAATGGGTGTTATGAATGTTGATGATATGACAATTGATGAGGCGAGAGCAGCTGCTGTAAATGCAGTTAAGAGATTATCACAAGCTGTAGGTATCCCTACAACTTTAAAAGGTATTGTGAAAGAAGAAGATCTAGATTTCCTATCAGAATCAGCTTATGCTGATGCTTGTAGACCTGGAAATCCAAGAGATACAAGTGTAGAAGAAATTAAAGCTTTATATAGATCATTACTATAAAATCGACTATTTGAATTTTAATCCATTTCTTGAGAAGTTAATACTTAAGAAATGGATTTTTTAATTTACTTAAAATTATTATTTGAATATATTGATATTATTTGATATAATCAAACAAAAAAATGTATTTTATGGAGTATTTTATGAATAAAAAAACAAGGAATTATATAATATGTGGCGTTTTAGTCATATTAGCAGTCTTATTTACATTATTAGTTAAGTTTGTTGATGTTAAACATATAGGTCCAAATGAATCTAGTGTTGGGTTTTCTTCAATAAATAGATTTGTTTTTGAAACTATCGGTGTAAATAAACTTTGGTATCACATTACTGAATGGTTAGGATGGATTACTATTTTAATGCCTATTGCTTATGCGTTTATCGGAGGAATTCAATTAATAAAAAGGAAAAGCTTATTTAAGATTGATAGAGAGATTATTGTTTTAGGTGCATTTTATGTTATCGTAATTGCATTTTATGTTTTGTTTGAAATAGTAACTATTAATTATCGTCCAGTACTTATGGATGGTAAACTAGAGGCTTCTTATCCATCATCACATACATTAATGTCTATTTGCTTTTGTGGAAGTACTGTTTTAATAAATAAAATGTTATTTAACAATAAAGCCACAAAGATTATTAATATTTTATCGATTATTATTCTTGCAATTATTGTTTTTGGAAGATTAATTTCAGGTGTACATTGGTTTACTGATATAATTGGTGGTATATTAATCGCAAGCAGTCTATTAATGATATTACATCAAGCTTTAATATTATTTAAAAAAAATGAGTTTAATGAATAAGCAAGAGACCTTATTTAACGTTTGACATAGAGTTCAAATATCTATAAATGCTTTGTTTCAATATTTTTAAATTAAAATATAAATCTTGAGAACTTATTTCAAGATTTATTCTTTTAAAATAAAAGTTATTAGATTATTTCTTCGATTTTTGGTATAAAATGGAAATTAATTTATATGACTTTATTATTGGATGGTGATATTAGGATGTTTTTAAGCTTATTTTTGGTTTTTGGTCTTGGAATAATTGGTGGTTATATCTTTGAAAAGATAAAACTTCCTAAGCTTGTTTTTTATATTATTTTGGGGATCTTATTAGGACCATCGATATTTGATGTCATTGATGATACATTAATTAATATTTCTTCATATTTAAGACAAATTGCTTTAATAATCATTTTAACAAGATCTGGACTTTCACTTGATGTTTCAACGTTAAAGAAAATTGGTAGACCCGCTTTTTTGATGTGCTTTTTGCCGGCTTGTATTGAAATCATTGGAATAACAATCTTCGCTCCATTATTTTTAGAAATTGATTATTTTGAAGCATTACTTGTAGGTTCAGTATTAGCTGCCGTTTCTCCAGCAATTGTTGTGCCGCGAATGATTAAATTAATGGATGAAGGATATGGGAATGAGCATAAGGTGCCGGATTTAATCTTGGCCGGGGCTTCATGTGATGATATATTTGTTATTGTTTTATTTTATTCCTTTAAACATATGGTTTCTACATCATCATTTAACGCATGGATGATTGCAGAAATTCCTTTAAGCATTATTGGTGGAATCTTTCTTGGAATAATTAGTGGGTTTTTCTTAGTTTTAGTATTCAAATATTTGAAAATGAATGATATCATCAATGTTCTATTTGTTCTATCATTATCGTTTGGAATGATTGCTTTGGAAAGTTTCTTAAAACCTTATTTTCTTGTATCATCATTACTAGCAATTATTATCATGGCAATGGTTTTAAAGAAATATAAAGAAGAAGATGCTATAAAAATAAAGCAGTCCTATAATTCTTTATGGAGTGGCTTTGAAATACTATTATTTGTTTTAGTTGGGATAGCAACTGATATCAATTATGCAATATCTAAAGAAGGAGCAATCATTTTTGGATTAATTGTTATTGCCTTGATATTTAGAAGTATCGGAGTTTTAATCTCCATTTTAGCTACCAACTATAACTTTAAAGAAAAATTATTTATTGTTATTTCATATTTACCAAAGGCAACTGTCCAAGCTTCCATTGGTGCAATCGCCTTATCAGAAGGCCTTACTTGTGGAACCATTGTTTTAACAGCAGCAGTTATTTCTATTTTATTTACTGCACCTTTGGGTGCCATTTTAATGGATAATAGTTATAAAAAACTATTAATCCATAAGGAGGAATAAAAATGAAAAAATTATTGCCACTAATGATTTTTCCATATGTTAATTTAATTTATCTATTAACAATGTTATTTTTATTAAGTAGTAATAGTGTTAGTGAAGATTTGTTATTAATTGTTGGTTTATCCTTAGCTGTTATCTATATGGTTATAACGATGGTTTTAATATTGCATCAGATATATCTATCACTTAAAGGAAAGACTCAATTATATGAATGTGCTAAATATAATATGATTGTTAAATTGTTACATATTCCCGCATATATCTTTTATTTTTTATTAGGAATGCTGGGAATTATTATGGGAGTATGGGGAATAGTCATCGTTTTATATGTTATGTTTATTGATTTTTTAACTATCACTTTAAGTGGAATATACTCTCTAGCTTCATCGTATCAGATTTATAAAGCTAAGATTCACTCAAATCGAATAACATTACTATTAGCCGTTTCTAATTTTATTTATTGTCTTGATATATGTGCTGCAATATATTATTTTTTTATCGCAAAGAGTAAGAATATCGAAATAGAAGCTGAAGATAACCAAATAATATATGATAAAAGATCAATTATATCCATTATTTCAACTCTAATTGGAAGTATTGGAGTTGGAATAAATATATCCCTATCAGAAGTATTATATCCAGAAATATCTGAGTTAACTAATTGTCCGTTATGGTATCAGCTAATGCTTTATTTATCTCTTGGAATCATTTTTTTAGGAATAATTTTATCAATTTTATTTAAAAATCGTGGGAACACATCATTTATGGAAATAATGATTGAAGCAGTTGTTTTATCCTTAGGCTTAATTTTCATAACGTTCGCATTTGCAAGAATTGAAAGAAATGTTAAAACATTTATTATTTGTTTCGGTGCCATCTTATTTTTAATGGGATTATTCGCTGGAATATCCTCACTAATTGGTATTTTAAAGAAACCAAAAGTAGAATCTTTATAAAATTTTTTCTAAAATGATAATAATTATAAATGCCTATCAAAGTATAGAGGTATACTGATGTATTTTATTTAAAAGATAAATTCATAGATGTTGCAAAATTATACCATAAGGAAATAACGTTTCTTATTTATTTTTTATCTTTTATAACAGATATAATGTATAATTATGTTGAGGTGATTTTTTATGAATGCTCAAATAGACGTTTCTAGCGTTGTTTTAAAAACAAATAGATTGACTTTACGTCCTTGGAGAATAGAAGATCTTGATGATTTTTTTGAATATGCGAAGTTTGATGGTGTCGGGCAAATGGCTGGATGGTTACCTCACGAGACAATTGAAAACTCTAAAGAGATTTTAGAAGAATTCATTAAAGGTAAAAAAACTTTTGCGATAGAATTAGATAATAAGGTTATTGGTTCAGTAGGAATTGAAAAATATAATGAAGTTTTATTGCCAGAATTAAATAAAAAAATCGGTCGTGAAATAGGTTATGCTTTATCAAAGGAATATTGGGGTAAGGGAATAATGACGGAAGCAGTTAACGCTGTAATAAAATATTTGTTTAGCGAGCTTAAGCTTGATTTTATTGTTTGTTGCTATTTTACATTCAATGATCGCTCAAAAAGAGTTTCAGAAAAATGTGGATTTGAGTATGTTAGACAATATATGTATAATACATACTATGGAGCAAAACATGAATGTAATTTGACAGTTCTAAATAAAGAAAAATGGCTTAATTATGGGAAATAATTATAATTAGCAGAATAAGAGGTATAATATGAAGAAAATTAAGATGATTATATTATTTGTAGCATTGTGCTTTTTATGCTCATGTGATATAAATATTGGGACAAGCAATACTACAGTTGATGAAGGCTATAAAACCATTTCAATTTATTCCACAAATGATTTTCATGGTTCAATTAAAGCAATTGATGATGAAATAGGATTGCTAAAATATGGAACCTTCTTTAAACAAAAAGGGCAAGAGGAAAACACCTTGATTTTAAATGCTGGAGATATGTGGCAGGGTTCAATTGAATCCAATCTAAATTATGGTGAATTTTTGACTAAAGCTATGAATGAGATTGAATTTGATGCCTTCACCTTAGGAAATCATGAATTTGATTGGGGTAGTGAACATATTATCAGTAATCGAAATCTTAAGGATGAACAAACAGAATATCAAACACCATTTTTAGGTGCGAACATTTATGATTATGATATGACTAATAAGGTTGCTTTAGAACAAGCTGATGAGCTTTGTGATAAATATACTATTAAAACCTTAGAAAATGGTCTAAAGGTTGGAATAATTGGGATTATCGGTGATGATCAAATCACATCAATTTCTTCACAATTTGTGGACATGTATGCCTTCATTGATCCAATTGATGTTATTAAGGATTTATCTAATGATTTAAGAAAAAATGAAGGATGTGATGTGATAGTTGTCAATGCTCATGCTTCAATGAGTCAATTATTAGATAGTAGTACTAATCCATCTATTACTAGAGTATCTGGTGTAACTAATAAAAGATATGTGGATGCCGTTATTTGCGCACATTCTCATAATTATGAAAATGATATATATAATGGTGTTCCATTCATTCAAGCTGGTTCTAATGGAAAAGCCTATGGTGAAATTAAACTTAAATATCAAAATGATAACGTTACATGTACATTTAAATCAAATCATAATAATAGTGTATCGGAGATTACATCTATCAATGAATATGATGAGGGTTTATTAAAATTATATAATGAATATACTAGTATATCTGATGCTAAAGGTAGTGAGATATTAGGAAGCTTAAATGGAAATATGTATAAGAATAATCCTTATGCTGTTGCGAATATCGTGACTAAAGCGATGGCTAATGCTGCCGAAAAACAAGGCTATGATATTGATTTTACAATCACTAACACCTCAAGATATGGTTTAGATGGCAATGAAGTAACATATAGCGAATTATATAAAGCTTTACCATTTGATAATGAAGTTTATATTATTTATGCGAGTGGAAGTGATATTCTTAATATTGGTAGTCGCAATTTCATCTTTAATATCAAAAATAAAACAATTGAAAGCAACAAGATGTATCTAATTGGAGTTATTGATTATCTTGCACTTCATAAAGATAGTAGACGTAATTATGATTATTTTCCATCAATTTCAATTGTGGGGAAACTAACAAAGGATGGAGGATTATATACATATCGTGATATAACTGCTGATTATATAATAGAGATAGGAACAATAAACGTTAATGATTTTAATGGTAATAATAATGAATATCAGATTTCATTAAATGTTGTGTTTGATTTTAAAAATGAAAATATTATTTTACTAATAAACAGAAAAGAAAATGAATTACTTTTGTAATTCGTTTTTTTTTACAAAATTTGCCTTTTTTCAACATTTTCTTATTTATTATTAATAAATATGGTGGTATAATTTATTTGAGAAAACGTTTTTATTGAGGTGTATGTGATGGAAGAATTAAGATGTAAGATATGTGGAGCTCCACTTGAAACGGACGGGACAAAAAGTATCATTAAATGTAAGTTTTGTGGTAACTCAAATATAGTAACTACAACAGAAGAAACTAATGAAATTAATGATGCCATGTTTTTATTAAGACAAGGTAATTTCGATGATGCGGATGAAAAGTTCCAAGACATTATTTCAAGATATCCAAAGTCAAGTGAAGCATATTATGGTCGTGTTTTATGTAAATATGGGATTGTTTATGTTGATGATGCTTTGGAAAATAAAAAAGTTCCAACAATTTATAATTTAAATATTAAGAGCTTTATTGATGATCCTCTTTTTAAAAAAGCATTGGATTATGCGAATGAGGAAACTAAAAAGGATTATTTGGCTTCAGCGGAAAAGATTGAAGCTATTCGTAAGGAATGGGTTGAAAAGGCCAATAAAGAAAAACCATATGATGTATTTATTTGTTTTAAGGATTCAGACCGTGAGGCTGGTATCCAAAGAACAGAGGATTCAATTGCGGCAACTGATATCTATCACTATTTAAAGGATCAAGGATTAAATGTCTTTTTTAGTAGAGAAACTTTAAGAGGAAAAGTATCAGAAAAATTTGAACCATATATTTTTAATGCCTTAAATACCGCACCAGTTATGTTGGTTTATACACAGAAGAAAGAATATGTTGAATCGACATGGGTAAAAAATGAATGGATGCGCTTTGTTAAGAAAATTAAAAATAAAGAAAAAACATTCAAAGGTTTAATTGTAGCATATGAAAATATGGATCCATATGATCTACCAAAAGCTTTAGTCGATGGTAGACAAGCTATGGACGCTTCAAGTAAAACCTTCTTACCGGACTTAATTAAGCATATTAATGAGGTCATAAAGGAAGTAAGAACACCTTTATCACAGGTTGAAACAATTGAAATTAAGAAGGAAAAAATTGTTAAAACAAAAGAGATAAAACAAAAATCAGTTGTGCTTGAGGAACTAGGAAAAGGTGTAATCACTAATGTAAGTGCTGATGAAAACTTAAAGAAAAAATCAGCTGAAAGATATTTAAAAAATCAAATGTATTCTGATGCAAGAGATATTTATGATGAGTTAATTAATGAACATCCTAATAACGGAGAATACGTTATGGGTAGAATCTTAGCGTTAAATAACGTTCAATCAATTAGTGATTTATCAAAGGAAAATGGTGTAGCAAAATATCTTCCAGAAATTGAAAAAGCCATTACAACTGTATCAAAGGATACAGCCTTAGATTATTTAAATTTATGTGATTCATTATGCCGTGAAGCGATGAAGGATGGAACACTAAATGAAGCATATAATTTTTATAAATTTGTAATTAAATATAATTATCCTGGAAATAAACGATTAGTCAAGGATGTTATTGAATTTGCAGTTTATGATAAAACAAAATTCAAAAAAACAAAGATTGATACTACAGTTGGAATTATCAAGTTAAAACTAAATCTATTTAAAGAAGCAATTGTTGCATATAATCCAAACAATGTTGATATGCATCTAAGATATCGTCTAGATATGATTAGTGGATTATTAGAGGTAGGATTATTAGAAGATGCAAAGGAAATTGTTCAAGAAATTGATGAAATCGATAAAGGAAATGTTGATAATTTCTTTAACAAATTATTAATTAATGCAAAATGTAAAACAATTCATGATTTCCCTAAAGAAAGTTATCTAGAATTCACTGATGATATTAAAAATGGTTTAGAGGAAGTTATTTCTTACACTGAGGATGAAGCAGATCATATTCGTTTAATTAATGAAATGATTGGTTTAGTTACAGAAAATATCACTATTAAAAATGTTAAAAATCGAACTGAATATTTCGACCAATTAATTAAGTATTATCCAAAATCAGCGTCGGGATTAGTTCATATGAATATTAATCAAATGGCTGAAAAGATAATTACAGTTGGTGATTTTGAGGTTGCAAGTAAATATTTTGCATTATTAACCGCTTATGATGAAAAGGATTATAATGCTTACTGGGGTATTTTAAAATGTAAATTACAGGCTAAAACGGATGATGATTTAGTATATTCACTACAACCCATTGATAAGGTTCCGGAATATACAACAGCTACAAAATATGCCGCTGAGACTAATGAAGAATTCTTTGACAAATGCTTTAGAATAGTAAAAAAACAAAGAGATGAAATTAGTAGATTCAATGTTGAAAAGACTCGATTAGAAAATGAGATTGATAAATTTAATAAGGATATTCAATATCAAGAAATTGATTATGCAAAAAAATCAAAAATTTCTTCAAAGAAGAAAAAACTTTCACTAACTAGTGTTTTGATAGTTTTATTAGTTTTATTATTTGTACCTGTCGGAATGTATTTCTGGACTAAATATCATATTTATTCAGCGACAATAGCAATATTTTTAGTTCCATATGTTGCATTGATGATTATGGCGGTGTTTACTATAGTTGGAGTAGCTTTTGTTTATTTTGGTTATATGTTTTTATTCTTTATCGCTGGTAAAATGGCAGAACTGCCTTTCTTGAAGTCAATCTTCAGTAAAGAGTTTTATACAAAGAAAATTGATTTAAGAATTTTTAATGATATGATTGGAGATCACACATATGCTGAAATGTCTTGTTTATTGATTATAATTTGCTTTTGTGTAATTACAATACCTTTATTATTCTTTACAATAATTAAATTAAAAGAAAATAGGAAATTTGAGATTAATTATGCAGATGATGTTAAACATAAATCAATGGATACACTTAAAATGTTAAGAGACAATAAAGATAAATTGGTTAAAGAATTAGTGAGACTTAAAGAAAAACACAATTATGTGGAAGAATAAATAGGAGGAAAAAGAATGGGATTATTTGGAAATAAGAAAGTAAAACAAGACATTAAATCTGGAGACAATAATGTTTTTGATGATTTATCTAAGAAAGAATTAAAAAATATTGATGTAATTAAATTTGAAGGGGATAATAAAGATTTATTCTGGCGCATTTGTGTTGATGTTGTTAATCCAAATTGTGAAATTGTTGTTCCAGAAACACATTATTGTAACCTAAGAAAAGATGGTGTTACAATTGAAACATTAAGCGGATGTCGTAAACCTATTTTTGAACCAGGTGATAAGAAAAAAACAGCTACTGTTGATGCATTGTTCATGTCAAAAACCGCTAGACTACGCGTTTTATGGGGAACTCAAAAACAATTTGATTTAAGGGATCCTTTAACTGATATTCCAATTAAGGTTGGAGCATATGGAGAATTTGAAACACAAATTTCAAATCCACGTGAATTTGCTAATGTGGTGGTTGGTGCTGATCGTAATTTTAATATTGACAATTTAAAAGAAAGATTATTAATGCGTATGCTAAGTGAAGTTGAACCAGCTATTTCTAAAGCAATGCGTAATGAACACTTATCTTATGATCGTTTAAGCGAATACAAAAAAGAAATTAGTCAAGCTGTTTTAAAAGAAGTTCGCGAAATGTTTTTAAATGATTATGGTCTACAAGTATTCTCATTTACAATTGCTGGCGTAAATATTGCACCTGAATACATTCAAGCAATTGAAGATGAATTAAGACGTGTTAAGGATAAGAAAGAATTAGAAATTGAAAGAGAAATTGAAAAACGTGAAGCTAAGGAGCTTGCAGATTATCTTGAAAGATTAGATGATAAAGAATTTGATCGTAGCTTAATTCTTAAAAAGCTTGAAATGGAAGATAGAGAAAAATACTATGAAGTTATTAAAACTATCGAATCAAATAAAGCAACAAGCAAACCTAAATCAGCTAATTTCTGTCCACATTGTGGAGAAGCATATTCAGTTGGTGCTAAATTCTGTACAAACTGTGGACAACAAGTTGGTAACGTTAAAAAGATATGTCCTGAATGCGGTGCAGAGGTTTCAAGTGAACAAAAATTCTGCATGAGCTGTGGATGTAAATTGAAATAGGAGGAATAGTTATGCTTTTTAGTAAAAAATCTAAAAGATCTGATGACACTTTAAAAGATAATAAAAAAACAATTGATTATAATGCAGCTTTAATTGATGTATTAATTGTTATGGTTGATGATGAATCAATCAAAGCTAAATTTGAAGAAATTAAGCATAATATGCTTTATTTAGAAACATCTTACAATGATAAAGTTATTCAAGCAGATAAAAAAATTGGTGATATGATTGGGGATATTAAGGTTGCTATAAATAAAGCGCAAAAAACAAATGATTATGCAGAAACAAATTCATTAATTAATAAATTAGAACAATTAATTGCAGAAAGAAATGCATATCTAAAAAAATAATATAATGAGCATAATCAATTAGATTTTTATCTAATTTTGAATTATGCTCTTTTTTAAATGATTGAGGTGAGAATATGGGGTTATTTAGAAGAAATAAATTTGAAAAATTACAAAGAGAAGATGTTATCAATGCCATCATTGAATTAGAAAATCGTGAAACTGATTTGGAAAATAGTATATTTTCTAAAAACAAACAAATTGAAGAAATGATGGAAAAAGGTCGTGCTGAAAAAAATCGCGATGTCCAACTATTCTTAGCTAAAAAAATTAACTTTTTAAAAGAAGAAAAAGAAGCAGATACTAAACGTGCAATGTATTTATTGTATAACATTCGTTTGATGAAAAAACTAAAGGAAGCGATTGATGATAACTCATTTGTAAATAATGTTGGGAATGTCAATATTAATGTTTTATTAAAGGATCAAAAAGGACTAGCTGTTTTCTTAAATAAGGCTTTAAGCAATAAGATTAAAGCTGAGGATGTTTTAACATCAGCTGATGAGATCTTTAATGAGGTAAGTAACTCATATGAAGAAAACCAAGATATCTATGGTGTTAAAAATCAAGATGATGAATTATTATCAATGTTTGAGATTGGCGGAGAATTTGATGATGCAATTGATAATAAGACTTTAGAAAAAGAAAAAATTGATAATATTGAATAGGAGATAATTATGGGTTTATTTAAATCAAAACAAGATAAAGAAATTGAAAAGAAAATGCTTATTAAAAAAACAATGAATTCAATGCAAAAGCATATTTCTAAGCTTGAAGAACAAAAGAAGGTTTACATTGAAGCCGCAAAAAGCGCTAAACAAAAAGGTTTAACAGCACAAGTTAACTTAGCAATTAGTGGTCTTAAGATGACAATGGCCCAACAAAAAAAGGCCCAAGAAATGATGCTTAATTTCGAAATAACTTCACAAATGAAGGATATGACAATGATGACATCAGAATTTCTAAAGGGTATGAGTACTTTAAGCAAGGAAATGACAAAATTAACAGATAATAAAGACTTTGCAAAAGTTCAAAAGCAATTTGAGGTTGCTATGTCTAGCGTTGATAAACGTAGCATGGAAATGGAAGTTTTTTTAGATATGAGTAGTAGTGAATTTGCAAGTCAATCAGTTGATCCATCAGGAATCAAGGATGAAGAAATCATGGCCTTAATTGATGATGTAGCTAGCGATGATGAATTAGCTACAGAAACCAATATTGATGATGAACTAAAGAGCTTAAGAGAAAAGATGTCTAGCAAGTAGGTGAGTACATGGGCGCAAATGTTGATTTATATATGGAAAAATTTGAAATATATTTAAATAAAGGTAAAGAGGCGTTCCATAATGGTAATATCGAAGCAGCCAAAAAGAATTATTATGCGGCAGCGGAAAATTTATTAAAGGCTGCTAAGGAATCAAGCCCAAAGCTAAGAGAGACACGCGTTGCGCGTGCTAAAAACATTATTGAAATTGCTGATAATTTAACTGTTGAGCCAAAGAAGAAAGCAGGAAATAAAGATAGTGATGAAAATGCTGATAAAAAAATATTTGAAGCTGCTAGTATTCCTGACATTCACTTTAGTGATATTGCTGGCTTAGAGGATGTAAAAAAGGCAATTACCTTAAGAATGATTAATCCCATCAAATATCCTGACAAATATGAACTATACAATAAAAAAACTGGTGGAGGAGTTTTATTATATGGCCCTCCAGGAACTGGTAAAACAATGATTGCTAAAGCTATTGCTTGTGAGGTTGGTGCGACTTTTTATGCTATTAAGGGTTCAGATATTGTTAGTAAGTGGGTTGGCGAAAGTGAACAAAATATCAGTGCATTATTTGAAACTGCCCGCAAGGATCCATTAGCAATTATTTTCATTGATGAGATGGATAGCTTAATTGGAACTCGCGGTGTCGATACACATAATGATAAACGCGTTAATGAATTTCTTCAACAGATTGATGGATTTGTTGGAAGAAATCCGAATTTATTACTTTTAGGTGCCACTAACCGTCCATGGGATATTGATGGAGCAGCCATGCGTTCTGGTAGATTTAGTCAAAAGATTTATGTTGGGCTTCCTGATGATAAGGCTCGTGAATTTTTATTAAAGAAGAGCATTAAAAATATCCCATTAGCCGATGATGTTAATATTAATGAGCTAGTTAAACTAACAAAGGGATATTCAGGTGCGGATATTGATGAATTATGTGATCGCGCTAAGGATAATCCATTGTTACGTTCAATTGAAAGTAACACTATTGTTTTAGTTACTAAAAATGATTTTTTAAAAGCTCTAAAGGAAGTTAAGCCGACTGTTGATGAAAAAGAAATCGCCAAGTTTATTAAATATGCGGGTGAGGACATAATTAAAGAAAATGGTGATAAAGAGCCGATTACTGCCAGTGATAATTCTAAAGAAATAATTAAAGAAGATATCATAATTGATGATTTAGAAGAAATTTTGGTTAAAGAAACCAATATTACTTTAGTCCCTAATAAAGAGGAAAGAATTGAATTTGCTCTAAAGAAAAGCTATGAATCAATCTATATTTGCATTAATAAGCATAATTATGTTTGTCATAAGGATTTTACATCGTGGATAAGTGATCCTTTAAAGGAATTAAATGATGGAACATATAAAGTTGAAGTGTTTGCGGATAAGAAGATTGGTGAATTTGATATTAACATATCTAGTGGGATTGAAGAAATAGATATGGGAATTTAGGAGGAATGATTATGAGTTGTTGTAAAATATGTGGTGGATTACTTCCTGTTGGTGTAAATAAGGGGTCATGTCCATTTTGCGGAACGCCATTTGATTTAACGGTTACAGAAAGACCAACTGCCCCGAAAACAGAGGCGCCTATTAGAAGAGAACCAGTTTATGAAGAGCCTAGAACAAGTAGGGTATATGGTGGATATGCAGGTGATGAGATTTATCGTATGCTTGAAAATTCTGCATGTGAGATAAATTGTATTGATGCAAATAGTGCTGGTTCAGGAATGCTTTTTACAACTAATGGTTATGTTTTAACAAATCATCATGTTGTGAGTAAAGGAGAAAATAGTGTTTCTCAAAATATTATCGTGACACTTGCTGGTGAACGAGCAAGAGGAAAGGTTATTTCTTATGAACCATATTTTGATTTAGCAATTATTAAACTTGAAAACGTACCAAGCCGTGCTAAAAAGGTTCGCTTTGGCGATTCTTCAATGGTTAAAAATGGTGAAAGGATTTATTTTATTGGAAATTCACTTGGTGAAGGTTTATGTATGACATCGGGAATTATCAGTGATAAATTGCGTAAGGTTGGAAATCAAGAATTAATCATGAGTGATGCTCAAATCAATCCAGGGAATAGTGGTGGACCAATGGTTAATGAACAAGCTCAAGTAATTGGGGTTTGTGTTTCTCAACGTACAGGCGCAAATGGTATGAAATATGCTATCCCATCAAATGATGCAGTTGACTTCATTCGTGAGGTTGGAAAGCAATTAAATATTATTTTTAATGTATAAGAGGGATTATTATGACAGAAAAACTAAAACAATCATTTAATAATATGATTGTTATGAAAAATGAAAAATTATCTTTGTTTTCATCACTTAACATTCCATCTTATATTCGAGACTGGTTTTTAAAAAGATATCAGGATGATGATGGGGATATTGATACTAATTTCATCATGGAAAGAGTAAAGCAAATCCTACCAAGAAAGGATAACTTTAGCCTTTTATTAGATAAGATGATGAATGAAGGTGCTGAGGTAACCTTTTTAGCCAAGATTAAGATTAATCTTGATATAAAGGATAATTTAATCACCTTTGATTTACCAGATTTTGGTATCACTAAAAAAGAAACCTATATCTTTAAATCATTTTGGGATGAAAATAAAAAATCCATCTTAAATGGTAATGAAGAGGTATGGGGTATTATTAGTTTAAAATATCAAGAAATTCAATTTGGAAAGAAATCAGAAAACCGAATTGTTTTGACAAAATTTCAAAGCTTTAAGCCCTATAAAACTGATTTAGCCTATTATAAAGAGGTAAGAAAATCATTTTCAACTGAAGAATGGATCAATGTTTTATTAGGTGCTATGGATTATAATTCAGAAGGTTTTAAAGAAGAAAACAATAAGCTTGCGATGCTTAAACGTTTACTTCCGTTTGTAGAAAAGCGATTAAATTTAATTGAACTTGCCCCAAAAGGTACTGGAAAAAGCTATGTTTTTTCACAAATTTCAAAATATGGATGGTTAAATAGTGGAGGAGTTATGACGCGTGCTAAAATGTTTTATGATATGCGTTATAACATTGATGGCTTAGTTGCTAATAATGACTTTGTTGTTTTAGATGAAATTGCAACTATCAAATTCCCGGATATGAATGAAATGCAAGGAGCTATGAAAGGATACTTAGAGAGTGGAACTTATACTGTTGGGATTAAAGAAGGTTCCGGAGATGCAGGTGTTATTTTCATTGGAAATATCAAGCAAGAGAATATGAATGTTGATGAAAATATGTTTTCTGAGCTTCCAGAAATCTTTAATGATTCGGCTTTGTTAGACCGTTTTCATGGATTTATTGAAGGATGGGATATTCCAAGAATGAATGAAGGAATGAAGGCTAATGGTTGGGCTTTAAATAGTGAATATTTTTCGGAAATTCTACATTTATTAAGAGAGGATATTACGCAAATGGATTTAGTTGATAAATTGATCGCTTGTAAAAATGGGGATACTAGAGATATCAAAGCAATCAAAAAAATCACTTGCGCTCATCTAAAACTATTGTTTCCTCATTGGTTAAAAATTGATGATGTGAATAAGGATGAATTTATAAAATATTGTCTAAATCCAGCTGTTAGAATGCGTGGAATAATTAAAAAACAACTAGGAATATTGGATGTTGAATATAAAAATAAATCATTACCAGAGTTTGAAATTAATCTATAAAAAAGAATTCAGATGTCATTTTGATATGATACTTCCAAAGTAGACAAATAAAATAATTAAAAGCAATAACAATCCC
>JAEDCM010000008.1 GCA_016294165.1 Anaeroplasmataceae bacterium
CTACTTAATTAAGTATGTAGTCGGCTTTTGTAGCATAACAACTGTAAAACTCGGGAAATTTAAAAATTACAATGAAGGATAAAATAGAGAGAATGCAAAATCAAATAGAATTTATAACTTCTTTAGTAGATTATATTAAAAAATAATGTTATAATAATAAAGGTGAAATAAATGGATATCGATTTAATAAATGAGGCTTATAATTTTTTAGATGATATCAAATCTTTAGATGAATATCAAAAAATGATGGATTTAAAGAATCAAATAAACGTCGAGTATAAGGATTTGATTGATATCTTTAATGAGGCAAAAAGAAGGTATGAAGAGGTAAGCTTTTCAACATATCATCCAGATTTTAAAAAGTGTGCAAAAGATTTAAGCCAAATAAAAGAAGAATTATATAGCAAAGAATTAGTTAAGCAATATTTTTATTATCAAAGAGAGGTTCAAAAACATCTTGATGATTTATCGAAGGAATTAAAAAGTATTATAAGAAACGGGTGAGTTTATGGTTAAGAGACATTCTTTAATTGTCTATTATAAGCAAGAGAATGCACTAAATGTATTAGATGGGATCGCAAATATTGTTCATAAGTCAAAAAGGTTCAGATATGCAGTTGTTTATATTGATGCAAAAAGGATTAATGAGGTAAAAAAGAAGCTAAATGGGGCTAAAGGAATCAAGGATGTAATTGATTCAGAATTCAGTTTAGAAAATTTTTCTTTTGATGTTAAGTAAAAATACTTGACATCTTTTTTTATTGTGATATTATATTAAAGGAAAAGGAGTGTATTATATATGGCAGTAAAATTACGTTTACAAAGATTTGGTTCAAAGAAGAATCCTTTCTATCGTGTTGTAGCTAGCGAATCTACTTCACCAAGAGATGGAAGATTTATCGATATAGTAGGAACATACAATCCAGTTGCAAACCCTGCAGTTGTTAATATTGATGAGGCAAAAGCATTGTCATGGTTAAACAATGGTGCACAACCTACTGATACAGTTAAAGCTTTACTTTCAAAAGAAGGAATCATTGCTAAGTTCCAAGCAAGCAAAAATTCTAAGTAAGAGGTGTTATTATGAACATCAACTATGAGGAATTAATTAAAAACTTAGTTAAGCCTTTAGTTGTTAATCCAGATGATGTATGGGTAAAAACTTTAGCAAATGAAGATGATTTACTTACTTTACAATTATTAGTGAATAAAGAAGATTTAGGAAGAGTAATTGGAAAAAATGGTAAAATTGCTAATGCAATTAGAACTATCGTTTATGCTGGGGCTACTAAGGAAGGAAAAAAAGTAAAAATTGATATTGATGCTTTTTAATCTCTCATATTGAGAGATTTTCTTTTTATATGGTATAATAGATTGGGTGACTTGATTATGAAATATTATGAAGTTGGAAAAATTATTAATACACATGGTATTAAAGGTGATTTAAAGATTGATAGCTATTCAAATTTAGACCGATTTAAAAAGGGAAACTACATTTATATTGGTGAAGAAAAGGAAAAATTTGAAATATTTACTAATCGGACAAGTAAAGGATTTGAATATATCAGTCTTAAAGGGTATTTAGATATTAATCTTGTTTTAAAATATAAAGGGAAATTAGTTTATATTGATGAGACTCAATTAGGTGATTTAGAGGAAGATGAATATTTTTATCATGATTTGATTGGACTTGAGGTTTACAATGAGGATAATCTATACCGTGGCATTGTTGTTGGTATAAGAGAATTGCCACAGGGAGATCTTTTAGAGGTTGAAAAAAAAGATAGAAAAATTGCTTTGATTCCATTTAGAAAAGAATTTGTTTTAGATGTTAATGAAAAAATAATCATTCATGAAATTGAGGGATTAATATGAAAATAGATATTATAACTTTGTTTCCTTTGATGTTTGAGGGTTTTGTTAATGAATCAATAATTGGTCGTGCAATTAAGGAAGGCCTAGTTGAAATCAATATTGTGAATTTGCGAGATTATACGACTAACAAGCATCTTAAAGTTGATGATACACCTTATGGTGGTGGGGCTGGAATGGTTTTAGCTTGTCAACCGGTATTTGATTGTATTAAAGCCTTAAAAAGTGAAAATTCGCTAGTTATTATGATGACACCTCAAGGTGAGGTTCACTCGCAACAAAGAGCACATGAACTGGCATTGAAAAATCATTTGATTTTCCTTTGTGGTCATTATGAAGGCTTTGATGAGAGAATAAGAAGCATTGTTGATTTAGAATTATCAATTGGAGATTATGTCTTAACTGGTGGAGAAATTCCGGCAATGGCCATTGTCGATAGTATTGTGCGTTTGGTTGATGGTGTCATTGAAAAGGAGTCACATGAATATGACTCACACTCTAATTGGATGTTAGAGCATCCGATATATACAAAGCCACGCGAATATGAAGGGATGGTAGTCCCTGATGTGTTATTAAATGGAAATCATAAGGAGATTTTAAAATATAAAAAAATTGAATCCTTAAGAAGAACTTATCAAAGAAGACCAGATTTATTAGAGAAGCATGAATTAAGTGATGATGAAAAAGAATATTTAGACAAAATAATTAAGGGAGAATTATAAAAAATACTTGATTATGTATTTACGCTATGGTATAATTTAGTACGTCGTGAAGCCACGTTCCGCTGGATGAATAATTATTTATGAACGAGAATGGTAAAAATTTGTTATATGGAGGTAAGAACATGAGCGAAGTAAAAAAATTAAAAGGTCAAGATTTATTTAATAAGATTGCTGAACCTTATTTAAAGGAAGTTCCTGCTTTTAGACCTGGTGATACTGTTAAAGTACACGTAAGAATTACTGAGGGTGGAAAAGAAAGAATCCAAATTTTTGAAGGATTAGTAATTAAAAAACAAGGTGGAGGAATTAGTGAAACTTTCACTGTAAGAAAGGTTTCTTATGGTGTAGGTGTTGAAAGAACATTCCCAATCCACACACCAATGATTGCAAAAATTGAAGTTGTTCGTCTTGGTGTTGTTCGTAGAGCTAAGCTTAACTACATTAGAACATTATCTGCTAAAGCTGCTCGTATTAAAGAACGTCGATAATGTAATTAAAGGTGATTTGTTTTCAAATCATCTTTTTTTATTTTCTTATTGACAACTGTTATAAAAAGGTATATTATAATTGTAGTTAGTCGCAGCTAACTCGCGACTTTTAAAAAGTGCGAAAGTTAGTTATAACTAACTATGAGTTTGGAGGGTTTTATAATGGCAAAAAAACTAAGTGAATTTAGAATTGGAGAAGCAGGAGTTATTAAAATCGTAAGTGGTGAGGGCCGAACAAGACGTCGATTACTAGATATGGGAGTTACTCCTGGCGCAGAGGTTATTATGAGAAAAAAAGCACCATTAGGTGATCCAATTGAAATTAATATAAGAGGCTATGAATTAACTTTAAGAAAAAGTGAAGCTGATTTAATTGTATTGGAGGTTAAGTAGATGAAAAGATTTGCACTTGTGGGTAATCCTAACTCAGGAAAAACAACATTGTTTAACACATTGACTGGTTCAACTGCTCATGTTGGAAACTGGCCTGGGGTTACTGTTGATAAAAAGGAAGGAACATATAAAAAATTAGAAGAACCAATATCTATAATTGATTTACCAGGGATATATTCGTTATCTCCATATACACCTGAGGAGGTTATTTCTAGAAATTATATTTTAGATGAAAAACCGGATTGTGTTATTAATATTGTGGATGCGGATAATTTAGAGAGAAATCTTTATTTAACAACTCAATTATTAGAAATGGATGTACCTGTTGTTGTGGCACTTAATATGATGGATGTTGTCCGTAAAAAAGGCGATAAGCTTGACGTTGAATTATTAGAAAAGCAAATTGGAATTCCCGTTGTGGCAATTTCTGCTCAAGCGGAGGAAAATATTGATGAACTGATGAAAAGAGCATATTTATCATCATTGGTAAGTCGTAAATCAAAATCATTGTTAGCAGAAGGACCACTACTTCATTTAGTAAATGATGTTCAAATTTCCTTTAAAGCTTTGAAGGTTGATCATCCATTGTTTCATGCGATTAAATTGATTGAGAATGATGAAATTGAAGCTAAGAGTCATCCAGATCTTATTAAGATTGTGGATGAGTTTAAAAATACATTTGATGATGATGTTTTTGGGAATGATTTAGAGGCAGTTGTTGCTGATTCAAGATATCGATATATTACAACAAATTTTTCAATTGCTAAAACAAAAAAGAATCAAACATTTGTAGAGACAAGTTCTGATCGCATTGATAATGTTTTAACAAATAAATGGCTTGGTATACCGATTTTCCTTGTAATCTTATTCATGATTTTCCATTTAACATTTGGTGAAAACTTGTTCTATTTAGGTGGAATATTAAATCTTAGTCCAAGTTTTGAAGGGACAATATTTGAAGGCGTATTTTGGAATGAAGGAATTATGTCTCCAGGAGTTATCCTATTTAATTTAATGGATGTATTGACATCATCGCTTGGTGATTGGATTGGTGGGTTAACGGAATCATTACCATTATGGGTTAATAGCTTTATTAGTGATGGAGTTTTAGGTGGAATTTTTGGCGTTTTAAGCTTTGTGCCAGAAATTTTAGTATTATTCTTGTTTTTCTCTATTCTTGAGGATTCAGGATATATGGCTCGTGTTGCCTTTATTTTGGATAGAATTTTTAGAAAGTTTGGTTTATCTGGGCGTGCATTTATGCCAATGATTATGGGATTTGGATGTTCAGTTCCGGCGATGATTAACACACGTACATTAGGTGATGAAAATGAAAGAATAGCTACAATTAGAGTAATTCCTTTCTTTAGTTGTGGAGCTAAACTTCCGATTCTAACTGCTATCGCAGGAGCAATTGTTGCAAGTTCAGGATTTGGTAATGCCGATTTGATTACATATTCAATGTATCTATTAGGAATAACAGTAGCGATTGCTTCAATTATTTTATTCCGTAATACAACGATGAAGGGTGATATTCCTCCATTTATCATGGAATTACCTAATTATCATCGTCCTCAATTTAAATCATTAATGGTACACTTATGGGATAAATTAAAGCATTATATTCAAAAAGCATTTACAATTATTTTAGCTTCAACAATTGTTATCTGGTTCTTATCAAGTTTCAACTTTAGTTATGATTTCTTGTTAGAAGAGGTTGATGGAATGGTTGTTAATTTAAGAATGGATGAAAGTATATTAGCATCTATTGGTAGTTTATTTGCGCCAATCTTTGCACCATTAGGATTTGGATCAAATCTTGATAGATATGTTTGGGTGTTTGTAGTAGCAGCAGTCACTGGGTTAATTGCTAAGGAAAATGTTATTGCAACCTTTGGAACATTAGCTGCATGCGTTGCTGGTGGTTTAGTTTCAACTGAAGATGGAATAGCTGAGGTGGCTTTAATGATTACAGCCACTGGAATAACTGTTCCCGCATTAATTGCCTTTATCGCATTTAACATGACAACAATTCCTTGCTTTGCCACAGTCGCAACTGCCAAAGGTGAGCTTGGTAATAAAAAGTTTAAATGGACTCTATTATTCTGGCTAGTAACATCATACATTGTATCAATGATGATTTATATGATTGGTACATGGTGGTGGACATCATTTATCTTCTTAGTAGCTCTTATATTAGTGATTATTGGAATTAAAATTTATAATTCTAAGGGGAAAGAAAAATGTCAATTGGTGAAATAGTATTTATTATTTTAATCGTTGGATTTGTGTGTTACGTTTTTTCTAATGAAATTTATAAAAGAGTTAAGCATAAACCAACAGGTGAATGTGCATGCTGTGCGATAAAGAGTAAAAGAGTTTTAAAGAAGATAAAGAAGGATTTAAAAAAAGATATATAAAAATTGTAGGCTGCTTTAGCGGCCTTTTTTATGGTTAAAAATGGCTTTAATGCATATAATTTATTGGTGATAATTATGTATTATTTAGTTGGAATAAAGGGTAGTGGAATGGCTTCATTAGCTCAAATTCTAAGAGATTTAGGATACAAGGTTACAGGATGTGATGTGGAGGGTGATTTTTATACTTGTGATGGTTTATCGGGAATAGAAATTGATTCATTAGAGAATATTAAGTATGATGATAACTATGTCTATATTATTGGTAATCTTTATTTTAATAGCGATATTTCCAAAGTTATAAAAGGGAGATATGAATATTATAGTTACCCTTTTTTTGTGAATAATTTATTTGATTGTATTAATATTGCGATAAGTGGAACCCATGGTAAAACCACTACAACTAAATTTTTATCGTGTCTACTTCCTAATGCAAGCTATTTGATTGGGGATTCCGAGGGCTATGGAATGGAAGGAGATTATTTTATTTATGAGGCTTGCGAGTATAAGGATAATTTTTTAAATTATACTCCAGACATTTTATATGTTGGAAATATTGATTATGATCATCCTGATTATTTCAAGGATATAGATGATACTTTTAAGTCGTTTAATGAATTATCAAAAAGAGTAAAAATTTTAATTACAAATGGTGATGATAAAACAGCTTTAAATTTAGAATCAAAAAATAAAATAACCTTTGGCTTTAATAATACAAATGATTGTGTTTGTAATTATGAGATTATTGATGGAGGATATTTGTTAAAAATAAAATATAAAAATGAGAATATTGAGATTAAGTATCCATATTATGGTAAGCATATGATATATAACTTTTTAGGCGTATACACGATACTTAGAACACTAGGGATTTCTAATAAGTATATAGTGGATAATATTGATAAATTAACTCTGCCAAAAAGAAGAAGTGCTACGAAAATGATTGGAACAAATTACTATATTTGTGATTATGCTCATCACCCAAATGAAATATTATCATTTTACAAAGGAATTGTTGAAAATCCTTTATTTAAAGGATTATTTAAAGTTGCGATATTTGAAGCTCATACCATTTCTAGACTTCAAACGTATATAATGGAATACAAAAATGTTTTAAGTAAATTTGATGATTGTTATATCTATGATATATTTACTAGCCCTCGTGAGAAGGCTAGTGCTGAGACTAAGGATAAATTGTATACTGCTTTAGGTTTCAAAAGGTACTATGAATTACCTAGATTAAGTAATTCAGTCATTTGTTTTTTAGGGGCTGGAAATATTGATTGTGAGTTTAACAAAATTAAATAGTTATAATATTAATAAAAATATTGAAAATATTTTCATAAAATGTTAAAATTATTATGTAGTTTTCTATAAAGGGGGCGTTATTGATGAGCAATACGACAATTTATGATGTAGCTGGTGCAGCTAAGGTTTCATTAGCAACTGTTTCACGTGTTTTAAATAATCCAGAGAAAGTTAAGCCTGATACTAGAGAAAGAGTGTTAAAGGTAATTAAAGAATTAGGATATCGTCCTAATGCGATTGCTAGAGGATTAGCTAGCCGTAGAACGACAACGGTTGGAGTAATTGTATCTGATATGGGTAGAGCCTCTGTTGCACAGATGCTTGGTGGTATCATTGATATTGCTAAAGAATATAAATATTCAATCAAGTTATTTGCGATTGAGGAAGCAAATCAAACTGAGGATGTTGTAAGAGATGTTATCGCAGAACAAGTTGATGGTGTATTATATCTAAATGATGAATTAGAAGCTTCATATGTTAAATTACTAACAAAAATGTTTAGAGATAATGAGATACCTATGGTGTTTACGAATGTTGTTTCAGATGACGAAAAGATTCCTTTTGTAAGTATTGATTATGAGAAGGCGGCATTTGAATTAACTAATAAAATGATTAATGAAGGAAGAAAAAATATTTACTTATTAAGCACAACTCGTCAATATACAGTAAATATTAAAAAAGAGCTTGGATATACTAAGGCAATGCAAGAGGCCAATTTAGAACCGAAGATCTTTAGAACAAGTGGTGATACGTACATTAATCGTCCACACTTTAATGAGTTCTTTGCGAATAATCCAGTTGATGGTGCTATTGGTGTTAGAGATAGTATTGCAATTTCATTTGTAAATGTGGCAAGAGATCATGGGCATAATATTCCAAAGGACATTTCGGTTGCCGGATTCCAAAACACAAAATATGCAATTTTAGCAAGACCAGCCTTGACATGTATTGATATACCGGTGTATGATATAGGTGCAGTTTCTATGAAACTACTTACAAAATATATGAACAACGAAGAAGTAACAGAAAACAAAGTGTTGTTGCCTCATCGTATTGTATGTAGAGCTACAACCAAATAAAGTGATGAAAAAGAATTAGTAGTTATTAGATTTTATAAGTAGAGACCTAATGGATGGTGAAAATTAGGATATGCTAATAATGAATTACGGCTTTGGAGCTTATCAAAAATGAAGTGCTAGGTTATTTTAATCTAGAACTAAGGTGGTACCGCGTAATTTTACGTCCTTAGATTATTTCTAAGGACTTTTTTATTAAAGGAGAGAAAACAATGAATTTTATTGAAGATTTGAAGTATCGTGGATTAATCTATGATATGACTGATGAAGCATTATTAGATGCTTTAGAAAATCAAAAATTGACATTTTATTTAGGTGCAGATCCAACAGCTGATTCACTACATGTTGGACATTTAGTGGCTTATTTAACTGCCAAGAGATTGATCGATCATGGACATAAAGCGATTTTACTTATCGGTGGAGCAACAGGGCTAATTGGAGATCCACGCGGAAGCAGTGAGCGTGAATTATTATCAGTTGAAAAATCGTTAAGCAATGCTAAAGCTATCAGTGAGCAAGTTAAGAAAATGTTTGATTTTGATTTAGTAAACAACTATGATTGGATTAGTAAAATCAATGTAGTCGATTTCTTAAGAGATTATGGTAAATGTTTTAATGTTAATTATATGTTAAACAAGGAAACAGTTCAAAAGAGATTAGAATCTGGAATTTCATATACTGAATTCTCATATCAAATCTTACAAGCATTAGATTTTGAATATTTATATAAAACTAAGGGTGTTACTTTACAAATTGGTGGACAAGACCAATGGGGAAATATTACATCTGGTATTGAATTAATCCGTAAACATCATGGATTTGAAGCTAAGGCATATGGATTTACTTTCCCATTAGTTACTAAAGCTGATGGTACGAAATTTGGTAAGAGTGAAGGTGGAACTTTATGGTTAGATGCAAATAAAACAACACCATATGAATTTTATCAATATTGGATTAATACCGCTGACCAAGATGTATTAAGATTCTTAAAGCAATTTACATTCTTATCAAAGGAAGAAATTGAAAATGTCATGGCCGAATTTGAAAAAGCACCACATGAGCGTTTAGCACAAAAGGTATTAGCAGAAAAGATTACGACTTTAGTTCATGGAAAAGAAGCATATGAATCAGTATTAAGAATTTCAAGTGCTCTATTTAGTGGAAACATCGAGCAATTAAGTGCTGAAGAAATTGATATGGGATTTAAAAATGCTCCATCAATTACGGCTGTAGAGGATATGAATATCCTAGATGCTTTAGTATCTAGTCAACTTGCTTCAAGTAAAAGAGAAGCCCGTGAGTTTGTTGGAAGTGGGGCTGTAAGTGTTAATGGACAAAAGGTTACAAGTATTGATTTTATAATTACTAAAGAAAATGCATTATATAATAAATTTAGTGTTATCAAAAGAGGAAAGAAAAAATATAGTTTAGTAAGACATTAATTTTAAGGTGATTACTATTAAGGCTATATTTATTATTCCGGGATTTTTAGGTTCAATAAATGAGGTAAGCTCCTTACGAGATTTTCTAATTCGTAAGGGGTTTTTTGTATATGTTTGCTTAATAAATGGTCATGGTAATGGCTTAAATATGGGAAATTTTGAAGCATGGATTAATCAGGCAAATCAAGATTTTAATCGTTTTTTAAACCGCTATGATGATGTTGTTTTAATTGGATTTTCTTTAGGAGGAGTTCTTGCAAGTATTTGTTTTAGAAGTGATTATCGGATTAAAAGGGTTGTTTTGATTAGCCCAGCCTTTTTGCATGTTTATTTTCATAATATTAAATATGGCTTTAAAGCTCTAAATGAATTCAGATTGAATATCAAAAATGGGAGTAAGCCAATGTCTACTTTAAAAAATAAAAGAATAATGTATGGAATTTCAGAACTAAAGAAATTATCAAAATATGCTATTACAAATGATGTTTTATCAAATATTGATAAGCCTACTTTATTGATCCAAGGATTAAATGATGGATTAGTAAAAAAAGAAAATATTGATTATGTATATAATAATCTAAAATGCAGTAAACGTTTAATAACAACCAATGGATCACATAATCTTAATAATTTATTAACCGAGGAAATATTAAATAAAATATTAATGTTTATTAATTAGGGGTGTGATTTGTCATGAAATATGTGAATTTAAGAAATATCGTTAATAATTTAAATGAAATTAAACGGGTTTCTAATGGGAAAAACATTTATGCGGTATTAAAAGCTAATGCTTATGGTCATGGTTTAAAAAGAATTTTTGAATTATTGGTTAGTGAGCATATAAATTATTTTTGTGTAAGCAATATAAATGATGCTTTATATTTAAGAAGCTTAAATAAAAGTGTAAATATTTTATTATTATCCGATTTTTCTTTAAATGATATTGAGATATTAAAGAATAATGATATTACTGTAACAATTTCTAAAAAAGAAAAAATTAGTTTTTTAGATAATATGAAAATTGAGTTAAAGGTAAATACTGGAATGAATCGTTATGGGATTAATCCGGATGATTTTTATGAGTGTTTAGATTTAATTAGCAAAAAGAATTTAAAGCTGATTGGAATCTATACACACATTGGTGATTATGGAAGTGCTACATTCTATGATCAATATTTGAAGTTTTATAATTTGGTAAAAAAAATTGATAAAATAAATATCCATTTGCAAAGCTCAAATGGTTTAGAAATGGATATGGATTTTTTTAATTCAGTTAGAGTGGGAATGGCTTTATATCGGGATAATTCAATGAAAATAGAGGAAAAAATAAGCAATGTTGTTTATGCTAAAGAAAATGAATTGGTTGGATATAACGATTATAAAATGACCAAGGATGGTTATCTCGGAGTGATCAATATCGGATATAGTGATGGATTGCTTAGAGCGAATAAGGGAAGATATGTTTATATAAAAAATAGTTTCTATAAAATTGTATCTGTTTGTATGAATCATACAATTGTTTTGATTGATGAGAGTATTAAGGAGGGAAGTAAGGTTACTTTATTAGGTGAAGAAGTTAAGATTGAATATATAAAAGATTACTTAAAAACTAATGCCTATGAGGTTTTAGTAAGTTTTCCAAATCAAAGAATTATATATGTAGAAAATTGATGAAATATGTTATATAATTAACTCGGTGATATCTATGAAAATAATTTTATACAACCCGTATTCAAAGAAGAATAAATCGATAAAGATTGTGAATAAAATTGTAAAAAAAGAAAAATGTCCGTATTATGATATTACTAAGCTAGATATAAAAGATTTTTTAGATGAACATCCTGATGATGAGTTTTTAATCATAGGTGGGGATGGAACAATGCATCATCTTGCGAATGATTTGGATGGAAGTGAAATTAATTCTGATATTTATTTATATCGTGGAGGAACAGGTAATGATTTTTCCCGTGATTTTGGTAAAAAAGGAAAACATATTTTAGTTAATGAGTATATTAAAAGTGTTCCTCATGCTTTTTTTAATGATTCAAAAGAAGGATTTATTAATGGCTGTGGAATTGGTTTAGATGCTTTAGTTTGTTACTACACGGAAACAAGTAAAAAGAAGAGTTTTTTTAGATCTACAATTAAAGGATTTTTTAAATATAGACCAATTAAGGGGACGATTATCGTTGATGGTGTAAAACATGAATTTAACAAGATGTATTTAGCTTCAATTATGAATGGTAAATATGAGGGTGGCGGAATGAAAATGAGTCCAAAATCTGATCGTTTAGATGATTTTTTAGAGGTTGTAGTTATTCATAATATCAGTAAACTTGGACTATTATTTTGTTTCCCGTTGATATATAAAGGATGGCATATAATTAAGAAGAAGAGTGTAACGATATTACAAGGCAAGTGTATAGAAATTATTTCTAATGATAATAATTATATGCAGCTTGATGGTGAGCTTCAATATAATATAAAGAGAGTTGTCGCAAAAAAATAAAAAAGGAGATAAATTGAAGTGAACTGAATTTGTTGGATTTACAACAAAGGAGGTTTACTTCAATTTATCCCCTTATTTTTTTCTTCCTAAACCGATACGATCCTTAACCTTTGATACTTTTCTTCTTGCAAGCATAGAAGCATAGTCTCTTCCTTCATCTAGGATTGCATCAAGTTCTTTAGATGTAATTAATTCTTTATATCTTTCTTGGATTGGAGTTAATTCATTAGCCACAATTTCGGCAAGGTCAGCTTTGAATTGTTGGTATCCTAAGCCTTGGTATTGATTCTCAATTTCTTCATATGTTTTATTAGTAATACAAGAATAGATTGTCATTAGATTAGAAATACCTGGTTTGTTTACGATATCATATCTAACACATCCATCAGAATCAGTCACCGCTGATTTAATACGATTTTTAATGATATTGATATCATCTAATAGATTGATATATGATTTTGGATTTGGATCAGATTTGCTCATTTTTTTCGTTGGATCAGTTAATGACATGACACGTGCACCTTGTTTTGCAATGTATGGTTCAGGAACTACAAAAGTTTCACCATATTTGTTGTTAAATCTAATCGCAATATTTCTTGTTAGTTCAAGGTGTTGCTTTTGGTCTTCACCAACTGGAACTAAATCAGAATCATATAATAAAATATCAGCAGCCATTAAAACGGGATATGTCAGTAAAGAAGAAGAAACACCTTCAATTTGTTTTACCTTTTTATCCTTATATTGTGTCATTCTTTCTAATTCGCCAATGTAGGTATTGCATTCAAGCATATATCCAAGCATTGTATGTTCGATAACTTCTGATTGGACAAACAAATGAACCTTTTTAGGATCCAATCCACAAGCGATATATAATGCGGCTAAGGTTTTGATGTTTTTTCTTAATTCAGTTTTGTTTTGTGGGACAGTAATCGCATGTAAATCCGCAATGAAAACCAGAAAATCAATGTCTTCTAATTCATTTTGTAATTTGACAAAGTTTTTAATTGCTCCTAGATAGTTTCCTAATGTTACAACTCCTGTTGGTTGAATTCCTGATAATAATCTTTTCATAAATTTCATCTCCTAATAAAAAAAGTCCTTAGATAAAAATATCTAAGGACGTTATTAACGCGGTACCACCTTAGTTCTAGATAAAACCTAGCTCTCAAAATCTTTAACGCAGATTATACGAGTGGGATTAGCACCATTCAAAAGGCCCATTCACATCAAGTTATCTATCTTTCACCATCATAGATTCGCTTTTGAGGTTTGATGTTACTATTCCTTTTTCATCAATTTATTGTATTATATAATATAATTTTAAAGATTGTCAAGAGTATGCTCTAATTCATCCACAAGTCCATTAAATCTTTCAATAACCGCTAAAAAAGCATCTGGTTTTGTTAAATCAACACCTGCTTTAAGACATTGATTGATTGGATAATCATTTCCACCTGATTTTAATAATGTCAAATAATTTTCTAAAGCATTTGGAACATTATTTTTAATATCTTTAAAGATTTTTGAAGATGCAGCATAGCATGTGGCATATTGATATACATAAAATGGAGTGTAGAAGAAGTGTGGAATATAGGCCCATACGTACTTTTTCAACTCTTCAGTACTTAAATCAATGCCATAATAATCTTTATATAATTCAATCATGATATTTGATAAATCCTTTTCGGTTACCGGTTTATTATCTTCAATTAATTTATGAGCTAAATATTCATAATTGGCAAATAAAGTTTGTCTAAAGAATGTTGATGTAATACCATCAATTGCATTAGCTAATGTTTCGATTTTTTCATTTACATTGGTTTGAGTTTTGATTAAATGATCCAATAATAAATGTTCGTTAAATGTTGAAGCAATTTCTGCCACAAAGATTGTATATCTACTGATTGCTTGTGGCTGATTTTCACAAGAGAATAATGAATGTCCAGAGTGTCCAGCCTCATGTGCAAGGGTGAAAACTGAATCTAAGGATTTGTTATGGTTTAATAGGATGAAAGGACGAACATTATGAGTAGATGATGAATAGGCGCCAGAGCGTTTTCCTTCTTTATAATATACATCAACGTAACCATCCTCTACAGCCATATGTTGTTTTTTGATGAATTCCTCAGGCATAACCTTAATTGATTCGAAGAAAAGTTTTTTAGCCTCTTCAAATTCATATTCCTTTTCATTCTTTACAAAATCTAATAGACGATCATAGGTATGGTATTCATCCAATTTAAAGAATTTTTTTCTTAAATTAATATAGCGTTTTAAAACGTGCGTATTTTCTCTAACGGTATTAATTAATGATTCATACACTGATACTGGGATATTATTGCGATCTAGATATGATTCTAGTGATGAGCTATAATTTCTAACACGTGCATTAGCCCAGTCATTTCTTAAAATTGAAGAATAGATTCCTGCAAAAGTGTTTTTATGAGAATCATAATAATCATACATTGTTTCAAAGGCTTTTTTGCGGTCGCTTTGGTTTGATAATTTTTGTAATAGAAGAGTATAAGTCCCGCTATTTACAAGATGAGTGTTCCCTTCGCTATCGGTAAATTCCTTGCCTGAAGCATCCGCAACAGCTAGGTTACTATATAATTGTCCAAGTGGTCCGGTAACTTCTTTATAAGTGGAGATAATTTTTTCGATTTTATCACTAAACACTCTTTCTTCATTTTTAAATAACTTAATAAACGGAAATTTATATTCCTTAATTTCTTCATCAGATTCAATAAAACTCATGATTTTTTCTTGACCAATACTAATGATTTCGGGATCAATATAGCTTGAATCCTGAGATAATTTATTAATTAAAATATTGATTTGTTGCATGCGCGCAGCCAAATCTGGATCCTTCATATTTAAATCAAATGCTAAATGGGTATATTGATAAACCTTATTTAATAGCAAATCAATTTCCTTATCTAATAATAAATAATTTTTAAAATCTTCAAAATTATGTAATTTTCCTTGGAAGTTTTTAACTTGCTCACATAACTCTTTGATTTTTTCTAAATCAGCATAAAATGCTTCATCATTTTCATAAATTAGTTTTAAATTCCAATTTGACATATAATCACCTCTGTTTTTATTATAGCATATGTATAAATTATTTCTAATAAAATTGTATTTTAGTAACAAATTATGGTAAAATAATTTAGAGGTGGTTTAATGTGATTAAAATTTATACAACTCCAAGCTGTTCATCATGCCGAAAAGCTAAAAAATGGATGAATGATCATCAGCTTGATTATAAGGAAATAAATATTTTTAATACTAAAATAACAAATGATGATCTAAATTTAATCCTGCAAAACACTGAAAATGGAGTTGAAGATATTGTTTCAACGAGATCAAGAATTTTCAAAGAGAATAATTTAGATGTTTTAGATATGACTTTAAATCAGTTAAAATCATTTATAATTGATAATCCTAGCGTATTAAGAAGACCAATTATCGTTGGTGAAGATCGCATGCAGGTTGGATATAATGATGATGATATTCGTGTTTTCATTCCAAAGGAATTAAGAGAATTAGCAAGATGTAGTCAGTGTAGTGAGAATTGTGAATATAAGAATATCCTTGAAAAATATTTAAAAGACTTAAAAAAAGCGTAATAGTGATTGCATTTTAATGATAAAATTGTTATAATTAGTTAAATTAATAAAATATAGAGGAAGCGGTGCAAAATAGTATTATGTGGAGGAGGCATTCTATGAAGCATAAGAAAGGTAATCATCGCCGAATATAACTATAGGCATATAGTTGTATGGTGTTATGGGGAATACCTATAATACTCCTACTTATTTAAGTAGAGGAGCTATTGAAATTAAAGTTTAAAGCATCCTCGGGTGCTTTTTTTATTTGGAGGTTATATGAGAATTGGAAATGTTGATGTAAAAGAATTAGTAAGAGATTATCAAACACCATTATACGTGTATGATGAAGGAAAAATAAAGTCAGTTGTAAAAGAGTTCAAGGACAATTTTAAATCAGACAATTTTAGTACGGATGTTTTATTTGCATGCAAGGCACTTGATTGCTTATACATGTATAATTTAGCTAATAAGTTGGGTTTATGCTTAGATTGTGTTACTGGTGGAGAAATCTATGGGGCTTATAAAGCAGGGTTTAATATGAAAAATGTTTTCTTCCATGGAAATAACAAATCTGAAGATGAAATTT
The DNA here is from genome assembly GCA_016294165.1 of Anaeroplasmataceae bacterium. Classification (GTDB taxonomy): domain Bacteria; phylum Bacillota_I; class Bacilli_A; order Acholeplasmatales; family JAEDCM01; genus JAEDCM01. The sequence continues at coordinate 16,428 of JAEDCM010000008.1, forward strand.
TAATGGCTGGAAAGTATGGTGTGGGGAATATCATTATTGATAATCTTGATGAGGTTAAAATGTTAGAGGAAGTATTAAAGGATACAGATTATCATTTTAATGTTATGATGAGAATAAATATTGGAGTGAGTGCTCATACTCATCAATATATTATCACTGCTCATCCAGATTCAAAATTTGGATTCTTTATTGAGTCTGAGGATATTTTTACAGCTGTTGAAATGATTAAAAAGAATAAGAATTTAAGCTTTAAAGGATTCCATAGTCATATTGGATCACAAATCTTTGATAAGGAAGGATTTTTAATTGCGGTTTCTAAATTATTTGGTTTAATGGCTAAATTTGATTTTGAGTTTGAATGGTTAAATCTTGGTGGTGGATTTGGTATTAAATATACTGATGAGGATAAACCAATTCCATATGATGAAGTTTCTAAAATGTTAATTGATAAGGTTAATGAAGAAATGAAGAGTACAGGTATCAAGATTAGTCGTTTGTTAATTGAACCAGGTCGTTCAATTGTTGGTGAAGCTGGTTATACCTTATATACAATTGGGCAGTTAAAGAAGACAAAGAATAAGATGTATTATTTCATTGATGGTGGTATGAGCGATAACATCCGTCCTGCATTATATCAAGCAAAATATGCTTGTGATGTTGTGGATAAAGAATCTTCTGAAAAGAAGAATCTTGTTTGTATTGCTGGTAAGTGCTGTGAATCAGGAGATGTAATTATTGAGGATATTTTATTACCAGAGGCTAAGAAAAATGATATTTTAGTTGTTTACTCAACTGGGGCTTATGGATATTCAATGAGTAGCAATTATAATAAGATGCTTAAGCCGGCAATGGTTTTTGTCGATAATGGTAATGTAAAATTAGCTTGTAAACGTCAATCTTATGATGACCTATATGCTAATGAGGAAATATAATATAATAGGGAGGAAAATATGATGGTAAAAGGATCAATCGTTGCATTAGTAACGCCAATGCTTGAGGATGGAAGTGTTGATTATGATGGATTAAAGAACTTAATTGAATTTCACATTGCTAATAAAACCGATGCGATTTTAGTTTTAGGTACAACAGGTGAATCACCAACATTATCTCATGAAGAGGATGAGCAAGTAGCTAAATTTACTATTGACCAGGTTAATAAAAGAATTCCTGTATATGTTGGAAGTGGCTCAAATTCAACATTAACTGCCCTTAAACAAAGCAAAAAGTTTGAGGAAATGGGGGCTGACGCACTTTTAGTTATTACTCCATACTATAACAAAACAAATGATGAGGGAATGATTAAGCATTTCCAAACAATCGCAGATGGGGTAAATATTCCAATTGTTATGTATAATGTTCCGGGTAGAACAGGATGTTCAATTAGTGAGCATGCCGTTAGTGTTTTATCAAAACATAAAAATATCAAGGGTATAAAAGAAGCAAGTGGTAATATCGGCTATGTAATGAAAATTGCTAAATATTTGAATGATGATTTTGTAATGTATTCAGGAAATGATGATATGATTGTTCCAGTTTTATCTGCTGGTGGAATTGGGGTAATATCTGTTTTAGCTAATATTGTACCTGAAGATGTTCATAATTTAGTTCATGAATATTTAAATGGAAATACAAAAAAATCATTAGAGATTCAATTAAAATATTTAAATTTAGTTGATGCTTTATTTATTGAAACTAATCCAATTCCTGTTAAGGAAGCAATGAATTATTTAAAGATGCCTGCTGGAACTTATCGCTTACCTTTATGTAACATGAGTGCTAAAAATAAAGAGATTTTGATTAAGGCTATTAAGGATGTGAATTTATGAAAATTGCATTAGTTGGATATGGAACAATGAATCAATTAGTCGCCTCAGAGATTAAAAAGAATAACGATGAGGTTTGTGGTATTGTTTCATTAGGTTATCTAGAAAGCTTATATGATATTAATGATACTATCGATTGTATAATTGATTTTTCACATCCATCATTATTAGATACAGTGTTGGATTTTGCGGTTAAAGAGCATAAACCATTAGTTATTGCCACTACGGGTTATAGTGATGAACAAAAAGAAAAAATTTATGCTGCAAGTAAAAAAATCCCATTAGTTTACACCGCTAATTTTTCACTTGGAATTACGGTTTTAAAGCGTGTATTAGGTGAAGTTAGTGAGATTTTGAAAAATGATTATGATATGGAAATCATTGAAAAGCATCATAATAAAAAGGTTGATGCTCCAAGTGGAACAGCAAAGCTTTTATTAGATGCCATTGATCCAAATAATGAATTTGATCATGTTTATGGTCGTGAGGGTCAATCAAAAAGAGGACATGAAATTGGGATTCATGCGATTCGCGGAGGAAGCATCGTTGGTGAGCACAGTGTAATCTTTGCTGGATGCGATGAGGTAATCGAATTCAAGCATGAGGCTCATTCAAAAATGATTTTTGTTAAAGGAGCATTAAAGGCTGCTTCATTTGTGGTAAATGCCAATGATGGTTTATACACGATGGAGGATATCCTTTTTAAAAAATAATGGAAAAAAGAGTTGTTGAAGCATTAAAATCATTAGATTATAAAATAAGCTTTGCGGAAAGCTGTACTGGTGGACTTTTGGCTGCGACTTTGATTAGTGTTAGTGGGGCATCTAAGGTAATTGAATCAAGTTTTATAGTTTATTCAGAAAAAGCTAAACAAGAAATTGTTAATGTTAGTAAAGAAACGTTATTGAAATATGGTGTTACAAGTACAGAGGTTGCTTTGGAAATGGCATTAGGAGCCAAAAATCTATCAGGTAGTAATGTTTCTGTTGGCGTAACTGGCCTAGCTGGGCCTGATGGTGATGGGATTAACGAAATTGGAACTGTTTGTTTTGGAATTGTAATTAATGATAATAAATATTCTTTTAAAAATGTTTTTAGAAATAGAACTCGTGATGAAGTAAGAAGAGATTCTGTTTTGTTTGTCTTTAATAAATTAGTTGAATTATTAGAAATCTAGAATTTTTCTAGATTTTTTTATAAAAAAATTCCCTATGAATTTTATGTTCATAGGGAATTAATATTATAATCCAAATTTTTTATATACTCTTTCAATTTTATGCTCAATCTCTGTTTTTTTAATTTGGTAGTCATTTAAGAATTCATGGAATAATTTTAAACCAGTATTGTAATCATCAGCTTCATATTCGATTTCGTAGTCAGTCGTATTAGCATAATTACATTGATCGAAGAATAACTTTCCTTCTTTGTATGGTGTTACAGCACGATATGTTTCTTGATTTGCTTTTAATGCTACATCATAATCCATGCCAAAATCCTTTAGATTGAATCCATTTTGTAAATAGTCTAAAGCTACTTCCTCAGGGATAACAATTGAATCTTCATATAAGCAATTATCCTTAGGCCTTTTTAAAGTCAATTTGTATTTGTTATTACGATGTCTAATTCTTAGAGCCATTCCGTTTTGACGAAGTTTAAAGTCTGGTGTATCAAAATAAAAATTAGTTTGATAAAAAATATTTTCCCTTAGGTCAAAAGCATCAATCATTTCTTCGTATTTGTCTTTATCTATTAAGGTTTTAAATTCGATCTCAATACTTGTTTTCATATTAAATCACCCGAGTATATTATCTATTATTTTATCAAAAATAGCAAGACAAAAATGTTTAAAATCAACAATTAATATGATAAACTATTTATAACTATGGTAAGGGTGTGAGAAATATGAAATATGCTTTTGTTATAAGAAATGATGAGAATAGTTTTAAAGTTGCGGAAAAAATTAAGAGCCAACTAAAGCTTGAATATGATGAAGAAAATCCGGATTATGTAATTTCTTTAGGCGGTGATGGGACATTTTTAAGAGCTGTTCATAAATATATTAATTCAATTGATCATGTTGTATTTTTTGGACTTAATAGCGGAAACTTAGGGTTTTATACTGACTATACAATGGATAATGTTGATGGGCTTATTGATGCTTTAGAGAATAATAATTTTAATGTTAATAGTCATAGTTTGATAGAGTACAACTATAATAATAAAATTGGATATGCTTTAAACGAAATCACCCTTTTAAATCAAATGATGGTTCAAACTGTGGATGTATATGTGGATGATGTTTTATTTGAAACTGTTCGAGGAACTGGTTTATGTGTTTGTACAACTAGTGGCTCAACTGCTTATAATAAATCATTAGGTGGTCCAGTAGTGGATCCTAGTCTTGAGGCTTTTATTCTTACTGAAATTGCGCCGATAAATTCAAATGCTTATCGTGCTCTTTCTAGTCCTTTAGTTTTATCAAGCAAACATACTTTGAGATTAAAGTGCCATACAGATTCAATGTTTACTGCTGATCAATTTGTAATGGATATGAAATCTGAAGAATGGCTTAATATCAACTTTTCTTGTAAAAAAATAAGATTTGGTAAAATGGATAATACATCATTTGTTAAGCGTGTTCAAAAAGCCTTTTTGTAATATGCCATCGATGATTCCGTATTCTTTGGCTTCCTCAGGAAACATAAAATAATCTCTTTCAGTGTCATGATTTATGACACTTTTTTCTTGATTTGTTAATGATGCTAGAATTGAATTCATTTTATCTTTTATTCTTAGAATACGTTTGGCATGAATGTCAATATCAGTGGCTTGCCCTTCAAAACCTCCTAGGGGCTGATGAATCATTATTTCACTGTTTTCTAATGAATATCTTTTTCCTTTTGTGCCACTTGCTAGTAGGAAGGAAGCCATTGAAGCAGCCATTCCGATACAAATGGTTTCAACATCACTTTTAATGAAGTTCATTGTATCAAAAATAGCCATTCCTGCCGTTATTGAACCTCCAGGGCTATTGATATATAAGTGAATGTCATCATTAGATATTGAATCTAAAAATAAAAGTTGGGCAATAATGCTTGAGGACATTGCGTCATTTATTTCACCGAAAATTAAAATAATCCGATCCTTTAAAAGCCTTGAATAAATATCATAGCTTCGCTCACCTTGCCTTGTTTGTTCAATAACAATTGGTGTAAAATACAATTTAATCATTCCTTTCTAAGCTAAAAGTATAGCAAAAACGTTTTCATTAATTTGTAAAGTTTTGTCGCACAATATTTATATTGAATATTTTTTTTAGTATGGTAAAATAATAATGAAAAAAACAGATAACTTTTAGGAGGATTTAAAAAATGGCTGTTAAAGTAGCAATTAATGGTTTTGGACGTATTGGACGTCTTGCATTTAGACAAATGTTTGGAGCTGAAGGATATGAAGTTGTAGCAATCAACGACTTAACTGATCCAAAAATGTTAGCTCATTTATTAAAGTATGATTCTGCTCAAGGACGCTATGCATTAGCTGACAAAGTAGAAGCTTTAGAATCATCAATTGTAGTTGATGGTAAAGAAATCAAAATTTACAAAGAAGCAGATGCTTCAAAACTTCCTTGGGGAGAAATTGGTGTAGATGTTGTATTAGAATGTACTGGATTCTATACATCAAAAGCAAAAGCTGCAGCTCATATTACTGCAGGTGCTAAAAAAGTAGTTATTTCAGCTCCAGCTGGAAATGATCTACCTACAATCGTTTATAGTGTAAACGAAAATGTATTAACTAAAGAAGATACAATTATTTCTGCAGCATCATGTACAACAAATTGTTTAGCTCCTATGGCTAATGCATTAAATAAATATGCAACTATCCAAAGTGGTATCATGACAACTGTTCATGCTTACACTGGAGACCAAATGGTATTAGATGGACCACACAGAAAAGGTGACTTACGTCGTGCTCGTGCAGCAGCAGTTAACATTGTTCCAAACTCAACAGGAGCTGCAAAAGCAATTGGATTAGTAATTCCTGAATTAAATGGAAAATTAATTGGTTCAGCTCAACGTGTTCCAGTTTGCACAGGTTCAACTACAATTTTAATCGCAGTTGTTAAAGGACAAAACGTAACAGTTGATGGAATCAACGCTGCAATGAAGGCTGCTTCAAGTGCTTCATTTGGATATACTGAAGAACCACTTGTATCATCAGATATCATTGGTATTACTTATGGATCATTATTTGATGCAACTCAAACTATGGTTACAAAAATTGATGAAGATACTTATCAAGTTCAAGTTGTTTCTTGGTATGACAACGAAAACTCATATACTAGCCAAATGGTTCGTACAATCAAATACTTCGCTGAATTAAACTAATTTAAATGCTGGATTTATTCCAGCATTTTTTTTGTTTTATATAGTATTAAAAGTGATATAATATTTCATGAGGTGATAGTATGTCTTTCGAAAGATTTATTTTAGATAATTATAAGAACATTGAAGGTATAATTAAAGAAGAATATAAGAATAATACATGCTATCCTAAATATGAGGATATTTTTAAAGCTTTTAAATTAACTCCTTATGAAAATGTAAAGGTGGTCATCATTGGCCAAGATCCATATCACACAAAGGGTTATGCAAATGGACTAGCCTTTAGTGTTCCAAATAATATTAAAATATCACCATCCCTAGCAAATATTTTTAAGGAATTGAAATCTGATTTGAATGTTGAAAGATCAAATTCTGACCTATCAGATTGGGCAAAACAAGGAGTATTTTTAATTAATGCCAGTTTGAGCGTTATTGAGAATAGGCCAGGATCTCATTTGAAATATTGGGAGAGTTTTACGGATGAATGTATTAAGTATTTAGAAAAAAATGATAATGTAATCATCTATATTCTTTGGGGAAATTTTGCTAAGGCAAAGAAGAATTTAATCACTAATAAGAATCATTATATTATCGAATCATCTCATCCATCTCCATTAGGAGCGTATCATGGATTCTTTGGTAGTAAGCCATTTTCAAAATGTAATGAAATTTTAGAAAAAAACAATATTTCTAAAATAAATTGGTAATATATTGACATTATTCTTATTTAATATATAATTTATTTATATAACAGAGTAGCTAGGATGCGTTAAGTGCCTTACCATGGGATGTCGGGTAGGGACGAACACTTTTGTGGCGGTAACCTAGCGCGTCCGCTGTAATTTTTTTTATGGTGGATCTCTATATTGGAGGTCTTTTTTTATGTCAAAATTTTTAAAGTTTTTAAATTCTGGAAAGTATGTTATTTTAACTATTACCTTTGTTGGAGCATTGATTGGATTTTTATATTCATATAGAATCTATCAGGGTAAGAATTATTATGAACAGACTTTTTCTTTTGTTTCTAGGGAAAAATTAGTTGAGCCAAATGATTTTTTTGATGAGGCAATCATTAAAAAAACACAAAAACTAGAAAAAAGTTATTTTACTGGTTCTGCAATCACAAAATATAAGTATATTGATATTGATAGTTCCAATATGAAGGTGAACTATAGTGATGGAATATATACTATAAAAGTTTATGGCAATGCCGTAACCTCAAGTGAGGTAACAAAGACTGTTGTGAAAGGTTTTATTCAGCATTTAGCAATTTTTGCCTTAGATGATAAATATTGGGATAGTGATAAAATATTAACCGGGACTAATAAAAATGGAGAATATACATACCACAGTATTTGTTATGATGTTTTTGATTATGATTCATCAAAAATCTTTGAATACTCTGATAAAAACGCTAAGAATTTGATCCCAGTGGCTACAATTTGCTCGGCATCTGTTGCTTTAGCTTTATCATTTGTTTTTGTTTTGATTTTAGGATATAAATATCCAAATATACTAAATAAAAAGGTTGATTATGATAATGATGCTTTATTTAAAACACCATTTCATAAGAATTATTGGAAAGATGCTTCTAAAAGTTTAAAAGAGGTTCGTAACCTTGTACTTATTTCCATATTGTTAAGTATGGTGATGGTTGCTAAATTTATTACCTTGCCTTCAGGATTTGGAAATTTAGGTATCTCATTCAGCTATTTATTCTTGTCAATTTCCTCAATGCTTTTTGGACCAATAGCTGCTTTGTTAACAGGCTTTTTATCAGATACAATTGGATTTATTATTAAACCAAGTGGAGTGTTTTTTCCTGGATATACGTTAAGCGCAATGATTGCATGCTTTATTTATGCTATGTTCTTTTATAAAACCAAAATCAACTTTACTAAATGCTTATTAGCTAGAGTTTTTGTTAATTTTGGTGTTAATGTTTTGTTAGGGTCACTTTGGTATAAGATGTATGCCAGTTTATCCTTTGATGCGATGTATGATTATATGTTATTCATATCTTTACCAAAAAATATTGCATATTTATTGCCTCAATCAATTGTTTTATTCATTGTTTTAAGGGTTGCAGTGCCAATTTTTAATCGAGCAGGCTATTTGGATGATGAAATTAATGAAAATGTTAGCTTATTCTAGGAAAAATGCATAGATTTTTTTAGAAAAAATACATATATTATTTTGGAAGGTGAAATAATGTATTGTATGAAAGAATTTCGTGAGGAATATGTTGAATATTTAGTTAAGCAAGGTGATACCTTGTATAATATTGCCAAAGTGTATGGTGTTAATGTTGAGGAAATAATGCGATTAAATAGTTTAGGTAGTACAGTTATTTATCCTAATCAGGTATTATTAATACCTAATATGAAGGAGAATAATAGTAATATCTATGAGACGGTAAAAAATGATACGATTAATGTTATCTCCGATAAATCTGGAAAGATGATTGAAGAGCTTAAGATGTATAACGATATATATGATTTAGAATTGGTTCCTGGTCAAAAAATCGTTCTTAAGGAAAAGGATAAAAAGTATTATACAGTTACCAATGGTGATACAGTTTTTACAATTGCGAAAAAAACAAATACCTCAATTGATGATTTAATTAAATATAATGAAGGCAATTGGTTGGTTCCTGGTAATAGAATTGTTATAGGATAAGGCTTGTTTGCCTTTTCTTTTTTTAATTAATTAGGTATAATAGGATTGGTGATAAACATGGTAAAAATAATTGGAGCTGGACTTGCTGGATGCGAAGCAGCCTGGTATTTAGCAAATAAAGGAGTTAAAGTAAAATTATATGAAATGCGACCTAAAAAAATGACTCCTGCACATAAGAGTGGTGGGTTTGCGGAACTTATTTGTTCAAATTCCTTAAGAGCATCAGGAATTGAAGTTGCTGTTGGTCTTTTAAAGGAAGAAATGAAAATGCTTGGATCAATCATTATGGAAGCGGCACTAGCAACGAGTGTTCCTGCTGGTGGTTCTTTAGCAGTTGATCGTAGTTTGTTTAGTGAATATATTACTGAAAAGATTAGTAATCATCCAAATATTGAGGTTATAAATGAAGAGGTTACCGAAATTTTAGATGGTAAGGTTATTATTGCTTCAGGTCCACTTACAAGCGATAGCTTATCTAGCAAAATTAAAGAGATGATGGATGAAAAAGATTTTTATTTTTTTGATGCAGTAGCACCAATTATTGATGGAAATACAATCAATTATGATATTGTATATTTGAAGAGTAGATATGATAAGGGAGAGGCGGCGTATCTGAATTGCCCGATGAGCAAAGAGGAATTTGAAGCTTTTCACAATGCTTTAATTACCGCAGAGTGTGTGGAATCAAAAGAGTTTGAACTTAAAGTTTTTGAAGGATGTATGCCAGTAGAAGTTATGGCTAAAAGAGGTAAGGAAACGTTGTTATTTGGCCCTTTAAAGCCTGTTGGGTTGGAACATAATGGGAAGAGACCATACGCAGTAGTGCAGTTAAGAAAAGAAAATTCACTCGGTAGTATGTATAATCTAGTTGGATTTCAAACTCATCTAAAATGGGAAGAACAGAAGAAGATTATTCATATGATTCCGGGATTAGAAAATGCAGTTATTTTACGTTATGGTGTCATGCATAAGAATACTTATATCAATTCACCAAAATGCTTAAATAACACATATCAATATAAGAAAAATCCAGATATTTTCTTTGCTGGCCAAATCACAGGTGTTGAGGGATATGTTGAGAGTGCGGCATCAGGATTGTATGCGGCAATTAATATGTATAAGCGTTTATGTAATGAAGAATTAGTTGTTTTTCCAACTGAGACAATGATGGGAGCAATGGCAAATTATATTACAACGCCAAATGAAAACTTTCAACCGATGAATGCAAACTATGGAATCGTTCCTGAATTAGGATATAAGCATAGTAAAAAGGAAAGAAAGCTTTTATATGGTAAGCGTGGATTAGAAGTGATGAAGGAGTTTATTAATAAGTTGTAGGAGGTGATAATCTTGGAAGAAAGTATTTTACGTTTTAAGGAATATTTAGAATCAATAAAAAACTATAGTCCAAATACAGTTTTAGCATATATTGAAGATGTTTTAGATTTAAAAAAATTTGTTGATGAGTTTCAGTTAGCTTTTGATCTATGTTCATTTCAAAAAGAAAGACATGCGCGTAATTTTATTGGACATTTGGATGCTAAGGGTATTTCTAAAACTAGTATTTCCCGTAAGATTAGTTCTCTTCGAACATTTTATGATTTTTTAGTGAGTGAGGGACTTGCTAAAGAAAATCCTTTTAAGTATTTATCAATGCCAAAGGTTGATAAAAAATTACCACATGAAATCAAGCTTGATGAGATTGAAATGATGTTTAAATCAATTAAAACGGATACACCATTAGGTATTAGAAATTATTTGATTGTGGAGCTATTATATAGCTGTGGTTTGCGTGTTAGTGAATTGTGCAGTTTAGAAATAAGGCATATTGATTTTAGTGCTAATCAATTGTTAGTTGAGCATGGTAAAGGCGCAAAGGATCGTTATGTTCCCTTACACAATGGAGTTATTAAAGCTTTAAGAGATTATTTAACCTTGGCAAGGTCACAATTATTAGCGCATAGTGAAGATGTTAATAACCGTATTTTATTAATCAATTATAAGGGTACAAGCCTAACTCCTCGTGGAGTAAGGATCATTCTAAATAAGATTATTGATGATTGCCATGAAACCTTTAAGATTACTCCTCATATGTTAAGACATAGTTTTGCGACTCATTTACTTGATAATGGGGCAGATTTAAGGAGCGTGCAAGAACTCTTAGGACATGAAAAGCTCCAAACAACAACAATTTACACACATGTTTCAAAGGAAAACATCAAGGAAGTATATAAATTAGCACATCCTCGTGCAAAAAAATAAAATGCCTATACCGGCGTTTATTTTTTTCATATTATATAATGTATCGAAAAGATACATAGGGGGATAAAGAATGAATAAATTTGAGGATTTCAAACAATTAATTGAAGTGGATGGTACACCATACCGTGTCAACGTTGTGAAGGATGGAAATAAACTAATTGTTTATGCATCACCATGTTGCTTACCATCAGCAGTGTTTAAGATTGCAGAGATTGTTAAAACTGAAAATTGCTGCAACGAATTTGACTTCTTTGAAGCAATGGTATTTACAGATCCTGTAGAATGTATTATTGATTGTGATTTATGTAAGATTATTAGAAGAGCATTAGAAATATATATTGAAGATTTCTCTTTAGATTGCGACAATAATAATAGACGTGGAAATAGCTGCTGCTTCTTTGGATTCTAAAAATAGTTTGGTAGGGATGATTCCTTACCAAATGCCCCCACTATAATACTCAAAGATTGAGTATTTTTTTTTTATATGGTATAATAGATTTAAAGAACTTATGAGGAGGGTTTCGCATGGATGAGGTATTAAAAAGTTATATGGCATATCGCACTAAAATTAATGCCTATAATTACATAGATTATTTAGTCTCATGGGACTCAGAAACTGAAGCACCTAAGGAATGCTTTAAAGAGCGTAGTCTATATCTTGGAGTGTTATCAGAAGAACGTTATAAGATACAAGTATCTGATGAGTTCAATGCTATTGTAGATGAACTAAGCAAAAGAAATGATTTAGATGCAGATTTAGCCTATGAGGTTAGTAAAATGAAAGAAGATATCGAAAAGGTTAAAAAAATTCCGATGGACGAGTATGTTGCTTATCAGGTTTTATTAGCTGAAAGTCAAAACATTTGGGCGCAAGCTAAAGAGGCGGATGATTTTGATATGTTTGCGCCAACTTTAGAAAAGATCATTGAGTTTAATAAGAAATTATGTAAGTATTGGGAGACTGATGAATTAAAGGGATATGATGTATTGTTAAACGAGTATGAAAAGAATATGACTACTAAGGAATATGATGTATTCTTTAATTGTTTAAAAGAAAAATTAGTCCCTTTTGTTAAGATTGTTAGTTCCAAAAAATTAGAGTATAGCAATGCTTTAAAGGGTAAGTTTGATATTGATAAGCAAAAAGAATTTGTAAAGTATTTAATGGATGTTTTATGTTTTGATAAAAACCGTGGATTAGTTAAAGAAAGTGTTCATCCTTTCACATCAGGATATGGGACAAATGATGTCAGATTTACAGTTCATTACTATGAGGATTTGTTGATATCAAGCATTTTTTCAGCAATTCATGAATTGGGACATTCAATTTATGAGCAGCAAGGAAATCCAAAATATAATGATACATTTTTAAGTGGCGGAGCATCAATGGCTATGCATGAATCACAATCGAGATTCTTTGAAAACATTATCGGACGTAGTAAAGAGTTTTGGAGTATTCATTATAATAAGTTGAAGGATATTTTTAAAGAAGAATTAGTTGATGTTAGTCTTGACGATTTCTATTTGCATATTAATGAGGTTGCTCTTCAATTTATTAGGACAGAGGCGGATGAATTAACGTATCCGTTACATATTATGCTTAGATACGATTTAGAAAAAATGATGATTGATGGAGATTTAAAGGTTAATGAATTACCAGATAAATGGAATGAATTAACTAAACAATATTTAGGATTGGATGTTCCAAATTATTCTTTAGGAATACTGCAGGATGTTCATTGGTCTGGTGGATCTATTGGATATTTTCCAACTTATGCATTAGGTAGTGCATATGCTAGTCAAATATTTGCTCATATGCAAAAGGATTTTGATGTTTTAAATAATTTAGAAACAACTCAAAAAATTAATGAGTGGTTAAAAGAAAAAATACATATCTATAGTAGCTCAATGGAATCAAAGGATATTTTTGAAAATGCCGTTGGCAGATTTGATCCAAATTATTATATTGATTATTTGATTGAAAAATATAGTAAGGTTTATAATATTTAATGATTGAAGTTGGGGTTTTAAGGGACAACAATATCACAGATGATGTTGAAACTATAGATAGGGTAGTTGTTAGAGCAATTATTAGAAAAAAGGATAAGTATTTAATGATTTTTTCGGATACCTATGATAATTATTTCTTTCCTGGTGGTGGGTTACTACCGTATGAAAATAATATTAAGGGTTTAAAAAGAGAAGTATTAGAAGAAACAGGGATGAAGGTTGACAGGGTGTTTAAAACCTTCGGATATATTGATGAAATAAAAAATCACAAGTTTAAGAATAATTATTTTAAGCAAAGAACATTCTATTATTTTTGCAATACTAATGGATTTGGAGTTAAGAAGCTAGAAAAGCATGAAAAGAATTATAAGGTTAAGTGGATAAGCCTTGATGATGCATTAGAAGCAAATGAAAAGGTATTAAATAAGCCACTTTTCGTTATTCGTGAAATAATGATTATTAAAAAGCTGAAGGAGGAAATTGCCAATGAGAGGTTTCGAGGTAATAAGCAAATATAAGGGTGAATATGTCAATATTCCAACTAGAAAAACTGCATCTTCTGCGGGATATGATATTGAAGTAATCAAAGATTATATAATCATGCCAAAGAGCGTTTGTTTAGTTGAAACAGGTCTTAAGGCATATATGGGCGATGATGAGGTTTTAAAGATTTATGTTAGAAGCTCACTTGCGATGAAAAAGGGAATAATGCTTGCGAATAATGTAGGAATAATCGATAGTGATTATTACAATAATCCTGATAATGAAGGTCATATTATGATTATGCTTTATAATTTTTCTAATGAAGAAGTGATTATTAAGAAATATGATCGAGTAGCTCAAGGTATTTTTGAAAAATATTTAAAAACAGATAATGATAATTCTCTTGTTGAAAGACTTGGTGGATTTGGAAGTACAGGAAGGTAAAATGATGGATAATAGAACAATTTATGAAAATTTTATTGGTAAGATAGTTTGTGGCAAGACTGTATTCGCGATTGGTGATTGTCATCCCAGCTTTCCTGATTTGGTTTATCCGATAAATTTTGGAACTGTGGATATTTCTAACATTCAAATGGATGCCTATTTAATTGGGATTGATACACCAGTTGAGGAATTTAAAGGAAGAATAATTGCTGTTTTAAAAAGTGAGGAAAAAATAGGTGATAAATTAGTGGTTTCAATTGGTAATCGCAATTATACTGATGAGGAGATTAAAGAATGCATTAATTTCCGCGAGAGATTTTTTGATTATGAAATAATAAGATAATTTATAATTATCTAAAAAACTCTTGCGTTTGAAAAGTATTTATGATATATTATACAAGGTATGAATTAAAAATACACACGAGTTTGGAGTAAATAGTCAAGTGCTAAATAAATTAGTGGCTAGATACGTTGAAGAATTCGGAGGAAAAAACAAAAAAATGGAGGAAAAGAAAAATGTCAGTAGTTTCAATGAAACAATTACTAGAATCAGGTGTTCATTTCGGACACGCAACACGTAGATGGAACCCAAAAATGAAACAATACATCTACACTTCAAGAAATGGTATTTATATCATCGATTTACAAAAAACAGCTAAACAAATCGAAGTTGCTTACAAAGCATTGTTTGATATTGTTGCTAACGGTGGTAGAGTATTATTTGTTGGTACTAAAAAACAAGCACAAGAGGCTGTTAAAGAAGAAGCAGCTCGTACAGGTCAATTCTATGTTGATCAACGTTGGTTAGGTGGAACATTAACTAACTTCAAAACAATTCGTCGTAGAATTAAGAGATTACAAGATTTATACACTATGGAAAAAGATGGAACTTTTGAATCTCTACCTAAAAAAGAAGTTGCTCAATTAAGACATGAAATTGAAAAATTAGAAAAATTCCTAGGTGGAATTAAAGATATGAAGAAAGTGCCAGAAGCATTATTCATCGTTGATCCACGTAAAGAAAGAAATGCAATTCTAGAAGCAAGAATTTTAGGAATTCCTGTATTTGGTATTGTAGATACTAACTGTGATCCAGATGATGTAGACTATGTTATCCCAGCTAATGATGATGCTATTAGAGCTGTTAAATTAGTTGCATGGGTAATGGGTAATGCAGTTATCGAAGCACAAGGTGGAACAGTTGAAAAATTTGAAGATGAGACAATTGATCCAGCTGAAATGGCAAAAAGCGAAGAAAAACCTGCTAAAAAACCATATGTAAAAGCTGAAAATGGTGAAAAAAAGCCAGGTGCAAGAAAAAATAATAAAGCTGAAAAAACAGCTAAACCACAAGCTGCTAAGGATACTACAGCTGAGTAATTTACAGTAGGGATGGAGCTTGTTCATCCCTATTTTTTATAAAATATATATGGAGGAATTTAAAATGGTTACTGCACAAATGGTAAAAGAATTAAGAGAAAAAACTGGTGCTGGTATGTTAGATTGTAAAAAAGCTTTAGAGGCAACAGGAACAATCGATGCTGCTATCACTTGGTTAAGAGAAAAAGGTATTGCAAAGGCTGCTAAAAAGGCTGATAGAATTGCTGCAGAGGGATTATGCGATGTAATCGTTAAAGGAAATCAAGCAGTTGTTTTTGAGTTAAACTCTGAAACTGACTTTGTTAGTAAGAATGCTCAATTTTTAGATCTATTAAAAACAATTGGTGAAGTTATTGTTGATAGTGATGCAAAATGTACAGATTGTGCATTAAAATTAGAAAAAGATGGAAAAACAGTTGAAACTTTATTAGCTGAGGCTACTGCTTCAATTGGTGAAAAAATTACTTTAAGAAGAGTTTCACGTTTTACTAAGACTGATAGCCAAAACTTTGGTGCTTACAAGCATATGGGAGGAAGAATTGTTTCTTTAACATTACTTGAAGGTGCTAATGAAGATGTTGCTAAGGATGTAGCAATGCATGTTGCTGCTATTAACCCTAAATATTTATCACAAGAAAATATTAGTGCTGAAGTAGTTGAACAAGAAAAAAATATTCTTACTCAAGAAGCTTTAAACGAAGGTAAACCAGCTGCTATCGTTGAAAAGATGGTTATGGGACGTTTAAACAAATATTTAAAAGAGATTTGTTTATTAAATCAACCATTCGTTAAGAATCCTGATGAAACTGTAGAAAAATTTGTTGCTAATAACAAAGGTAGTATTTTAAATTATATTCGTCTTGAAGTTGGAGAAGGAATTGAGAAAGCTGAAGTAGATTTCGCTGCTGAAGTTGCTGCACAAATGAAATAATCATTATAGGGAGAAAGGCTTTTCTCCCTTTATTCTAAATAAGGAGTGATACTTGTGAAATATAAACGTATTTTATTAAAAATAAGTGGAGAAGCTTTAAAGGGTAATACAGAATTTGGTATTGATCCGCGTACTGTTAATAGCATTGCTGAAGAAATTAAAAGTGTAAGTGATGCAGGAATTAGTGTTGGAATTGTTGTTGGTGGTGGAAATATTTGGCGTGGTAAAACAGCAAGTGAGCTTGGAATGGAAAGAGTACAAGCTGATTATATGGGAATGCTTGCGACAATCATGAATGGATTAGCTGTTCAAGATGCTTTAGAGCGATTAGGAGTTTCAACTAGAGTTATGTCAGCTATTGAGTCTCGTCAAGCAGTAGAACCATACATCAGAAGAAGAGCAATCAGACATCTAGAAAAAGGGCGTGTTGTAATTTTTGTTGGTGGAGCTGGAGTACCATATTTTTCAACTGACACAACAGCTGCTGTCAGAGGAGCGGAAATTGATGCTGATGCAGTATTAATGGCCAAAAATGGTGTTGAAGGAGTTTATGATTCAGATCCAAGAAAAAATCCTAATGCTAAATTCTATACTAGATTAACTCATCAAGAGGTTTTAACTTTAGGATTACAAGTAATGGATTCAACTGCCTCATCTTTATTTAGAGATAATAATATTGAAGTTCGTGTTTTTAACATGAATACCCCAGGAAACATTTTGAAGGTTGCTATGGGTGAAGAAATCGGAACAATTATTAAATAGGAGGAAATAGAAATGCCTGAAATGATTTTATTAGAAGCAGAAGAAAAGATGGAAAAAGCTATTGAAGCTTTAAAACGTGAATTTACACAAATTAGAACTGGCCGTGCTAATCCAGCTATTCTTGATTTGGTTTCAATTGAATACTATGGTGTTAATACACCTGTTAAACAAGTAGCAAGTATTAGCGTACCTGAGGCTAACCAATTATTAATTAAGCCTTTTGATAAATCAACATTAAAAGCGATTGAACATGCAATTAGTGCTTGTGATTTAGGATGTGCACCACAAAATGATGGCGTTACAATTCGTTTAACTTTCCCAAGATTAACAGAAGAACGTCGCCGTGAAATGGTAAAGAACTTAGGTAAGTTTGAAGAAGGTGCTAAGGTAGCCATTAGAAATATCCGCAGAGATACTAATGATGCAATTAAAAAATTGGGATTACCTGAGGATGATGAAAAAGGATATATGGAAGATGTTCAAAAATTAACAGATAAATTTGTTGCTAATGTTGGTACATTAACTGAAGCAAAAGAAAAAGAATTAATGACTGTGTAATTTAAAGATTTTTTAAAATGATAAGATATTTATAGATACATTGTGTTTATAAATATCTTTTTTTATTGAAAATTTTTCTAATATGAATAGTAGTTCTTATATATTAATGCTTATAATTGTTTAATTATGAATAAAGTAGATCATAAAAAGTACTGGACTTGATGAGGAAAAAACAATATAATAATTTATAGGGGAGTAAAAAAAAGGGAAAGGATAAGTAAAAAAAATGAAAAAGGTTTTTAGAAGATTATTGTTTATTATTGTACTAGCATTTGTGTTAGTTGGATGTGATAAAAAAGAGAAAAAATTTGAAAATAATACCATAATAGCTGAATCAATTTTTGGTGATGTGTCTATTAGCTTAACTTGTGAATGTGAGATAATTCCAAGTAAAGAATATGCAGTGTTTTTTCGTTCTAATTGCACTTTAGAAGAAATGAAAAAAATGATAACAGAGGCAACTATTTACGATGACTCCCAAAACACTCAAGTAACTTTCTTAAAAGATGGATATTATTTTGTTTTAAAAGAAAAATTTTCTAGTAATGAAAAAAACAAGTATGTCTTAGGATGCGATTATACTCAGGTTATTGTTGAAACAGGGATAGAACATTACACAATTCCATTTCCACAATTCATTAGTCCAGTTTATAATGTAGGAACAGACACGATTTCATTAGAATATAAAGATTATATTATTGAATATTATAAGAATGTTAGAGGATTTACTATTGAATCTACTAATGAACAAATAGTGATTAAACAAGTGAAAAACACAATAGATAATAATTCATACGCCGATATTTTTATAAATTTTGGCGATACTATCACTATTACTTTGGTAGGTGAGTAGTATGATAAAAATAACGAACATTAAAAAAAAATACGGAAATACTGAGGTGCTTAAGGGCATCTCTTTATCTATAAATAATGGGGATTTTGTTTCTATAATAGGAAAATCCGGGAGTGGAAAAACAACTTTACTTAAAGTGATAGGATTGCTTGAGGATTTTGATGGGTTATATGAATTAAATGGGTTAATGGTCGAAAAAGGGAAAAGTGGTAAAATTACAGAGATACGTAAAAATAATTTTGGATATGTATATCAATCATATTTTTTGGATGGACACTATTCTGTGTTTGAAAATATTGAAATGCCATTATTAATAAGAAATATTTCTAAAAAAGAAAGAGAAAATAGAATTAAAAACATAAGCGAGAAAATGGGAATCATGGATAAGTTGTATACAAAAGCTTCAAAATTGTCTGGTGGTGAACAACAGCGTGTTGCAATAGCTAGAGCTCTTGTGGCTGATGCAAATATTATCCTTGCTGATGAGCCATGTGGAGCACTTGATTCAATCAATTCCAAAAACATTTTAGATATTTTAGTACAATTGAACAATGAGGGAAAAACAATAGTATTAGTTACTCATGATATGGAGCAAGCTAAATTGGCAAAAAAAATATATACGATAAGTGATGGGAAAATCATTAATGAGAAAATGTCGGATTAGTTTTTTAGAAATCAAGAATAATTTTAAGCTATTTGCTTTTTTCTCGTTATTATTATCAATCATTGGAGCTATTTCAATATGTTTTTATTCGTTTAGTTTTAATATAAGTAAGGAATTAAATGATTACCTGTTTCAAGATTTAAAATCAATAAACATAAAAATATGTGATTTATCAAAAAATGATTCTATGCAGTTTAAAGATTTTTTTTACGAAGTAAGTGATGAATCTCTTTCCAACCATATAAAAGAATTTAATCCAATATTAGAAGGAGCAAATATTATTTACTGCCATAATTTTTCTAAATCTGATTTTGTTGTTAAAGAATATTCAAAGGTCGATTTGGTAATAAATGAGGTATTTATAAATGATAAATATGATTTCCCTCAGAATATACAACTAATAATTGATGATGAAATAATCAATGTGGAAACTATTGGTAGTTTTACTGATGAAGATGTAGATATCGTTTTTTCTAATTTGTTGTATGAGAAATATACAAGAAATGAAAAAAATAGTATTAAGCTTTTTTTTGAAAAAAACAGTGCAGAAATTGTATATAAAAAAATCAAGGATAATAGGTTTAATAATATTGATTACTATGGGTTAATGGGAATATATGATTTTTTATATATTAGTAAATCTATTTTTAATTTCATATCGATTTTTTTCACATTAATGTTTTCATTGGTTATGATTAATTTTTTTGATATAATTTTGTTTAGAAGAACTGATTTCTTTAGCTTGATGCAAGCAATAGGTTTTAAAAAGTATGAGGTTTTTTTGAGCTATTTTCTTGTATTGTTTTTTTCGCTAATATTAACAACAGTAATAATTGTTCCTTTATCATTATTGATCAATCATATAGTATCAGAAATATTGCTTACTAATTTTGAAAACATAAGAATTAGGATAAGCTTTGGCTCAGTTATGATTTTTATTTTTGTTAATATAGCTATTGTAACAGCCTTTTTATATTTTAGTATAAAAAAGAGACTGAAGACAATAACGATAGGAGCTGAAATAGAATGAGATTAGGGAATCATTTTAAGATTGCATTTAAAAACATTAACAAGAAGCCAATATATTTGAAACTAATGTTTTCCTATTTTATCATTTCATTTTTCTTGTTGGTTTTCTTATTGAATTGTTTCATTATAGAAGGAAGTAAGTCTAATATTTTAAATCAACAAAGTGCAAATAGTAAAGCACAAATGATAGCGGAGAATTATTTAAAAACCGAAGTTTTTGATGAGGAGTATATTAAAGCCACGTATATTTCTACTTCAATAACTTCAGGATTCAGTATCACTAAAATAAACATTGATGATAAAGAAATCAATAAAAGAATGACTATTATTGGAGAAATGATTGATTATAGTAAAATGTTTCCACAGTTTCTTGTGGATAATTATGAAAAAAAGAATAATGAGAGTATTATTACTGGAAACATGCCAAAAGAGAATAATCAAATTCTAATAAATGAATCAATGGTTTTAAATCTAGGGTTTGATGGGAAAGAATTAATAGGAAAACATATTGATTTATGTTTTGAAAGAAAAATGGGTAATCTAATTTCAGAAGATTTTATAAGGGATGCAGAAATAGTTGGAATAATAAAAGATAAATTTATTGATGTATATGAACAAAACTATATAATAGTTTCAAAAGATATTGAAATGAAAAATTTTCCTAACAAAGAATTATATAATTTAAAATCAATTATAATATATTTTAATGACTTTAAAGACATTGATTTGAGAATTAATGAGTTGAATGAAAAGTATGGGGTTAGTTTTGTAGCTTCAAACTATGAAGCAATAGATATGTATGAAAAATTAGAAAAATATGGTGGAACACTAATTAAAATATTTTTAGTATTCTTGGCGATGATATTTGCTGGTTTTTTTTCATTAACATTATCGCTTAGTTATATGGAATATGCTGAAAGTAGAAAGCAATATCAGGTTTTGTTTAACTATGGTTTATCAAGAAAATCTATCACGGGAATTGTTTTTTTACAGCATTTAATAGCATATTTATTTTCTTACATATTAAGCATTTTATCTTCGTCGACCATAGTTTTAATTGTTATCAATAAAATTGATAGTTATTCTAATGGGGTATTAATATTAAACTTTTCATATTTAATTATTTCGTGTTTAATATCATTATTTTTTGGGGTTGTATTAATAAGCATTATAGTTTATGTTATAGTAAAAATAGGGGAAAGAAAGTATTCGCATTAGGTTAATTAAAAGGGGGATATTATGGGTAATAGTTTTTTTGAACTTCGTTTAGACGATTTGTGCGAAGATATAAAAAATGTTTATGGGAACTATATTAATTCAAGTATTATTAGAAAAATACTTACTTTTGTCTTATTTGTAATATGCAATGTTTTGTTTTTAATGGATGCTTTTTTTTGTATTATATATAATTTCCTTAAAGTGATATATAATTTTATTACTAATTGGTCGGCAGGAACTATATATTATGTCATTGGAACAATCTTTATATGGCTTTGGCTTATTATTATAGCTTTAGGTTTATTAGTGTATTGTTTAAATAAATTGTTTATGATAATATCACGTTTGTTTAATTCAGGTTATAAAAACATCTATGAATAGATTAAAAAAATGAAATGATTTAAATCATTTCTTTTTTTGTTTACAATGTTTTTTCTTTATTTTCGTAGAAAATAATGTATAATATATAATAGGTGATTATGATGATTAGAAAGATGCCAGATATATTTAGTAAACCATTACCAGAACATATTGCCATTATTTTAGATGGAAATGGGCGTTGGGCTAAAAAAAGAATGATGCCAAGAACTTTTGGTCATAGAAAAGGTGCATATAATTTAAAAGATATTGCCATATTATGTGATGAAATTGGAATCAAAGAGTTAACCGTTTTTGCATTTTCTACTGAGAATTGGAATCGACCAGATGAAGAAGTTAATTTTTTAATGACAGAGCCTGTTAAAGAAATCAGAAAATACTTAGATAAAATTAAAGAATCAAATATCAAGATTTCTTTTATAGGAAGAAGAACTAAGATTCCTAAGGAATTATTACAGTTAGTTTTAGAGTTAGAAGAAATTACAAGCGATCATAAAGGCTTACATTTAACTATATGCCTAGATTATGGATCAAGATATGAAATATGCGAGGCTACAAAAATCATCGCTGAAGAGGTTAATAGAGGAAAAATATCTGTTGAAGAAATCACGCCGGAGTTAATTGAAAAGAATCTTTTTACTAAAGATTTAAAGCCACTAGATTTATTAATTAGAACCAGTGGGGAATTAAGAATTTCTAATTTCCTATTATGGCAATTGGGATACGCTGAATTATATTTTACTAAAACATTATGGCCTGATTTTAACAAAAAAGAGCTTTATAAAGCAATTTCAAGCTTTCAACAAAGAGAAAGAAGACATGGTGGTCTTAAGGAGGAAAAGAAATGAAAACAAGAATTATAACAGGTATTTGTATCGCGGCAGTCCTTGTGCCAATATTACTTTGCACAACAATGTTTCAATTTATTGTTTTTTCAGGAATTTTAGCTTTTATCGCTAGTTTTGAAATGTTAAATTTATTTAAAGCGAAGAAGGAAATATCTTTATTCGCAAAAGGTTCAACAGTCTTTTTGACACTTCTAAATTTTGCGGCTTTATCATTTGTATGGTACTATTCGTTTAGTGGAGATATAACTAAAGGAGCAACATTAGTTATGTTGAGTGCCGCTGGTGTTGTATCTTTATTCAATATGCTTTTTATCGGATTATTGCTAGTGTTTGATAAGAAATTTGATAGTGAAGTGGCTGGTAGAACGTTTTTAACAATCAGTTATGTGGCAGTTGGCTTTGCGGCGATGGGTGTTTTAAGAACCTTTGGTCGTGGAATGATTATCTATTTATTTATTGTGGCATGTTTTACTGATATTTTCGCTTATGCAGTGGGTATGAATTTTGGTAAGCATAAGATGGCCCCAACAATTAGTCCTAAAAAATCATGGGAAGGTAGTATTGGTGGAACCATAATTGCGACAATTATTGCGAGCTTATTTGCCTTAAATTATAAATCATGGTTTGGATTTGTTGATGATACAGCTGGTAGAACAATTATTTCAAACTTTACAGATTTAAGTCAAACAGTAGAAATAATTGTTATTGTTTGTTTAACTGTGTTTACAAGCATTTTAGGACAAATTGGCGATTTAGTGGCTTCTAAGATGAAACGTGATAATGATATTAAGGATTATGGAAATTTATTTCCTGGGCATGGCGGAGTGTTAGATCGTTTTGATTCATCATTATATGTTTCATTATTTTTAACAATTGTTTGTGCAATTTTAAAAGCAATGTAATTGGGATGGTTTTATATGAATATTTTCTTATTGGGAGCTAGTGGCTCAATTGGTAAACAAACGTTAGATGTCATTAGAGAATATAATCATAAGTTAATCGGATGCTCATTAGGAAGAGATAAGGATTATGCTAAAAAAGTTATCGATGAATTCAAACCAGAAATCGTTTGTTTAAGGGAAAAAACAGGTTTTGAAAATAAGTATCCGGACATAAAATTTGTATATGGGGATGAAGGATTACTAGAGGTTTCTAGATATAAAAATGGGATGCTTGTTAATGCTTTAATGGGAAGTGTTGGTTTAAAACCAACTGTTGAAGCAATTAAGGCTAGGAAGGATATTGCACTAGCCAATAAGGAAACACTAGTAATGGCTGGAGATATTATTAAAAAATTGGTGAAAGAATATGGAGTAAGGCTACTACCAATTGATAGTGAACATTCTGCAATTTGGCAAGCTATCAAAGGGGAGAAGCATGAGGATATAAAAAAATTGATTATCACAGCTAGTGGTGGATCATTTAGAGATAAATCTAGAGATGAATTAGTTAATGTATCAGTTAGTGATGCCCTAAATCATCCAAATTGGAAGATGGGGAGCAAAATTACTATTGATAGTGCAACAATGATGAATAAGGGATTAGAGGTTATCGAAGCTCATCATTTATTTGATGTCCCATATGAACAAATAGAAACAATTTTACATCAGGAATCAATTGTCCATTCATTAGTTGAATTTAAGGATTCAAGTATCAAAGCTCAATTGGGTGTATCTGATATGCGAATGCCAATTATTTATGCGATTAATGGTGGAAATAGAGTGGAATATAATAACCCATTAGTTTTAGGTGATTTGCATTTTAAACCAATGGATTTTAAGAGATTTCCAATGCTTGAATATGCATATAGGGCTGGAAAAATGGGTGGAATTGCCCCAGTTGTTCTAAATGCAAGTAATGAAGCAGCGGTAACGTTATTTTTAAATGGGAAAATATCATTTTTAGAGATTGAAGAGATCGTTAAGAAGGAACTAGATAATTTTGAAAATTTCACTCCTTCATTAGATGAAATCATTTTGATGGATAAAAAGATTAAAGAGAAATATTTAGGAGGAGAATAATGACAACTTTGATAGCAATATTAGCCTTTATTTTTGCTTTATGTTTAATCATATCATTACACGAGCTAGGGCATTTTATTTTTGCAAAGAAATCGGGTATTTTATGCTATGATTATTCAATTGGAATGGGCCCTGTATTATGGAGCAAAAAAAAAGGTGAAACAACCTATGGTATTCGTGCAATACCAATTGGTGGATTTGTTAGTATGGCTGGTGAAGGGGTTGGTATTGGTGTTATTAATATTGACCAAGAAATAGGGCTAAACTTAGAAGATGATTGTGTTAAGGAAATAATTTTAAATGATATTGAAAAAGCTGAGGTTTTTGGAAAAGTTGTATCATTTGATTTATATGGAGAAAATAGTGAACTATATATTGAGATTTTAGTTAACGATGAGTATAAAAAATATAGTGTTTTAGAGAATGCCTTATACGTGGAAAGTGCTAAAAAAACGCAACAAATAGCCCCTTACAGCCGCTCATTTGAATCTAAAACTCTTTTACAAAGATTCCTAACTGTTGTGGCTGGTCCTGCGATGAATTTTGTTTTAGCTTATTTTCTATTTTTGATTGTATGCTTCGCAACAGGAGTAGCTAATACTAAGAGCTCGGTTGTTGGTGGAGTTGAAAAGCGATACAGTATAGGTGGGGAATATGTTAATGGTCCTGCTTATGAAATCAAAAAGGGCGATAAAATTATATCAATTAATGGAAATCCGGTAGAAGACTGGTATGATGTTGGAGAATATTTGGATCAATCAATAAAATCAGAATCAGTAAATATTGTTGTCTCTCGAGATGGTGTAAATATTCCTTTAACAATTAATCCGATTATTTATGTTGGTGATATTGGTATCATGGGATTTAGTGATGATGTTACAGAACAAGGTGTTAGAATTTATATTTACACAACCAAAGCTAAAGAAGCAGGATTAATTGATGGAGACATCATAACTAGTATTTCCTTTGAAGGTGTGAATTACGAAATCAAAAGCTGGGCCGATATCATTGATGTAAGTGATAAAATTAATGGTGATAAGATTACGGTCTCTTATTTAAGAGGTAGTGAGGCAAAAACAGCAGTGGTAAATACCTTAGATCAAAAAACACTTGATGTCATTGGTATTGAAAAATATGATTCCATCATTGGTATTTCACCTACCTATAAATTTTCCTTTTTTGGAAGCTTTGTAAATGCATTTAAGAGCATTGGAAATTGTGTTGGAGAGGTGTTTGGAACCTTAGGATTGTTATTTGGTGGATCTAATGATGTTGGGGTTAGTGATTTATCAGGACCTATTGGAATATTTACATTGATTAAAAATTCCTTAACTGGTGGATTGATATCATATATTGCCTTTGTGGCCTTTTTAAGTGTAAATATTGGATTGTTAAATATTCTTCCAATTCCAGCTTTAGATGGTGGAAGATTAGTATTCCTTGCATACGAGGCTATCACACGTAAAAAGGTAAATAAAAACGTGGAAAACACAATTCATAATATTATGTTTATCTTATTGATGCTGCTATTTGTATATATATCATTTAATGATGTGTTAAGATTATTTGGATAAAGAAGTTTGGATTATTTGGGTTAAAACCAAGTAATCCATTTTTTATTTAAGAATTAATTAAGATTCTCTTAAGGATTTATAGGATTTTAATCTATATAATAAAAACTGGTGATAAAGATGACAAATTATAAGAAATTTATTATATTATGGTTAGGAGAATTAATTTCCACAATTGGCTCTGGGCTTACAGCATTTGGCCTTGGAGTATATGTATTAAAGACTACAGGAAGTGCTACAAGTATGGCATTAGTAACATTATGTGGATTTTTACCTAGCTTATTATTAAGTATATTTGCAGGTGTTTTAGCTGATAGATATGACCGAAGATTAATGATGGTACTAGGTGATGGCCTATCAGGAATGGGAATATTATTTATTCTTGTTATGATGCTCATAAACAAATGTGATTTATGGCATATTTATGCTGGTGTATTGATTTCATCAACATTCTCAAGTCTTATGCAGCCCGCTTTTAATGCTACTATTACAGATTTGGTTGGTAAGGAGAATTACACAAAAGCATCAGGTCTTGTATCAATTGCTGGGTCATCTAGATTCTTAATTTCTCCTTTGCTTGCGGGAATTTTATTGTCTTATTTTGATATAGAAATTTTACTTATTATTGATATATGTACCTTCATTATTACAGTTGGTGTGACACTAGTAATTAAAAGAGGTATTACTACTATTAATTATAGTGAAGAAGTTAATTTAAATTTTTACAAGGAAGGATTTAAGGTGCTATTTAGTAATAGAGGTATACTAGCACTTGTAATTATTACTTCATTTATTAATTTATTTATGGGCTTCATTCAAGTTTTAAGTGAATCTTTAATATTAGATTTTGCATCCAGTAGGGTTTTTGGGATTTGTGAATCAATATGCGCATCAGGAATGCTTGTATCAAGTATTTTAATTGGAGCTATTGGAATAAAAAAACATCATACAAACAAACTTGCCTTCGCACTTATCATGGCTGGTTTTGCAATGATAGGCTTTGGTATGACGGATAATATTTATATTATTTCAGTATTTGGATTTTTATTTTTTTTAACATTACCGGTTGCTAATACAGTTTTAGATTATCTAGTTAGAAGCAATATTGATAAAAAAAAGCAAGGAAGAGTTTGGGGTGTTATTGGTTTTTTATCCCAAATTGGTTCAGTTGTATCCTTTGCAATATGTGGAGTTTTAGCGGATGCTATAAGCAAACAATATGATATTAGTGTTGGAAGATCATCTGGATATGTTATAAGTGCTGGTGGATTGGTTCTAGCCTTAATTGCTCTATTAATATTTATGATGAAATTTATTTATAAATTGGAGAATAATGCGGATTTATTAAGTCAAGGTAATAAAAATGCCATTTAACGGCATTTTTTGTTGTATAATATATATAATCAAAGGAGGATATTGATATGAAGTATGATTGCTTAATCGTTGATGATGAAATGCTTCTTGGTAAATCAACTGAGGAGTATTTAAACATGTTTGATATTAAAACAAAATGGGTTAGTAGTATTAAGGACGCTAAAGCTTTCCTAAGGGAAAATAGCATTGTTGTAATGCTTTTGGATATAAATTTAGAAAATGAGAGCGGTTATGATTTTTGTAAGGAAGTTCGAAAGGATAATGATTTTCCAATTTTATTTATATCCGCAAGAAATACTGACAACGATAAGATAATTGCCTTGTCAATTGGTGGTGACGATTATATTGAAAAGCCTTATTCCCTAATGGTATTACAAGCTAAGCTAAAGGCAATATTAAAAAGATATAAGGAAAATACCAATATCTATGAAAATGACTTTTTCAAGGTTGATTTTATCAGCAAGAAACTTTTTGTTAATAAAGAAGAATGTAAGCTAACAGCGATGGAATTTAAACTTTTATCTTATTTTATTAATAATCGAAAAAGAGCTATATCAAAGGATGAGTTATTTAGTAACGTTTGGAATGATTCATTTACACAGGATGGAACTCTTAATGTTCATATAAGGCATTTAAGGGAATATATTGAACCTGATATTAAGAATCCAAGATTTATTATTACGCTTTATAAAGAAGGATATAGATTTGAGGACTAGTTTATGAAAAGAAAAAACGTATTGATAGGTATTATATCTATTATTGTAATTCAAATTTTAACCATTGTTGTTTTTATAAAGATAACTACTGGGTACCGAATGGATATGGTAGAGATTAATAGAATTGAACACTATATCAAAGAAAATGAATACGATGTTAATAAATTAAGTGATTCTTTTAAATATGATTATACTGTTGTTTTAAAAAATGGGGAGATTTATCAAAGCGGGAAAATGGCTGATACGGTAAATGAGGCAATTATTCATGGAGATATTATTTTAGATATAACTGAGAATAGTGAGCTTCTAGGCAATATAATTATCAATAATAATTATTTAGATGTTTATAGAAGAAATGTAACGATAATAGGAGTTATAACTATTTTTTTTACAGCTCTCGATTTATTGATTATTTATCTATATTCATTGCATTTGAAGAAAATGATTATCAATCCATTTAATAAGCTAGATAGCTTTGCGAGAATGATAGCCTATGGTAATTTGGATGTTCCACTAGAAATGGATAAAAAGAATATCTTTGGTTCATTTACAGAAGCTTTTGATATTCTTCGTTCAGAACTTAAGAAGGCTCGTGAAGCTGAAAGAATCGCTAATGAAAGTAAAAAGGAGCTTATAGCTAAGCTTAGTCATGATATTAAAACGCCAGTTGCCTCTATCATGGCTGCCTCTGAATTACAAATGGCAATGAATAATAATCCAGTTTTTGAACAAATATATGCTAAAACAATTCAAATTAATTCACTTGTATCCAATTTATTTGATTCATCATTAGAGGAAATTGCTAAACTTGATGTTAAGCCAAGTGATATCTCATCAAGTGATATTTATAAAATTATCGAAGCATCAGATTATAAGAAATTATCTAACATAACTCCGATACCAGAATGTCTTATTTATGCAGATAGCTTAAGACTATGTCAGGTATTTGATAATATTATTTCCAATTCCTATAAATATGCCAATACAAAAATTGATATAAATTCCAAAATAGTTGGCGATTATTTGGTTTTTGAAATTGAGGATTATGGAGATGGTTGTCCGATAGATGATTTATCATTAGTATTAGAAAAATATCATAGAGGAGCTAATTCAAGCGGAAAAACAGGGGCAGGACTGGGTTTATTTTTAGCTAGAGATTTCTTAGAAAGAATGAATGGTAGATTAGAGGTTAGTAATGGTAATCATGGATTTTTATGTAAGATAAGCCTGCATTTAAGTTAAATTAAGAATTAATTAAGAATTGCTTAAAGATGTTTAAGAATTAAGTGACTATAATGTAATTGTAAAACAAGGAGGGCTAGAAAATGAAAAAAGAAATTATTAAAACAAATAAGCTATGTAAAACATTTTCCAATGGGGGAGTGCTTCAGCATGTTTTAAAGAATATTGATCTAGAGCTTTATGAGCATGATTTTACAATTATTATGGGGCCATCAGGAGCAGGTAAATCAACTTTATTATATGCACTGTCAGGGATGGACAAGCCATCGCTTGGAGAGATTGATTTTAATGGGACTAAAATCACAGATTTAAATAGTGATGGTCTTGCAAAATTTAGAAGAACAAATTGTGGATTTGTATTTCAACAAATCTATTTAGTAGATGGAATGAATGTTGTGGATAATGTGCTTGCGGCAGGATTATTAACCAATAAGAATGCTAAAGAGGTGTTAGATAATGCTAAGAAGATATTTAAGGATGTGGATGTAGTTGAGGAAAATTATCAGAAATTTCCAACTCAACTATCAGGCGGTGAAGCTCAAAGAGTGGGTATTGCAAGAGCATTAATTAATAAGCCAAATGTCTTATTTGCGGATGAGCCTACTGGTGCTTTAAATTCTAAGACCAGCTTAGATGTATTAAATACCCTTACAAAATTAAATGAGAATGGGCAAACAATTGTAATGGTTACTCATGATATTAAAAGTGCTAGAAGAGGAAACAGAATACTATATTTAAATGATGGGGTTATCGAGGGTGAATGTGATTTAGGAAAATACGTTCATGGTGATAAAAAAAGGCATGAAAAATTAGATAGTTTTCTTAAGGAAATGGGATGGTAATTATGAACAAGAACATATTGCTATCTAAATCAAATTTAAAAACAAGTAAGGGAGCATCTATTTGTGTTGGAGTGTTATTGTTTATTGCGGCACTATTATTTAATTTAGCTCTTGTTTTAGTCACTGATTATAAGGATAATTTTTATAGATTACATGATAAGCTTAATGCTGAAAGTGTAAGTATTATGACAGTCACAAAGGATAATAATTATGAGAGTTATATTGATAATTTATTATCTAATGATGATAAGGTTGATGAATATGAGTACATAGAGGCTTATGGTTTAGAAGTTAAACTTCCATTTAATAGTGATAATTTTATTTCTTCAGCAGTAATTGTTGATTATAATACAGCTGCTAACAAGAGTATTGGGAAGATGGATATTGTTGGTAAAACCTTATCAGAAGAAGGAATTTATCTTCCTTATTTATTTAAAAGAAATGGATATGAGCTTGGAGATAATGTTAAGATAAATTTTGGAACTTCAAATGAATATGAATTTAAAGTAGTTGGATTCTTCAATTCAATAATGGTTGGTTCTAATAACTGTGCGATGACGATGTTTTGTTTGTCAGATAACGCATATAATATGATAGAAGAGAATATGGAGAATTATAAGGGGTATTTCTTATCTATTAGACTTAAGGATCAAAGCAAGTCACAAACCTATGAGGGATACATTACTGATAAGATATCAGCTGATTTAAATACCAATGTAATATATGGAAATAATTTTAATGTAGTTTCAATGTCTAGATATATTACACAAATGATTGCTTCAATTATTATTTTGATTTTAGCATCATTAATCGTAGTGATCGCAATTTTTATTTCTGCCGCTAATTTAAGTGAATATATTAAACAAAATATGAAAAAAATAGGAGCTCTGAAGGCATTAGGATATACATCTAAGGATTTGATATTATCTTTCTTGTTTCAATTTGGAATTATCGCCTTTGCCTCAAGCCTTGTAGGTGCGTCATCTTCATATCTTTTAATGCCAATTATGAATAATATCTTGCTTAGTCAAACAGGCATCCCATATAGCATTCATTTTATTATTTTCCCATTTGGCATTACGGTTTTAATATTAGTTTTAGCGATTTTATTAACTATTTTACTGTCATCAATTAAAGTTAGAAATATAGATGCGATTGTAGCATTAAGAAATGGTATTATGACACATAGTTTTAAAAGAAATGTATTACCTTTAGAAAATACTAAAAAATCATTAAATATTAGATTAGGGTTAAAGACAGCTATAAATAATGTAAGAGGCAATATTACAACGATTATTACGACTTTTGTTTTAGCTTTTGTAACAGTATTTAATGTATTTTTACTACATAATGCAGTTATAACTTTTGATCCAATGATAAAGTTAATTTGTTCTATTACTCCTGATGGAATTATTATATTTGAAGACAATGATGATGAAAATAGCTTTATTAATGAAATTAGTAGTGACAAAAGAGTTTATAAATACTATTTGTGCTCCGAATCTTCCGTTTCATGTATGGATGAGGTGCTTAAATCAAGAATCGTTGGTAATGGTAAGGATATTGAGGAAGATTTAATCATCAAGGGTAGAGCTCCTCTTTATAATAATGAAGTAGGAATTGGGGCAAAATTTGCGATAGATAATAAGCTTGAAATAGGAGACACCATTTCAATTAGCATAGATGGAGTAAGTTTGGATTTTATCATTTCTGGATTTACACAAAATTCGGATAATTTGGGTAAGGATTGTGTATTTACAAGAGAAGCGTTTAAAGCATTTGGTAGTGAATTTAGTGTTTGTTATTACATATATGTCAATGATGATGCTAGTGTGGATGATGTGCTTGATGATTACATGAATATGTTTAGTTGTACAGGTATAAACTATATGAAGACAATTTCAGCATTCACAGAGGTGTATCGCAATTTGATTTTAATGATTTTTATTGGAATATTTGTGATTTCAATTCTTGTTATTGCATTTGTGCTATTCCTTCTTGTGAGAAGCTTAATCGAGAAGAAGCAAAGAGAATTTGGTATCTTAAAGGCTTTGGGATATAAAACATCAGATTTAATGATTGAACTTATCATATCATTTGTGCCAGCATTGATAATTGGTTCACTTCTTGGAGTAGTATTAGGATATTTCTTTATTAATCCATTATTTGGTTTCTTTATGTCAGGTTTAGGACTTATCGAATGTAATTTATATATTCCGTTTGGAAGTGCGCTTTTAGGTGGACTATTAATCGTTCTTATATCAGTTGGAATAATTTATTTATTATCGATTAAGATTAAGAAAATTGAAGCCTATAATTTACTTACAGCTGAATAATTAGAAAGGAAGTATTTGTTTTAAAGCAAATACTCTTTTTTATATTTGTTTATTTATATTCTCATACATACGTGCGCGTGTACGCATTATATTTAATGAAATATTATTAATGAATTAATGATTCATTGTATAAAAAAACTTTTTTCAAAAAAAATAAAAAAGTAGTTGACAATAATAATGTATGGGTATAAAATAAAAAAGGTGTGCTAGT
>JAEDCM010000034.1 GCA_016294165.1 Anaeroplasmataceae bacterium
AATACTCTTTAAGAAGGAGAAAGTATAATCTTAAGTACAATTTGATTATACTAGGCGTTATTATGCTGAAAATAGGCGATTTTTCTAAAATGTCAAAGGTAACAATAAAGGCCTTAAGATATTATGAAAAGGAACAATTGTTAATGCCTAAATATGTGGATAAATCTAATGGATATAGGTATTATGAAAGTAATCAGTTATTAGATGTATCAAGAATTATATATTTAAAACAGATTGGATTAACAATTGAAGAAATTAAACAAATAATAATCAAGAATGAGTCTTTAGATGCTTTACTTAAGGTAAAAAAGAAAGAATTAGAAAATACTATTTTTGAATATAATAATAAGCTGTCCAAAATTAATTATTTATTGGAGGAGAAAACAATGAAACAAGAATTATTTGAAAAAGTATTACCTAGCTATTATGTTTATTACAAGGAAGGGATTTTAAAGGATTATAGCGAAGCATCAGGATTTATATTTAACTCTGGATCCGAGTGTATGAAATTAAATCCAAACATTAAATGTGTAGAACCTGATTATTGTTATGTTAATTATTTAGATGGCGAATATAAGGAAAAAGATATTAAAATTAGATATGCTCAAGCAGTAATTAAAGAGGATGTACCGTTTAAGGAAAGTGAAAGTATTAAGTTTATGACAATTCCCGAAGCAAAATGCATTTGCATTTATCATAAGGGAGCTTATGATTCCTTAGGAAAATCATATGCAAAAATTATGAAATATATTGAGGATAATAAATTAGAAATAATAGATTTTCCAAGAGAGTGCTATATTGATGGAATTTGGAATAAAGAAAATATTGGGGACTGGCTAACAGAAATTCAAGTACCAATAAAGTAGAAGGGGCGATCAGTAATGGCTTTTGATTTTAAAAAAGAATACAAAGAATTTTATTTACCTAAAAATAAACCAAGTATAGTTACTATACCTAAGATGAATTATATTGCGGTAAGAGGTAAAGGTAATCCAAATGAAGAAAATGGTGATTATCAAAATACAGTTGGTTTATTGTATGGTATTGCTTATACTATAAAAATGAGTTATAAAGGCGCTCATAAAATTGAAGGATTCTTTGATTATGTGGTTCCACCACTTGAAGGTTTTTGGTGGCAAGATGGAATAATTGGAATGGATTATAGTCAAAAAGATAAATTTCATTTTATTTCTATTATAAGACTACCAGATTTTGTGACAAAAGAAGATTTTGATTGGGCTACCAAAGAAGCCACAAAAAAGAAAAAACAAGATTTCTCGAGAGTCGAATTTCTAAATTATGATGAGGGATTGTGCGTTCAATGCATGCATGTAGGTTCCTTTGATGATGAACCAGCAACAGTTAATTTAATGCACGAATATATGAAAGAAAATGGTTATGAGTTAGATATAACTGATGAAAGATATCATCACGAAATATATTTAAGTGATCCAAGAAAATGTGATATTAGTAAATTAAAAACAGTTATAAGACATCCAATTAAAAAATGTATTTAATTATTTTAAAATCTATTGTATAATAAATATAGAGCCCGTGCTTATTTCTTATTTATAATGATGAATTTAGCCGGGCCTTTTTTAATTTTAAAATAAGGGGGTAGAGTATATGAATTTTAACAATTTTATGCAAGAAATACTAGTTAAGCGTCGTTATTTGCTTATGAATGATTCTAAGCATGATAGTAAGAAGGTTGCGCATTATAATGCTTATTTGTTATCTAATTTTGGAATTGTTGTGAATAAGCCATTATCCCTGACTTCAAAAATGCTTAGGAAAATCGCAAAGGTATATAAATTATATGTTCCCAAATCATATTTTTCTAACCCACAGAACATGAAATACTATACTAAGGATGAATTATTTATTGAACAAGTAATATCTTATTTCTTTGCCTACGGAAATAATGATTCACATATTAAAATCTTTGAAAAAAACCTACCGGAATATATGGTTGGTGAAGAATTAGTTCTTCGTGAGTTTAAGATTATTACCAAAGAAGAAGCTGATGATATTTTTAGTAATATTTTCAAAGATTATTGTTTTTATACACGCCCTTGGTCTTTTGATGAATATAGTGAGGTGCTTGCATTATTTAAAGCTGGATATTATAAAGATTATGAGATTTGTTGTGGTGATAATGCGGTTAAATTGCTTGATTTTGATTCTAGATTTGCTAGATTTATGTTTAAAAAGGATTTAGTTAAGTATTCAATTTCTAAGTGTGGTGAATCTTCAAAAATCAAGCTTACTCGTAAGACAGCAAATATTATAAAAAATGCTTTACCGTTTGTTAAGGATTGTCCGATGAGCAAGAAGCAGGCAAAATATTTTAATACATTAATAAAGCATACAAAAGTTGATCTTCCACTTGAAACAAATGATAAGTCACCTTATAAGCTTGCAAATAGAGCTATTTTTAAAGGAGATATTTTAGAGGCCGCAAAAATTTATGCATCTAGTGGATCTTTATTAGAACGTAATTTAAAGATGATCATTTCAAGAGCTGATGAAAAAACAGCATATGAGATTCTTAAAATGGTTCCTTCTAAGAATCCATTAGTGTTGTATCAGCTAGTATCAAGCCTATCCTCAGATGATGGAGATTCTCGAACATTTAATTTCTTTAAAAATAATCTTGTTAAGCATCATTATGAGACTGAATATGAAACTAAATGGCGAAAGTCAAGATTAAGTGAAAGAATGCGTGAGCTGGTTTTAAACTATGGCACAGAATTGATTATTGAGGGTTTTAAATCACAAACTTCATTAGGTAAAGTATATATTGCGGATAATTTCTATAAAGTAGCGATGCCTATTAATACATCTGCTTCTGGTAGAGGTATTGATGTTTATCCAACAGGAACAAGATTGCCGATTAAAGGTTCATATATTAGAACATTTGTTCATTGGAAGGATGCATACGATATGGATTCATCATTAGTCCTTGTGGATGAAGATGGTATTTTAGAATATTTATATTTTAGCAATTATAGTGAAAAAGTATTTGATGATGATATTTTGTTTTCAGGGGATGTGACATCACCTAATGGTGCAGAATATTTTGATATTAAATTAGATGCGATGAAAAATCGCGGATATAAATATATTATTCAAACTCTTTATGGCTATTGTTCAAATCTAAATGTTGGTGAAATCCATAGTGGATATCAAAACAAAGAGGATTTAGAAACTGAGGCTTGGGATCCTAAAAATATTGCGATGCAAATTCATGTAAAAGGAAATACTAGGGCTTTTGTGGCATTTGCGATTGATTTGGAAAATAAGGAAATTATTGTTTTAAATCTACTTAGAAATTGTTGTGGACAGGTGGTATCAGGTCATGATTTTTATACCATTGAGAAATATTTAAATCCTTCAATATTAGATTTTAATATTGGAAGAATTGTTTCTTGCCGTGGTGAGGTTGTTAACACTCCAGAAGAAGCTGATGTTGTATTTGATGATTCATATTTAGAAAAAGAAAATCAAATTGTAATTCATTCTTTTGAAACAGAAAAGCTTGTGGCGTTAATAAATGGTTCTATTATAAAATAAATATTGAGCCTAAGATGTAAGAGTGTTTAAAGTTATTTTGATATTTTAATGAAAAAGGCTTATTTTAGGCCTTTTTTGTGGGTTGGTGATTGTATGAAAATAATAGAGATTGTTGGTAAGAATTATTTTGGAAAATGGAATAAAACAAGAACTGCTTGTAGGGGAATTGTAATTAAAGATGACAAGATTCTACTTTCATATGAAACATTGACAGATCAATGGATGATTCCTGGTGGTGGAATAGATGATAATGAGACTGAAAGTGAATGTTGCATTCGTGAGGTAGCGGAAGAAACTGGAGTGTTAGTTAAAACATCTGATTGTTTATTAGAAATTGTTGAATACTATGAAGATTATAAATACATTAGTAAATATTTTATTTGCAAAATAGTAGGAACTACCGAACGCAGATTAACAAAAAGAGAAAAAATGGTTGGAATGGAACCAAGATGGATAAGTATTAATGAAATAAAAAATATTTTTTCTAGACATAATGATTATGAAAATACCAATGAAATGAGAAGAGGAATGTATTTGCGTGAATATAAAGCCCTATCGGAATTAATTAAAGAGGGGGATTAATACGCGTAAAAAAACAATATGCCCTTAGATGAGGCAAAAGGTTTTTTCTTTCAATATCATGGATTTCAATTTCATATGTATCGTGAATATGTAAATAGATATAATTTAAAGATAAGTGATGAAATTCTTGAAAAATGGAGATGTGAAATACTAGATAATGATTTAAAATGTATTAAGAATCATTGCTTAGAGAATCAATGGATAATCATTTGTAACTATATTTTACTATATTGGTGCATTAAAACTCGAATAGATGAGTATTCGAAGAATCTATTCACTTTAATAGATTATGCGAGAGAAAAGCTTGATCCAAAACAAAAGATATTAATTATGGAGGAGCTTGCTGGAAGAGATATTAATTTAAGTGGTGGAATAAAAAGTATCTGTAAAAAAACAAAATTAAAACAAGAACTTATAGTGCATATTGATGGGTTAAAAGAATTTAATCCTAATACTATTAGGATGTAGGATGGGAAAATCCAGATGTGAGGTATATTGATTCTTTAAAAAAAGTTAATGAAGCGTTAAAAAAAATACTAGATTTATAGAAATAATCCCATAAGTTTGTCTTATGGGATTATTTTATCTTCCTCTTTTGCTTGTTGATTTGTAATTATAGATTGGCTTGATAATTTTTAAAACATCCACAGTATCTATAATATTTGGCAAAATATCATCAATAGATTTATATGCGAATGGGGATTCATCGATTGTATCAGTTTGAATTGATGTGGAATAGATACCCTCCATTGATTTTTTAAAATCTTCTAAGGTTATCGTGTTATTGGCTTCACTGCGAGACAAAATTCTACCGGCTCCATGTGGTGCTGAAAAATTGTAGTCTTTGTTAGATTTACCTTTAGCTAATATTGCTCCATCACGCATATTAATAGGAATTAATATAAGTTCATTTTCATAAGCAGAAATTGAACCTTTTCTTAAGATTAAATCATGCATATTAATATAATTATGAGTTGTATGAAAATATTTGAAATCATTTAAATTTAAATTCAAATAATTCATGATATCTTTTGCAATAATTTCTCTATTGATAGATGCGAAATCTTGGCATATTTCCATGTCATGTAAATAAGAATTAAATGAATCTTTATATAATGGAATAAGGTTTTTATCGGTAATATTATATCGATTTTTTAATTTTTCTAAACCTTCTTGAATTTTGTATGTTTTATTCATCTTAGTATATCTTTTAATTAGATTATTTATAGCCTTTTTATAAGATTTTTCATAATCAGAAACAGCTAAATCAATATAATATTCGCATACTTTTTTTCCTAAATTTCTACTTCCTGTATGAATAATTAAATATGAATTATCATTTTCATCTTTATCGATTTCAATAAAGTGATTTCCACCACCTAATGAACCTAAAGAACGATGTAATCGTGATTTATCGCTTAAAAATTCATAACAATATAATTTGGTAATATCTAAATCAGTTTCTATTGCCTCTTTTCTAATATCAAATCCTGATGGGATCTTTTTTCTAATGAATCTATCTAATTTAATTAAATTAATATCTATATTACCTAACTCAACTGTAAGCATTCCACATCCAATGTCCACTCCAACTAGTGAGGGAACACAACAATCCTTGATTTTCATAGTTGTTCCTAGGACACATCCTTTACCAGCATGACAATCAGCCATAATAGATACGCTAGTATTTTTTATGAATTTTTGATCCATTAAGTTTTTAATCTGATTTTCTGTTTCTTTATCTACTAGTGATGCAAAAACCTTTGCGACGCCATATTTACCTTTAATTAACACTTTATATCACCTCTTTACACTTTTATTATATTTGAATAGTAAGAATATAAAAATGTGCAAATAAATAATTAATTTTGTTCACATAATATCATTATAGTTAAAATATGCTTGATTTTTGAACACATATAGTGGACAATATAATAAAAGGAAGTGCTTTTAGTGGAAAAAATTAAAGTAAATTTAAGCTATAATACCTATAATCTTTTAATCCATGATATGGAATCATTTGCATTTGAAATAAAGAATAATTTACCTAATAAGAATTTATTTTATAATACGGTTTGTAAAGGGATGTATTATATTTTAAAAAAGGAATCTGAGGATTTAAGAGAAAGATTGCATTCAATTTTAAATAATAATATACCTGATGGTATGATTAATGATATCCTAACTAGTATTGAAGATTTATATAATTACAAAAATGAAGATAAAACTAATAGAAGTCATGGATATTACATTTCATTTAGACCTCAAAAATCATTAATAAGTATGTATGAGGAAATTGAGAGTTTTGAATTAAGAAATCAAACAATAAGTAATTATTATAGAAATCTGTTTAATGCCTATGCAAAGCTTCCTCAGGATGAAAGGGAAAGAATTGTTTTTAATGATCAGCTTAAGATAATCGAATCAGCCATCAAAAATAAAAAAACATTATTAGTTAATATTGGGAACAATAAGCATGAATTAATACCATATATGGTTGTAAGAACAAACGATGAGTTGTATAACTATCTTATCGCTGGAATTAGAGGAAAAGATAATAAGATAAAGTTTTTCTCATTACATCTTTATAAATGCTATAGTGTTATAAAAACAAAAAATAATTATTCCTTAAGCATTGATGAAGAAAATAGTTTTAATAAAATGATTGAATGTGGTCCAAGAAATATTGAAAGAAGATGTTTCATTTCAAAAATAAAATTGACTCAAAAAGGGCAAAGCTTTTTTAGAAAGTTTTATCTAAATAGGCCAATACCAGAAAAAATTGAGGATGATATTTACACATTTAATTGCTCAGGGGATGAATTAGTTACTTATTTTTCGCGTTTTGGAAGTGCAGCAATGATATTAGAACCGGTATTTTTAAGAAATCAAATGGTTAATTT
The DNA here is from genome assembly GCA_016294165.1 of Anaeroplasmataceae bacterium. Taxonomy (GTDB): domain Bacteria; phylum Bacillota_I; class Bacilli_A; order Acholeplasmatales; family JAEDCM01; genus JAEDCM01. The sequence continues at coordinate 7,062 of JAEDCM010000034.1, forward strand.
TCATAGAAAAGCTTATAATAATTATAAAAAATAATTGATTTTTTTAAAATTTATTATTGACATATAAAAATGAAAGTCTTAAAATTTTAATATAAATTAATAGCTAAACCGTTGATATGGAGATAAAACATATTTAGCGCTTAAAGAGAGCAGGGGTTGGTGGAAGCCTTGTAGTATGCGGATTTGTAAATGGACCATAGAGGGAGTAATGAAAAAGTTTAGGCTTTAGTATCTTACTACGTTAGTGCTTACGTTAGTAGCAAAAGATGTGATGGCATCTTATAAAGAGCTATAGTTTTTTCTATAGAATCATGGTGGTACCGCGGGTATTGTAGTTAACTCGTCCTTGAATTTTTCAGGGGCGATTTTTTTGTTTTAGGAGGTAAAAATATGAAACCTAGTTTAAATGAAGTAATGAATATGAAGGGTTATACAGTTTGCCCGATTTATAAAGAAATATTATGTGATACGACAACTCCGATAAGAGTTTTAAAAAATCTAAAGGCGGTTAGTAAAAAACATTATTTGTTAGAATCGGTCGCAGAAGGAAAATGGAGTAGATACTCATTTTTAGGTTATGATCCTATTTTAGAAATTAAATGCAAAGATAATATGGTTACTATCAAAAAGGACAATATCGAGAATGTGTTTTATTCAAATAATCCGATGGGTGAAATAAGAAAGATTATTAGCCCATATAAGGCTCCTTATATTGAAGGGTTACCAGATTTTACAGGTGGTCTTGTTGGCTATGCGTCCTATGATACTATTAAATATGCCGAGCCTATTTTAAAACTTAAATCTGATGATGAAGCTAATTTTGATGATTATCATTTTATGTTATTTGATAAAGTTATTGCTTTTGATAATTACAGGCAAAAGATTATTTTGATAGTTAATATTAAACTAGATGATATTAATACTAATTATCACAAGGCATTAGCTGAACTTGAGAATTTATCATATTTGCTTAAGGTCGATTTAAAACCGGAAATCCTTAATAACAAAATAACTGAGCCAATAGTAGCTCATGATACATTTGAAAGCTATTCAAAAAGCATTGAAAAAATAAAAAAGCATATTATTGATGGTGATATATTTCAATGTGTTTTTTCAAGAAGATTTAGAGGAAAAATGCAAGGGGATTTATTTAACACTTATCGAATATTAAGAACCTTAAATCCAAGCCCATATATGATTTATATTGATACAGGTGACGTTCAAATATCTGGTGCAAGTCCCGAGACATTAGTGAAAAAGGATGGAGATGTACTTCAAACCTTCCCTATTGCCGGGACAAGGCCAAGGGGAAAGGATGAGAAGGAAGATTTAATGCTTGAAGATTCTTTAAGAAAAGATGAAAAAGAACTTGCAGAGCATAATATGCTTGTGGATTTAGGAAGAAATGATATTGGAAAGATTTCTAAATTTGGAAGTGTTGAGGTTGTAAACTATCAGTATATTCAAAAATTTAGTCATGTTATGCATATAACATCAACAGTAAATGGAATTATCAAAGATAATTTAGATGCCATAGATGCACTTCAATCGGTTCTTCCAGCAGGAACCCTTAGTGGAGCACCAAAGATTAGAGCCTGTCAGATTATCGATGAATTAGAGCCAGTTAGAAGAGGAATTTATGGTGGTGCAATCGGGTATATCGATTTTAGAGGAAATTTAAATACTTGCATATGTATCCGTACCGCTATTAAAAAAGGCGATGATGTTTATGTTCAAGCTGGTGGTGGAATTGTTCTTGACTCAGTACCAGAAAACGAATATCAAGAAACAGAAAATAAAGCTCGTGCAGTATTAAAAGCTTTGGAAATGTCAGAAGGTGAGCTAATATGATTTTAATAATTGATAATTATGATTCTTTTACCTATAATTTATATCAATATATCGGTTCTATTAATCAGGATATTTTAACAATAAGAAATGATGAAATGACAGTAGATGATATTTTAGAATTAAATCCTAGTCATATCGTAATTTCTCCTGGCCCTGGAGAGCCAAGTGAAGCGGGAATTATTGAAGAATTAGTAAAGAAAAATAAGAGTATTCCTCTTCTTGGTGTATGTTTAGGACATCAAGCAATTTGTGAAGCCTTTGGATCAAAAATCATTCATGCTCCACAAATCATGCATGGTAAAAGGGATATTGTAAGCATTTCTAATGATAATCAATTATTTAAAGGATTATCTAATAAAATTGAGGTAGCTAGATATCATAGTTTAGTGGCCACGGATATCCCAGATTGTTTAGAAGTTATTGCTAAAGATAAAAATGGTTTAGTTATGGCAGTAATGCATAAAGAATATAAAATATTTGGAGTACAATTTCATCCAGAGTCAATCATGACACCTGAAGGAATGAGAATTTTAAAGAATTTTTTGGAGGAAAATTAAAATGGATAATAAAATGATATTAGAAAAAGTATGCAATAGATTAGATTTAACATATGAAGAATGCTATGAAGCAATTGATTTAGTTATGAAGGGAAAACTTGACCCAAATTATGTCGCAGCATTATTAACTGCTTTGAAAATGAAAGGCGAATCAATAACTGAAATCAAAGCATGTGCAATGGCTATGAGAGATAACGCCACAACTATTGATAATGCTAGTGATGCAATTGATATCGTTGGGACTGGTGGAGATAATGCTCAAACATTCAACATTTCAACTATTTCTTCATTTATCATTGCGGCAAGTGGAATAAAAGTTGCCAAGCATGGAAACAGAAGTGTATCATCATTATGTGGAGCTGCTGATTGTTTTGAGGCTTTAGGAGTAAATATTAATACTACAAGTCCCCAAGCAAAAGAGATTTTAGATAAAACAAATATGGTTTTTCTATTTGCCCAAATCTATCATTCATCAATGAAAAATGTTGCGCCTATTCGTAAGGCTTTAGGAGTAAGAACAATCTTCAATATTTTAGGGCCACTTACAAATCCGGGAAAGGTGAATAATATTATTTTAGGAGTATACGATGAAAAACTTTTAGATGTAATGGCTAATGTATGTAAAGAAATGGGATTAAAAAAGGCTGTAATTGTTCATGGTGAGGATGGTCTTGATGAGGTAACCCTTACAACAACTACTAAAATGGTTATTCTTAAGGATGGAGAAATTACTCGATTTACTTTTGATCCTCATTCATATGGATTTCATTTATGCACAAGAAAGGATTTAAAGGGTGGAACAGTTTTTGAAAATAAAGAAATAGCTTTAGGAATTTTAGATGGTAGTATTAAAGGACCTAAGAGAGATTGTGTAGTTATTAATTCCGCAATTGCTATTTATTTAATGAAGGATGATTATACATTAGATGATGCAATTAAAGAAGCTGAGTTAATGATTGATAGTAAGAAAGCTTTAGAAAAATTAAATGAATATGTAAGGATTAGTAATTTATGATTATAGATGATATTGTTAGTAAAACAAAAGAGCGATATATGGATAAAATTAAAAATATTGAAAAAATCAAAGAAATGGCATCACAAAGAGAAATTTCCAATCCTAATTTTTTCTATGATGCGATAAAAAAGAAAGGTATTTCCTTTATATGTGAATGCAAAAAGGCGTCACCATCTAAAGGAATTATCAGTGAAGATTTTCCGTATTTAGATATCGCTTTAGAATATAATAAATGCGCGGATGTTATTTCTTGTTTAACAGAACCTTACTATTTTTTAGGCAAGGATGAATACTTAACAAATATTAAAAATGCTGTTTCCATTCCAGTATTAAGAAAAGATTTTATATTGTTTGAATATCAAATATATGAAGCTAAGGCTATAGGAGCCGATGCAATACTATTGATAGTTGCTATATTAACTGATGAAGAATTACAAAATTATCTTAATCTAGCACATAGCATTGGTCTTGGTGTTTTAGTTGAAGCTCATGATGAGGATGAAATGAATAGAGCTATTAAAGCTGGCGCTAAGGTTTTAGGAGTTAACAATAGAAATCTTAAGGATTTTACGGTTGATGTTGCTAATTCAATTGATTTACGAAAGAATGCACCTTCTGATATTATGTTTGTTAGTGAATCAGGAATTAAAACAAGAGAGGATATTGTTAAATTAGAGGAAAACAATGTGGACGCTGTTTTAATTGGTGAGACCCTAATGAGAAGTAATAACATAAAAGATATGGTGAGTTTATTAAAATATGGTAAGAATTAAAATATGTGGAATTAGAAATAAAGAGGATATTCAAATAATGAATAAATACAAGCCTGATTATATTGGTTTTGTATTTGTAAATACTAGTAAACGATATGTAGATATCGATACTGCATATAATTGCAAAATGGCTTTAAATAAGGAAATTAAGGCTGTAGGTGTTTTTTTAGATGCTGATATAAGTTCAATAATAAATATTGTAAAAAGAGGGATAATTGATATAATTCAGCTTCATGGAAATGAAGATAGTGGTTATATCAAAAATCTTAAAGATATGGTGGACATTCCAATTATAAAAGCTTATAGAGAGGATGCTAATGCTGATTATTTATTGTTAGATAATGTTAATCCAGGTAGTGGGAAAGTATTTGATTGGAATAAAATAAAGACAACTAAAAAGTATTTTTTAGCTGGAGGAATTAACATAAATAATGTTTTAGATGCTCTTAAATTAAATCCTTATGCTATTGATGTTTCAAGCGGTGTTGAGGTAAATGGATTTAAGGATGAAAAAAAGGTGGAAGAAATTATTAGGATGGTGAGAAAATATGAAGGGTAAATTTGGAGATTTTGGTGGACAATATATACCAGAGACACTAATGAATGCGGTTATTGAGCTTGAGAAGGCTTATGATAAATATAGCCATGATGAAGAATTTATTGAAGAATTAAATGATCTATATAAAAATTATGCGGGTAGACCATCAATGTTATATTATGCAAAAAAAATGACTGAGGATTTAGGTGGAGCAAAAATATATTTAAAAAGAGAAGATTTAAACCATACAGGATCGCATAAAATAAATAATGTATTAGGACAAATATTGCTTGCTAAAAAAATGGGTAAAAAGCGTGTAATTGCCGAAACTGGTGCTGGGCAACACGGCGTAGCTACGGCAACTGTTGCGGCCTTGATGGGATTAGAATGTGAAATATATATGGGACTTGAGGACACTAAAAGACAAGCCTTGAATGTTTTTAGAATGGAGTTATTAGGAGCTAAGGTTCATCCGGTGACAAGTGGTACTGCAACATTAAAAGATGCGGTTAATGAATGCTTAAGAGAATGGTCTTCAAGAATGGATGATACATTGTATGTTTTAGGTTCAGTAATGGGGCCTCATCCATTTCCGACAATCGTTCGTGATTTCCAAAAGGTTATTGGAAAAGAAATCAAAGAGCAGATCAATGAGATTGAAGGAAGAGATCCTGATTATGTTGTGGCATGTGTTGGTGGTGGAAGTAATGCCATGGGAGCATTCTATGAATTTATCAATGATAAAGAGGTAAATCTTGTTGGGTGTGAGGCGGCTGGAAAGGGTGTTGATACCGCTCTTACTGCTGCGACAATCAGTACAGGAAGTGTTGGAATTTTCCATGGAATGAAATCATTATTTTGCCAAGATAAATATGGACAGATTGCGCCTGTTTATTCAATAAGTGCAGGGTTAGATTATCCAGGAATTGGTCCGGAACATGCTAATTTATATGCGACTAAACGAGCTATGTATGTTCCTGTAACTGATGATGAGGCGGTTAGTGCATTTCAGTATTTATCAAGAATTGAAGGGATTATTCCCGCCATCGAATCGGCTCATGCAGTAAGCTATGCAATGAAGCTTGCTAAAACCTTAGATAAGGACAAAATAATTGTAATCAATATTTCTGGTCGAGGCGATAAGGATGTTGCCGCAATAGCTAGATATTTAGGAGTTGATATTCATGATTGATTTTAGTAAATACTTTAATGGAAAAAAAGGCTTTATTCCTTTTGTAACCTGCGGTGATCCTTCAATTGATGATACTTATAATTTTGTTATTGAATTGATAAAGGCAGGGTCAACATTAATTGAATTAGGTATTCCTTTTAGTGATCCAACAGCGGAAGGTAAAACAATTGAAAAAGCTGATGTTAGAGCGTTAAGTGCGGGTTGCACAACGGATAAAATCTTTGATATGATTAAAAAAATTCGCGTTGATTATCCAGATTTTCCATTATTATTTATGACATATTGTAATCCAGTGCATACCTATGGTTATGAGAGATTTTTTAAAAAATGTCATGAGTTAAATATGGTGGGAATTATCATACCAGATTTGCCTTTTGAGGAAAAGGGGGAAATAAGTGAATACTGTAAGAAATATAATATTGCAAATATTTCTTTAATTGCGCCAACAAGCAAGGAAAGAATCAAAATGATTGCTAGTGAGGCGGAAGGCTTTGTTTATTTAGTTTCTAGCTTAGGAGTAACCGGAATGCGAAATAAAATTACAACTGATGTTGATGCGATTGCTAAAGAAATTAAAAAATATACAAATATTCCAGTTTGTGTTGGATTTGGAATTAAATCAAAAGAGTCCGCAAAAGCCATGGTTAATGTAAGTGATGGAGCTATTATTGGTTCCGCAATTGTAAACATTATCGAGGAGCATAAAGAAAATAGTGCTAAATATGTATATGAATTTGCTTCATCAATTGTAGAAGCTATTAATAATTAAATGCCACGATGGCATTTTTTTTTAAAAATTAAAAAATATATGATATAATTTTTTTGGTGATATCTATGGTAAAGAGTATTATAAAAGATGTGAATTTTTTAAAAATAAAATCAACTTTGGTTACCAAAGATGATGTTTATTTATATGATGATTTAATGGATACTTTAAAATTTTATCAAAATAGATGTGTAGGAATGGCAGCTAATATGATTGGGATTTCTAAAAGAGCTATTATTTTTGAAGATGAGGATAAAAAATATGTTGTAATGTTTAACCCAGTAATCATAAAAAAAACTGATGAATATGAGGCTGAAGAAGGTTGCTTATCATTAGATGGTGTTAGAAAAACAAAAAGATATAAAAAGATTAAGGTGGAATATTATACAAAGGATTTTTCAAAAAGAATTAAGACTTATTCTGGTTTTGTGGCACAAATCATTTTACACGAGATGGATCATTTAGATGGAATTATAATTTAGGAGAAGAATATGGAATATAATACAGGAATAAAAGGTTTTAAGTTAATAGATGCTATGCCAAATGATTGTGAAAAGATATTAGAATTGATAGAAGGCATCGCCAAATATGAAAAAATGGAAGATGAGGTAATTGCAACAAAAGAATCACTTTATGATTCATTATTTGTGAAAAATGCTGCTAAGGTAATTCTAGCTTATGAAAATGATTTATTAATTGGATATATGCTATATTTTTATAATTTTTCAACATTTACAGGATGTAGAAATATTTATTTAGAAGATTTATTTTTATATGAAGAATATCGTCATAAGGGCTATGGAAGTATAATGCTTAAGATTTTATCACAAATAGCTGTTTTAAAAGGTGTTAAAAGAATAGATTGGGTTTGTCTTGATTGGAATAGGAATAGCTTAGAGTTTTATAAAAAAATAAATGCAAAAGCTTTAGGTTTTTGGGTATTGCATCGATTAGATGAGGAAGCAATCAAAAAATTAGCGGAATAAAGGAAGGACTTTCATGAATATAGTAAAATTTTTGGTTTGTCTGTTTGCTGGCCTTGGGGCGGGATATGGAACAGGAATTGCTGGACTTTCAGCAGCTGCAATTATTACACCAATGTTAATTACATTTTTAAATTTGAATGCTTATGAGGCAGTTGGAATTGCATTGGCATCTGATGTTTTAGCATCAGCAATTTCAGCCTACACTTATGGAAAAAATAATAATTTAGATATTAAAAATGGATTAGTCATGCTTGCAAGTGTTTTAATTTTTACGCTTGTTGGAAGCTTTGTTTCATCCTTCTTACCTTCCTCAACAATGGGTAGCTTTGCGATGTTTATGACACTATTTGCGGGATTGAAATTTATCTTAAAACCAGTAATGGAAGCTAAGGAAGGTAATAAAAATAGAAGTAAAAAAGAAGCGATAGTTCAATCAATTCTATGTGGAATGATGATTGGATTTGTTTGTGGATTTGTTGGGGCTGGTGGAGGCATGATGATGTTATTAGTCCTAGTAAGTGTGCTTGGATATGAATTAAAAACAGCGGTAGGGACGAGTGTTTTTATAATGACCTTTACTGCCTTAACTGGAGCGGTTTCTCATTTTGTTATTGGTGGTGGAGTTCCTGATTTATGGGTATTATCAATGTGTATTATATTTACGCTTATTGGCGCATTATTTACTGCTAAATTTGCCAATAAAACATCTCCTAAGGTGATGAATCAAGCTTTGGGATTTGGATTAGTTATTATGAGTCTTGCGATGATTATTGTAAAATATTTATAG
>JAEDCM010000035.1 GCA_016294165.1 Anaeroplasmataceae bacterium
CCTTCAGGCGTTCTATTTAATATAATCCAACAAGCTCATACTTAATCCTTCAGTTTGAACTCTCTTGATAATTGCTTTGGTAGTCTCCTCATCAATATCCTTCTTCGCAACGATACACGCTTTCTTAATAATACTTCGAAGATTATCCTCATCCTCCAAATCAACATTCTTAATTAAATCAACTAATTTAAAAACTTCCTTTTTATCGATATTACTATCGCCTAAAATATCTAAAACTTTACTTATATCCATAATAAAATCACCCAATTATAATATATGAATAACTAGGTGATTTGTTTCTAAATTATTTCAGATTTTAAATCTCTTGATAATAAGGCAGTAATCGCTTCACGTGGAGATAATCCTTTATAGATAACATCATAGGCAGCTGAAATAATAGGTAAAGATAAATTATGACTTTGTCCAATTTCATAAGCTGCTAGAATAGCTCTAACACCTTCAACTGTTTGAGCTGAATTAGCAATAACATCATCAACCTTTTCGCCCTTACCAATTTCACGACCAGCTCTAAAATTACGTGAATTTTCACTTGAAGCTGTAACAATTAAATCTCCCAATCCGGCTAATCCAAAAGCAGTTTCTTTTTTTCCACCCATAGCTTCGATAATACGGACAATTTCTAAGACACCACGGCTAATTAAAGCTGCACGTGTATTTTCACCAAGACCAAGCCCGGTTGAAACACCACTTACAACCGCAATAGCATTTTTAATTGCTCCTCCAATTTCACATCCAATTAAATCATCAGATGTATAAACCCTTAAATACTCACTATTTGAGAACACATGTTGAACTGTGCGTGCAATTTCTTGATCGTTTGAAGCACTTACTAATAATGTTAGTTTTCTTAAAATAACCTCTTCAGCATGTGAAGGTCCCGTTAAAGCCGCAAATCCTTTAATGTATTTTGGATCAATTTCCTCTTCAACAATCTCACTTACTCTTTTTGAGGTATTTGGTTCAATTCCTTTTGAAACATTAACAAAAATTTTAGGTTCAGTTAATAATGGATTAATTTCTTTTAAAACTGATCTAATGGCTTTTGTCGGAACTGATAAAACAATTATCTCCCCATGATTAATGGCCGTATCAAGATTAAATGTTGCCTTACTTTGAATTCCTTCTAACTCTAATCCTGGAAAGAATGGATGATATCCACAATTAATCATTCTAACAAACTCTTTGTTTATATCATAAATTAAGCAATCATGATTATTATCAGTTAAAACTTGTGCAAGGGTAGTTCCCCAAGAACCCCCACCAATTAATGTAACTTTCATACTAATCTCTCTTTCTTAGGTAAATTTTTATTGGTGTACCTGTAAAATCAAATGCATCTCTAATACAATTTTCTAAATATCTAACGTATGAGAAATGAACGTAATTTGGATCATTAACAAAAATAACAAAAGTAGGTGGCTCAATACCAATTTGTGTGGCATAATAAAACTTAGCCTTCCCTTTATTATGAGTTGGTGGAGGGGTCATCGCAACAGCATCCACTAGCACATCATTTAGCACACTTGTTGTTAAACGCTTTTTATGATTCATTGCTGCTCTATTAATCTCTGGGAAAAGCATGTGCACTCTCTTGTTTTCCTTGGCAGAAATAAAACAAATTGGAGCAAAGTCTAAAAACTTAAACAACTCACGAATGTTTTTTGTCCACTGATTCATTGTACTCTCATTTTTTTCAATTGCATCCCACTTATTGACAACAATAATTCCAGCACGCCCATATTCCTCAATATAAGAAGCAACATGTTTGTCTTGCTCAATAATACCTTTTTCCGCATCAATTAAAAACAAACACACATTACTTCTTTCAATCGCTGAAACCGCTCTTAAAACACTATACTTTTCCGCATTTTCATAAACTTTTCCACGTTTTCTAATTCCTGCTGTATCGATTACAACATATTCTTGATTATCTCTCTTAAATAGGGTATCAATTGAATCACGAGTAGTTCCCGCAACATTAGAAACGATACTTCTCTTATCACCAATTAAGGTGTTTGCTAAAGAGCTTTTTCCGACATTTGGACATCCAATTAAACACATTTTAATAATACTTTCATCATATTCATCATAACCTTCTTCAGGTAAAAGACTAACCACACGATCTAATAAATCTCCTACACCAATACCATGAACTGAAGATATTCCAATTGGTTCTCCAAATCCTAGAGCATAGAACTCATATAAAATATCAATAAACTTACGGTCATCAACCTTATTTACCGCTAATATAACTGGCTTATCACACTTATATAGCATTTTGGCTACCGCTTGGTCATCATCAGTTATTCCATTTCGGCAATCTGTCACAAAAATTATAACATCTGCCTCATCAATAGCTATTTGTGCTTGCTCCCTAATTTCTACTAAAAATGGAGCATCTTTAATTTCAATCCCACCAGTATCAATCAATGAAAAATCCTTACCTAACCAAGTTCCCTTAGCATAGATACGATCTCTTGTGACACCTGGTTGATCATCAGTAATACTAATTCGGCTCCCAACAATACGATTAAATAACGTTGATTTACCAACATTAGCACGACCAACTATAGCAACCTTCCCTGCCATATTATGCACCTACTTCTTTAAAATTCCTCCAAAAAGATCTCCTAAAGTAGCTCCCTTAGAATCATCTTGTTGCTCATTCATATACTTTTCAAATTCCGCTTTTGCTTCTTTTTCTTTCAATGTTCTGATGCTTAATTTTAAAATCCAAGCATTCTTATTTACATCAATAACCATTGCTTTGAATTCATCTCCAACAGCAAAGAAATCTTCAATTTTTGAAATTTTTTCTGTTGAAAGCTCATTAATCGCAATAAAAGCATCAACACCATCAGCTAAAACAACTAATCCTTTACCAGGAGTAATTGCAGTGACCTTAACATCTAGAATATCTCCCTTATTTGCCGTAACACGACTCCATGGATTATCCTCTAAAGCTTTTTTACTTAAACTGATTTTTTCATTCTTGTGATCAATTGAAGTGATTGCTACTTTAATTTCATCACCAATCTTTACACAATTTGCTAAGTTATCATTTGGATTCCATGAATATTCATTTTGGTGTAATAATCCTGTTACATCCTCAGCTAATTCTAAAATCAATCCAAATGCCAATTTATTAATAACCTTTCCAACAACCTCCATCGAAACCTTATGAGCTTTGACATATTCTTCAAATGGAGTGGCCATTAAAGCCTTTCTTGAAAGATCAATTTTATTTCCTTCTTTAGCTAAAACCTTTAATTGAACCTTTTCTCCAACCTTTAATACACTCTCAGGCTTTTCATTTCTATGATGACTAACTTGTGAAAATCTTAATAGTCCATTATTTAATCCTAAGTTTACTAAAATACCAAATTTTTCAAATGATAAAACTGTACCAAATACAATGTCACCCTTATTGATATTATCTAATTCCTTAGCCTTAGCCGCATTTAACTCATCTTTTAAAATCACTTTTCTTGAAGCAGAAATTTTTTCTTTTCCTTTTACCTCTTCAATTGATGAAATTTTAACTGCTAATTCCTTACCAACATAACTATTTAAATCTGTAACATTTTCTAATTCTAATTGACTTTCATGGATAAATATTTCCGCATCTAAATATTTTGCGATAACACCCTTATTAACAGCCTTTACTACCTTAACATTGATTACCTCTTTATTCTTATAGGCATTTAAAACCTTTTCTTTGTTTTCCTTCTTTAATAATGGAAGTCTAGAAACTAAGATATAGTTATTTTCATCTAATTCAACCTTTTGAACTTGAACATCAAGTTTATCTCCAACCTTTAAAGTATTCTTGATAGTTACATTTGAATCTAATGAAAATTCATTATCATAGATATGCCCATCAACTCCAACCATTCCTGGAATCTCTAAAACTGCACCCTTATCTTGGATACTGATTACTGTAGCAGTAACTACATCTCCTCTTTTTACATAATTTGCACTCATTTTAATTCATCCTTTCTAAAATTAAACAAATGATATAAGAAATAACTTCATCAATTGTCATATTTGTAGTATCTAATAATAAAGCATCATCTGCTTTTTTAAGTGGAGATTCCTTGCGGTTTGAATCCGCATAATCTCTTTTTAATAAATCTTCCTTAAGCTCCTGTAGATTACTTCCAGGAAGCTCCTTATGTCTTCTTAAGGCACGACACTCAATGGAAGCCGTTAGGAAAATTTTCAAATCCGCATCTGGTAAGACATTGTACCCAATGTCACGTCCATCCATAATAACTAATCCTTGACTCGCAGCCTTCTTCTGTAAATCAACCATTTTATCTCTAACAATTTTTAATGATGAAACCAAGCTAACTTTTGATGTAACTTCGGGATCTCTAATCTCCTTAGAAACATCTATGCCATTTAATAAAATCTTATTATTTAAATATAAAACCTCTATTTCATCTAAAAAATCATAATTCTTTTCATCGCTTAAATCTATTCCTAAATTCATCGCATGTAATGTCACTGCACGATACATTGCTCCTGTATCAATATGTGAAAAGTTTAACTGTGCGGCGATTTTTTTTGATATTGTCGATTTTCCACTTCCAGCCGGCCCATCAATCGCTACTTTAAAATTTTTCATTCTATCCTCCAATTACAAATTCATCAATTGTTTAATCTCATGAATTTTTAGCTTACGATATCCGCCTCTTGGAATTTCATTAACGGTTACTGTTCCAATACGAACTCTTGTAAGCTTTTTAACCTTATGATTAATGGCCTCACACATTAAACGAACCTGATGATTTTTACCCTCTTTAATCACAATTTTTAAAAGAGATGAATTGTTTCTTTTATCACTAGAAACAACCTTAACATAGGCAGGCTTTGTTTTATATCCTGTCTTTAAAACTACACCCCTACTTAAATTAAGAGCCTCAAGTTTTGTCACCATACCTTCAACTCGAGCCATATATTCCTTCTCAATTTCACTTTTTGGACTTGTTAGCTTTTCAGCAAATTCACCATCATTAGTCAAAAACAACAACCCAGCTGTATCATAATCTAATCTCCCAACTGGATAGATTCGGTATTTTTTATCCTCTTCGGAAAATAAATCCAAAACAGTTTTTCTATTTAATTCATCTGATACGGTTGATACACAGCCAGTTGGCTTATTAAGCGCAAAATAAACATGCTCTTCTTTTTTTATTAAAATACCATTAACATATATTTTATCCTTCGAAGTGACCTTATAACCAAGCTCTGTAATAATTTCATCATTTACTCTTACCGCACCACTCAAAATAAGTTCTTCCGACTTTCTTCTTGATACAACGCCAGCTTGAGCAAGAACCTTTTGTAGCCTATCCATTCAATCACCTCACCAATAAACCTAGAGATATTATATCACAACAAGCCCTCAAATAAAACATAATTTTATGTAATTATTATTATAAATAATAAAAAATGATCTTTCTTTTCGACATAAAAAGAAAAATCATCATTAAAATATGTAGTTTAATATAATAATTGTCAATATAAAGCCGATTAAATCACATAATAATCCTTCAAAAATAGCATAACGATACTTAGTAACCTTAACACTTCCAAAATACATCGTAATAACATATAGAGTCGTATCACTTGACCCTTGAAAAATTGATGAAGCAATTCCCACCTTTGAATCCACTCCAAAGGTATTATAAATATCAATCATTACACCTAATGAGGCATTCCCTGAAATTGGTCTAAATAAGCCTTGAATACAAAGTTCTAAAGGAATCCACGTACTTCTACTAGAAAATATATCATACAATAAATTAGAATTTTTAAAGATTTGCGTCGCAAAGATCATTGAAAGCATATATGGGAAAATCTTAATTCCCATATCAATTCCTTCCATTGCACCCTTAATGAAAGCATCATAAGCATTGGTTTTATTTTTAATTGAAAAAAGCAAAATCAAAAGAATAAAAGTGGGCATTATATAATACATCTATTTTCTCCTAAAAAGAAAATCAATTCCAAGAGATATTATTGTTGTAATAGAGGTAAATAAAATCACATAAGGAATAATCTCAAAAGTAACATTTGAACCAAAAGATCTTCTAATTGCTAAAATGGTTGTTGGAATAAAGGTTAATCCAGAGGTGTTTAAAATAAGCAAGGTAATCATCTCTTTACTAGCAACCTCACTTTTATTTTCCTTTTGCAATTCCTCCATTGCTTTTAATCCCATAGGGGTTGCAGCACTTCCTAAGCCAAGCATATTTGATGCAATATTTCCACTTAAATAATCAAAAAATAAATCATTATCTATATTTTTAAATAATGGCTTTATTAAGCGTTTAATCATTTTCCCAATAAAAGATAAAAATCCACTTTTCAAACATATTTCTAAAATACCATTCCAAAAAACAAGCATAATAAAAACCTCTAAAAAAATATCAAATGCAAACTTAGGTGACTCCACTATTGTTTCATTAATAGCCCCAATATTTCCAGTAATCAATGAATAAAAAATAGAAATAAAAACCAAACCTATCCATATTTTATTAACCATCAACGTAATACCTTTCTAGTTTAAAACTAATACTACTATCATCAATTACCACAATAACCATCCCTATATCCTTATGATAATTTTTATTAATCATTATCTTTATATCATAGCTTTCATTAGGGAGTAATGGAAGATAAATATCATCCTTTAAATATGGCAAAAAATCTAATTTCATGAAAGGATTTTCCAAAACTCCTTTTTCCATAATTAAGGTGTTCTTATATAAGGATCCCTTTGATAAATAATATTTATGAGTATTCCAATCGTTACTATCATTAAAGGTAACACAAACTAAATCTAAATTATTGTGAGCAGTCGTGATTAATGTTCTTCCGCTCTTTTTGGTATATCCTGTCTTCCCACCATTATAGATATCATTCAAATTAACAAGCTTATGCTTATTATAAAAAACGAGATTATCCTTAACATATTTTTTAGTCCCAAATATTTTCATAAATGTCTCATTTTTATAACATTCACTGATTAATAAAGCCATATCATAGGCCGTTGAATAATTATATGATGCACTATCTAAACCACTAGGATTTTCAAAGGTCGAATTATTCATTCCAATCACCTTTGCATATTCATTCATCAAAAAAGAAAAACCTTCTAATCCTCCACCGATCATATAAGCAATCTCATATGCACAATCATTACCGCTTCTTAACATCAAACCATATAATAAATCTTCTAAGGTTACTATTTGTCCAACAGGAATATAAGCCTTTGACCCTTCCTCAACACTAGCCTCATAGGACATTTTAACCTCATCGCTCAAATCTCCCTCGCAAATTGCCACATATGCTGTTAAACATTTAGCAATGCTTGCGGTTAAGAATCTTTCATGAATATTACTACCATAAAGCACCCTTTTAGAATTAATATCCATCAAAATATATGAAGAATTACTAGGAAGTCTTCTTGTACTACAGCTTAACAAACCAACAAGGATAATCATGATTTTTTTCATCATATCACCAATAAAAATATATGTTAAAAACGTATTTTTATGATAAAAAAACTTATGCAATTAAGCATAAGTTTAACAAATATCGCTCTTATAATACCCTTTTTCATAAGAAACCATACCTAAATTGATTAAATGCTTCAAACGATAACTCGCTTTTCGTTCAGACAAATCAAGCATTTTGGCGACTTCTTTGATTGTTTTTGGGGTTGTTATAAATTTTAATATATCATATCTTTCTTGTAAAAATTGAGGTTGAATTGTGATTCCACGGTCAAATAATTGACATTTTTCTTTTTTATCCATCAATAGGAATTGTTCATCAGTAACAAGGTTATCAACCATAAGGGCAATACTACAATCATCCATTGTCCTCTTTATAATGGCACTATTAAAAACATCCTTAATTACAGGAAGTAATTTATCAACATAAATGAATTGACTCCATAATAAAATCCTTCTTGCAAGCGGAGCTAAACAATTAGCACGTTTATCATATAATGATGATGATGAACCATCAGATAATAAAACAAATCCACTGATTCCCTTTTTATTACCTTTAAAAATTCTAGTTTGCTCATAAGCACCCTTTGAAGTAACAAAATAAGTTGCATTAGCAAATTCACCATTATTTGGCTGTGATAAAGTTAATAACATATTATTCTTTAAATACCCTATTACTCCATCTCCAACGTGTAATACCATAAGTAAGTTATCCTTTACTCCCACAAATAATAACGTAGAAGCTAGTCCATCAATTGAACACTTTAAATCTAAAGCCTTTTGTTTTAGATTACCTAAAATATAATCAATGATTTCCTTTTTCACTGCATATGCATCTGTTGATTTGATAAGACGATCAAAATGCTCTCCCACATATTCACAGATAGATTTACATGCAATCTCTGCACCAACATCGGAATGTGATGCTGATCCAGCTCCATCAGCAAGAGCAATTGCAACATAATTATCCTTCTTATATGTGTATGTCTTATCTTGGCATACTTTCTTACTCTTATGGTGTCCGCGTCCTTGCACTTCATAACTAAGTGTTTTCCACACATTCCCACCTTCAATCTTTTTAATGAATTAATCAGTAATCACTAAATAACTCTTAATTGAATATTATAATTCACTCCATGATTTGATAGCTTCAACATCTAATGTGATCTTTTCACCAACAACACTTTGACTTACGCGGCATACACTTTGGCTTAACCATTCAAAGAAATCCTTGAAATTTAATCCACGTAGCTTAAGAGCTGCTCTTTTTGGTGAAAGTTTGTTTAATCCTTCCATATCAGCACCTGAACCAATACCAATTGGGAATACAGTAAGCTTTCTTCCCTCAACTAATTTTGAAATACGCATAACAGCACGATCATATTCAGATTGTGCACCAGTTGCATAACCATCAGTCATAATTACTAGCCATGGTTGGAAATAATCAACACCGCTATCACGATACTCTTGTTTTCTTTCTTCAAGCTTATCTAATGCTAAATTTACTGCCTCACCAAGTGGTGTTTCTCCTCTTACCTCAAATGAAGGTAATTCGGTAATCTGTGATAATGTTCTAAAATTTGTGATACATTTAGGTCTTCCACCAAATGTTACAATACAAACCTCTGCAGAATTTACAGCTACTTCATCTGCCTTAATTGAGTTGTAGAATTTTTCTACACCCTTTCTTAACTCTTCACATCTTTTTCCTTCCATAGAACCAGATGTATCTAAGCATAAACAAATTGGTACACGTGGTGTAGGGTTAGTCGCTAAATCATCTTCTTCTAAAAAATCCATTTCTCTTTCCATTATTAAATCCTCCTATTATCGTTTTCGGTTATACTTTTCAAGACTATTGTCGTAAATGCTTGTTGCCATGGTGACTTTTGCCTTTGATTTTTTTATTGCTTGTTTACTGATAGGCTGCAAGTCAGGGAATATTTCTAATTCCAATCCACTCTTTTTACCCCTATCAAGTTTATTAATATAGTTTGCTAAAATTGCCATCCATTGTCCAATATTTAACCTTGTTTCATTAGTATTATGGTTTCCATGCTTATTAAATGTGCTATAGAAAGCACCTTGAATTTCTGGTGGAAATCCATCCCAAATCTTTTTCCAGTTTCCTGCTGGAATTAAATGAACATTTTTATCATCATGCATATAGGAATATGGGAACAGCATCGTTTTAATATTCGTTACTGTATCCTCTCCACCACGATATGAATACGGGTGTCTTCCATTCATCAATAAAACGAAAAATAGCATTGCTATCGCAAAATTCTCATGCCCAAAGTTTCTTAAGAATGAACCAAAATTCTTTCCACTCATTAAGATTTCTCGACATGTAAACTCATTAGTTCCTACCGGACAAACAAATCCTTCAATTTGGAAACTATCAGTATCCACAAAGAATACGTCATATGGTGAAGTAAACATAATATTACGAGTATTTATATCTCCAATAATTACATTACGATCATGTAAATATTTAATCTTTGTCGCAATAGTATATGCTAATATAGCCACATCAATTTTTTTCCATTTGGGAAAATTCTGTTGAATAAATGATCTATTGTGAACACGGTTTAGATTAAACCCTTTAGCAACTGGCATAATATACCCTAATGGTCTACCATCTTTATCCGTTACGATATCAATTGGCCAACAAATGTTTGGATCACTTATTGGTTTTGAAAGCATTAAGCGAATCTTTTCCATAGTTGCTATCGTAATTTTTTCAGCTTTATAAATTTTACAAGCAATTGTTTTTGATACTTGATAGATTGTTCCCTCTCCACCATTACCAATAACATTACCTAATACAATACCAACCTTATTATAGTATCCATAAACAGTATCTCCTGTTTGTGGAATTGATCTAACGCGGATTATTTGATTAGTTACTACGCTAATCTTATCAGTAAGCACGTATCTATCTTTTGATGAAACTGTACTTGTACTGCTATTCTTTTGATCTTGATCCATGCTCCCACCTCCTAGACCAAACACTTTATAAATATTTTAACATATTTTATTTATACTTTAAAGATTTTCTTTAAAGAAAATTCTCCACGATAATTTGAAAAGGCATATAAAGGATACTTCTCCTTATAATTTCCTTTTATATATTCTTTTGCCTTATATATATACATCCTTTTTTGATCCCATAATAATATTTCATCAACACCATCATTATCAATATCTAAAGCCTCAGCACATAAATCTGGATGTCCATCATTTGGAAACTCAACAACTATATTACCATTTCCATCCATTAGTCCACCGTATTTAGTAGACCCATTTAATAGAATAAGCTCATGGATTCCATCATAATTAACCGGGGTAATAACATTTCCATTCCCAACCAATTCCTTTTCCCATAGTAGATTTAATCTATCATCGAACAAATAAACGATTCCATTAGCTCCCCAAAATGATGTAACACAAATTTGCATCTTATCATTTAAAAAATGTCCACAACTAATTCTTTGAGCATGCCCTACCGGAATACTCTTAATAATTTCTCCATCCTTCGTGCAAACATTAAATCCTTCATTTCCACTTGCTAAAAATAAATATTCATTTTTTCCATCTAAAGATGTGTAAATAATCTCATCAGTATGATCACTATTAATTGGTAAACTCCATAGTATATTTCCTTTACTATCTACCATATCATATCCAACATACATTTCATCACATCCATCATTATTAAAATCAAATATATATGGAAAATGGCCAGTGTTTTTATGATTATAATGCCATAACAAATTAAAATTATAGTCATAAGCCCAAACATTCTTATAACGATCTTTAATTATAAAATCTGATTTATATCCCTTATTGGAAAAATCCGCTACGCGTATTGCGTCGACATTTAAACGATTAAATGGATAACTTTCATCCATTAGAGGAGTTTTCATTCTCTTTTTTTCTTCGCCTGTTATAGCATTTAAAATAATGACCTCAAAATTTTGTGCATAGATAACCTCATCAACGCCATCATTATCCATATCATAAATTTGAATTGGCAAATCAGCGCTAATTAATGTATTGTTAAAATCATTTTGAGGCATTCCCTTTTGCCATAATATATTACCCTCTAAATCGATAGCTGTTAAGCATGAAATATGCGCAAAGCTATCACGCATCATCCTTTTTTGATGTTGGACAAAAATCATAAAAATATCTCCATTTGGTAAATGACCAAACCTAATTTGACGCCCAGTTCCAAAGTTTTTTAAATCAATTTTTTTAATCAATTCTAACGGACTAAACATTGATTTCTTCTCATCTTCCATCAAATACTTCTGATAATCAATATCCTCCATCATAACAGTAAAATCAGTATATGCACAAGGGGATAATGCCATTATACCAACATTTCCACAAGAAATATCATCAAAATAAAACTCACAAATACTCTTGCCATCTAGCAATATCTGATAATGACAATCCTTGACAATAACCTTTAAATCATAAAGATGAAAATCCGTCACATCATAGGCATTTTCATAAATAACCTTATCGACATCCTGGTTACGATAAAACACCTTTACCCTGTTTTTTTCTAAACCAAAGGCTAAAAATTTACGACTATGAACATAGGTAAATGTTACTCCCGCAAAATACTTTAAATCATACAATTTCATTTGAACATTTAAAACATAATTAATCATTTTTTTCTTGTTTAAAATTAAGCATGGAAGAACTTTTTCAAAATGTCCGTGTAGAACATTCCCACGATTTTGTTCCATATAATATTTATCACTATAGGTCACCATCCAGCTTCCATCAAGGCTTCTAAACTGATGATTATTGATTGGATCATACCAATTTCCCATATATCCTTCAGGCATTAAATGATGATATTCACCTAAAGCACTATGCCCTAAATCATACGGAAATTCGCTTAACGGAAAATCACTAAAATCTTCAAAATACACTTTTCTCATACAAATCCTAATAATAGTCCTTGGTACCAATCAATTAATTGATGACCATAGAAGCATGCAAAAAGCATTCCAAAAGCCAAATATGGACCAAAGGCTAAATAGTCTCCTCTCTTTCTAATCTTTATTAACATTAAAAAATACTCTAATAATAATCCAAAAGCACAACCTACAATCAACCCACATAAGGTTAAATCCCATCCTAAAAACAAACCACAGGCCCCCATCAATTTAATATCTCCACCACCAAGAACCTCTTGATCCATTATCTTTTCACCAATAACAGCAATTAAATAAAAACCTAAGAAAAAGATTAAAACCCCTAATACAGCATTAATAAGCGATGTGAAATTAAAAATAATCGCTAAAACACCTAAAACTAAAATCGCAACGTGGCAACGATCTAATATAATCAAATGATTAATATCGGTAAAAATAACAATCAATAAAACTGAACTAAATAACATTGTAATAATCCTTATTTCAACAGCTTTAAAAAAATAAAAACATAATGTATATAATATCATATTGCAAATTGGAACCAAAAGAATTTCCTTATTTTTTCTTACATTACAACACTTATACTTTATACCACTAATAAAATATCCAAAAATTGGAATATTATTGTACCACTTAATATTTTCTTTGCATGAAGGACATTTAGATTGAAATACAAAAAGCTTCTCTTCAATTGGTCCACGATATATTAATACATTCATAAAAAAGCTTAATACATATGCCGCTAATAAGTAAACAAAAAGCATCCAAATCACCTCAAAACAATTATAACATAAAAATTAATTAATGACCACGCAATAAGGCTTTTTTTAAAAAAAACAGTCATAAAAATGGCTGTTATTCTTCTTCTTCATCAGTATCAATATTCTCAATTTTTAAGAATACTTTTTTGATACGTCTTTCACCGACCTCTTTAATTGTAAATGTTAAACGCTTATGGAAATCTTGATAATCATTATCTTCATCCTTCATTAAGAATTTTGAATCATAAATTACTTGATCTCCCATTTCTGGAATATCTTCGTTTAATTCATACAACCAACCAGATAACTTAGCAGATTGAGTTTCTGGCTCATTACCAATTTTTAATGTCTCAAATAACTCATCAAGCTCAATATTAGCATCAACCTCATACTCATCATCAGTTATCTTAATAATTTGCTCAACATGAACCTCATCGTGCTCATCATAAATATCACCAACGATTTGCTCAAGAGCATCCTCCATTGTGACTAATCCAGCAGTCTCTCCATACTCACCACTAACAATCGCAATATGGACATTGCTCTTACGAAGATCTTGAATTAAATCATCAACCTTCATCCATCTAGAAACGAATTTAACTGGACGCATCGTTTTCTTAATATTTACCTTTTGATTTTTTAACAACTTAGTAAAAAAATCACGTTCATATAGAATTCCAATAATATTATCCTTATCGTCTTGAAACACTGGTATTCTTGAGAACTTATGCTCAAAGAAGATATTTTTAATTTGATTAACATCCTCTTCAATATCCACAGCAATCATATCAACACGTGGAACCATGATATCTTCAACTGTTTTATCATTTAAATCTAAAATAGCTTTAATAAATGAAGATTCATCACCTTCAATAACTCCCTCTTCCTCCATTGTATTTACAATAGCTTCAAGTTCATTTTCAGTAACTGATGGTTGATCATCTTCTTTGCTAGATAATAGTCTAGTCAAACTCAAGAAAACGACATTGAATGGTTTAAAAAGGAATGATAAAACTGATAAAATACCGGCTGCACGATATGCAACTGATGTCGGATGTGATTTAGCAAAAGCCTTTGGCAAGATCTCTCCAAATATTAAAACCACTAATGTAGTTACTAATGTTGAAATAATGTCCGCCATGTTCGGATTTTTAATCAATTCCGCCGCAACTCTAGCTGCAATTGTTGCCATACCGATGTTTACAATATTATTTCCAATTAAAATTGTTGAAATTGTATCTTCAAAATTTTCATGTAATTTAAAGGTTTTTCTTGCGCCTCTTTCTCCTTCTTCAACACTAGAAGTGATTTTAGCTGTTGTCAAAGTTGACAAGGCTGTCTCACTAGCACTAAAAAATGATGAAAGCAATAAACAAACAACAAGAATAACCCACATCACCGGATTAATATCATTTATGTTCAAAATGAGCCTATATATGTCCAATTTAATTCACCTCAAATTATTTTTCACGAGAAACGTATGTACCGTTTTCTGTGCTTACAATTATTCTTTCACCTTTTTCAATGAATAAAGGTACTTTTACCACATAACCAGTTTCTAATGTGGCATCTTTAGTTGCATTTGTCTTTGTATCACCTTTAACACCAGGAACACAGTCCACAACCTCTAAAACAACTTTATCATCTAGGTCAATTCCTAAAATCTCATCTTTAAAACATGTTACTTTAACAATCATGTTTTCAACTAAGAATCTTAATTCATCTTCAATATGTGAACCAGGGATTTCCACTTGCTCGTAAGTTTCCATATTCATGAACACATGATTTTGTCCATCTGCATATAAATATTGCATTTCATGCTTATCAATTTGAGCAGGTTCAATTTTGATACCAGCATCAAATCTCATATCTAAAACCGCACCAGAGCGTAAATCTCTAACTCTTGTACGAACGAATGTATTTCCTTTTCCAGGTTTAACATGCATGAATTCTAAAATTTTTAAAATTTTTCCTTCATATTCAATAGTAAGTCCATTTTTAAAATCATTACTTGTCATTTATAATT
The DNA here is from genome assembly GCA_016294165.1 of Anaeroplasmataceae bacterium. Taxonomy (GTDB): domain Bacteria; phylum Bacillota_I; class Bacilli_A; order Acholeplasmatales; family JAEDCM01; genus JAEDCM01. Next base: position 15,293 of record JAEDCM010000035.1, read on the forward strand.
CCTCCAAAATATTAATTGCGTAGATAATTATATCACATTATAATAACTTTTCAAATAGTCAATTGCAAAAATATATCCTTTTTCTTTCTGACCAACGATACTTTTAGTGCAAACATCCCTAATAAAATTAACTTTTCGAAAACCTGAGTTTTACAGTTGTTATGCTACAAAGTGAGATTATATATTGAAAAATAT
>JAEDCM010000009.1 GCA_016294165.1 Anaeroplasmataceae bacterium
TGGTCAATAGACCATGACATCGATGCTCGGTTAATTATTTGCCGAGTAGTTCACTGCTTCAGCAACTACCAGCTTTAATCTTTGGTGCACCTTTAGTTTTAATGATTCCAACTGCTGGACGAAATATGAATAACGCTTTAATAGTCTTTGAAATTATAGTAGTGTTATTTATTATATACAATGTTTTGTTATTTAGAAAACAAATATTCAAACGTGAAAAAAATTAATAAATAATTATCATAAAAATTGCGCTGATAGTATTTTTTTGATATAATACAACCCGTAGGAGATGATTATTATGATTAGAATAGGAATATGTGGTTATGGAAATTTAGGAAAAGGTGTTGAATCTGCGATTAAACAAAACGATGATTTAGAACTTGTAGCGGTATTTACTCGTCGTAATCCAGCAGATTTAAAAATTTTAACACCAAATGTTAAGGTTTATAATATTAGCGAAATTGAATCATTTAAAGATAAAATCGATGTAATGATTTTATGTGGTGGAAGTGCAACAGATCTTCCAAAGCAAACTCCAGAATTAGCAAAATGGTTCAATGTAATTGATTCATTTGATACGCATGCTAATATTTATAATCATTATTTAAATGTTGATAAAGCTAGCAAAGCAAATGATAAAACAGCGATTATTTCAGTTGGATGGGATCCAGGAATGTTCTCGTTAAATCGTCTATACGCATCATCAGTTTTAGTTGATGGTAAGGATTATACATTCTGGGGAAAAGGAGTATCACAAGGTCATAGTGATGCCATTAGAAGAATTGAAGGCGTATTAGATGCTAAGCAATATACGATTCCCGTTGAAGAAGCATTAATCGGCGCAAGAAGTGGAAACAATCCGGACTTAACAACAAGACAAAAGCATACTCGCGAATGCTTTGTTGTATTAAAGGATGAATCATATGCAGAGAAGGTAGAAAAAAAAATCAAAGAAATGCCAAACTACTTTGCGGATTATGACACAACAGTGCACTTTATTTCATTAGAAGAGTTAAAGAAAAACCATAGTGGAATTCCACATGGTGGATTTGTAATTAGAAGTGGTCGAACAGGATGGAATTTAGAAAACAAGCATGTTATTGAATATAGTCTAAAGCTTGATTCAAATCCTGAATTCACTGGTTCTGTATTGGTAGCTTATGCTCGTGCTTGCTACAAGATGAATAAAGAAGGGATTAGAGGATGTAATACTGTAATGGATGTTGCACCTAAATATCTTTCAAATTTATCAACAGAAGAAATTTTAAAACATTTAGTATAAAGAAAAAATCCCAATTTAATTGGGATTTATTTTTTTAAATTTTTGAGACAAGTAAATGTTTCATCACTGATGATATGCTCAATTTCACAAGCATCTTCAAGAGCTTGTTGTCGGCTAACTCCAATGCTCATTAGAAAATCAGAGATGATATGGTGCTTATCTAAGACGCTTTCCGCAATTTTTCTTCCTTCATCAGTAAGCAAGATATTTAAATTGGAATTTATGATAATTAAGCCCTTTTCTTTAAGTTTTTTCATCGCAATACTAACACTAGCTTTACTAAAACTCATTTCGTTTGCGATGTCGATTGCTTTAACATTTCCTTTGTTTTTTTGTAAAATTAAAATTGTTTCTAAATAGTCTTCTTCAGAACGATGCCTTTTCATAATATCACCATGAATATTATAGTATTATGCTAATGGTTTTTCAACTAAATTGAAATTGTTTGTTCTTAAAATTTCAACAGTTTTTGGAATATCATCAACCTTAATCAACATGATTGCACGTCTATTCTCATCCGCAAATGAGTACATATAGTTTACGTTGATATTCTGTTTATCTAAGATTTCTAATACATCAGCCAAAGCTCCTGGCTTATTAGCTACGTCAACCGCAAGGATTTCGTTAACTTTAGTTACGAATCCAGCATTTTTTAAAACCTCAACTGATTTATCAATATCACTTGTAAGGGCTCTAAAAATTCCAAAATCACTTGAATCAGCGATAGTAACCGCCGCAAGATTAATATTATTTTGAGCTAGTAAATTGCAAACATCATATAATCTACCAGTTTTATTCTCAATAAAAACTGCAATTTGTTTAACTGACATGGTTGTTTCCTCCTATATTTTACGTTTATCAATAACACGTTTAGCTTTACCTTCACTTCTTGGAAGAGTGTTAGGAGAAACTAAAGTAATCTTTGCTCCAACACTAAGCATTGATTTTACATTGTCGCTAATGGCAGTACGTAATGCCTCTAGCTTATTAATCTCATCTGAGAACATTGCCTCATTGATTTCAATTTGAATTTCTAGTGTATCAAGATTATTTACACGATCCACAATGATTTGATAATGGGCTTCAACATTTTTATTAACGCTCATAATGGCTGCTTCGATTTGAGAAGGGAAGACATTTACTCCACGAATGATTAGCATATCATCAGTACGTCCAGTAATCTTTCCTAAACGAGCAAGTGTACGACCACATTCGCATTTTTCATAATTGATAGTTGCGATATCTTTTGTACGATATCTAATTAGAGGAATCCCTTCCTTAGTTAAAGTAGTGAATACTAATTCACCCTTTTCTCCTGGCGCAACTGGTTCTAATGTTACTGGGTCAATGATTTCTGGATAGAAGTGATCCTCATTAATGTGTAATCCATTTTGATAAGCACATTCACAGGCAACTCCTGGTCCCATTATTTCTGATAAACCATAGATGTCATACGCTTTAATTCCTAGTTTTTCTTCAATTACTTTACGCATTTCATCAGTCCAAGGCTCAGCTCCAAAAATACCAATTTTCAAGGCGATATCTTCAGGCTTTAATCCTTGCTTTTCCATTTCTGATGCTAAATAAATCGCATATGAAGGTGTACATGCAAGAATATCGGCTTTAAAATCCTGAATTAATCGAATTTGATTTTGGGTGTTTCCAGAGCTGCTTGGAACAGTAGCACATCCAAGCTTTTCTGCACCATAGTGTAATCCTAGTCCTCCAGTGAATAATCCATATCCATATGAAACATGGGCAACCATATCCTCTGTACCACCAGAGGCTACGATACTACGGGCAGCCATCTGTGCCCAAACATCAATATCGTTTTTTGTGTAACCAACAACTGTTAATTTACCGGTTGTTCCACTTGAGGCATGAAGGCGAATGATATCCTTTTGCTTTGCCGCAAACATTCCAAATGGGTAACCATCTCTAAGGTCCTTCTTAACAGTAAAAGGTAGCTTAACAATATCATCGATGGATTTAATGTCGCTTGGTTTTACATTCATCTCATCCATTTTTTTACGATATGTTTCAACATTATCATATACATATTGTACTTGCTTGATTAGTCGTTCTGATTGAAGAGCCCTTAGATCTTCACGGCTCATACATTCATGTTCTTTGTCATAATATTTTATTTCCATAAAAATATTCCTTTCAATATATAGTTTAAAATTATTATATCATAATGTTTTTTGATAGACAATAATGAACTTTATTAAGCTAAAGTATAAAATTATAACAAGTTGAAAAAATAATTGTTTTATAATAAAATTGTTATGAGGTGGTTAGTAATGCAAATAAAAAATGTCAGTGTTATCACAAAGAAGGATATTTCCTATGCTTTATTTAATAAAAAGAGTGTGATGATTAAAATCGGAATATGCTCGTTAATGATTGTTGTTTGTGCTATTTTATTATTAATCAATAAGGATTATGTTTTTGGTGTTATTTTTTTAATTATTGGTTTGAGTTTATTACCTATTATGCAAATATCAAGTGAGGTAGCTAAGAAAAGAGCGCTAAAGAAGATAAGCTTTAATGGTGATGTAACATTCAATTATGAATTCTATGATGAATATTTTTGTGTTTCTGATTCTGTTGAAAGGTTTTATTATAAGGATATTATTGAGGCTAGAGAAGATAAAAGAAATTTATATTTATATATCAAAGAAGGAGTGTTCATCGTTAAAAAGGATGCCTTCTTAGAAGGACAATTAGATGTTCTAGTAGATCGATTAAATAGATAACCATAGTGGTTGTCTTTTTTTTTAGGTATATTAATGATTTTTAATTAATATAATTTACTGGGTGATGGTATGCGTATTAAAAGTTTAGCAAAGGAGTATAAGGAGGTAATATTTTATAATCACCATGTAAATGGTATAAAAAATAATTCCTTAGATGTCAAGGAAAATGATGTTTTTGTAGCGATAAAGGGATATAGTGACGATGGTCATAAATATATTAAGGAAGCCATAAATAAAGGTGCTAAAACAATCATTTATGAGGATGATGTGATAAAAATCTCGGGAATTAATTATATTTTAGTTGATGATTGTAAGAAATATTTAGGAGTTATTGCGAATAGATTTTTTAAGGAAGTAACTAAAAAAATCTATATGATTGGGATTACAGGAACAAATGGTAAAACTACCATATCGACATTAATTTCATCTTTTTTAGATTATAGTGGAATTAGTAATATCCTAATTGGGACAAATGGTATAAAATTTAATGATTGCAATTATACGACAAATAATACAACACCCGATATTTTGCTTTGCCTAAATGCCATTTATGAGGCTTATAAAAAAGGGGCTAAATATTGTATTATGGAGGTTTCTAGTCATGCGATTAAGGAATTAAGGGTATATGGATTTAATTATAAAATGGGTATTTTTTCTAATATAACTCATGATCATTTAGATTACCATAAAAGCATGACAGATTATATGTATATTAAGGCTCATTTTTTAAGTCATGTTAAGGATGTTGTCATTTTAAACAAGGATATAAGTGAATACAGCTTTTTTTCAAAACTGATTGAAACGAAAATTATTAGCTATAGCATTAACAATAATAGTGATTTTAAGGCATCAAACATCATCAAATCTTTTGAAAATGGTACAACCTTTAAGGTTTTGACGAAGGAATATAAAAAAACAATTCATACGCCTTTAATTGGAAAGTTTAATGTTTATAATATATTAGCTGCGATGACAGCTATAACCTATTTAAAATTTAATATTGATGATTTTTCAAGATTTTTAAAGTTTTACGTTAAAATATCCGGAAGAATGGAAATGCTAAAAATGAATAATCGTTGTTTTATTATTGATTATGCACATACACCAGATGGAGTGCTAAATGTATGTTTAAATATTAGAGAATATACCAATAATAAATTAAAGATTGTCATTGGATGTGGAGGAAATCGTGATAAGGAAAAGCGCCCATTGATTGGTGAGATTGTCACAAAATACGCTGATTATGTAATATTTACCAATGATAATCCGCGAAATGAAAATGAAGAAGAAATTATTAGGGATATTTTAAGTGGAGTTTCAACAAATAATTATGATGTGATTTTAAATAGACAAAAAGCAATTTATCAAATTATTAAGGATAGTGAGCCAAATGATTGTATTGCGATTTTAGGAAAAGGAAATGAAACATATCAAATTATTAATGGAATAAAATACCCTTTTAATGATATAGAATGTATTAAAAAAATAATGAAGCGGGTGTTTTTATGATTTCGGTTTATGCATTATGTGTAAGTGTTATCTTTGGATTTATTTTATTTCCAAATTTTATCAATATTTTTAAGGACCATCATTTAGGTCAAAGCATTAGGGAAGAAGGCCCTAAAGCTCATCAAAAGAAAAAAGGAACTCCAACAATGGGAGGACTAGTGATTATCATTACAATTATCTTGTCTTATATCATTGTGATTAATCTTAGTAAAGATAATCATCAGTTTTATGAGGTTTTGTTATTGATTTTAAGCCTATTTATGTTTGGTATAATTGGATTTATTGATGATTATTTGATCATTGTTAAAAAGAATAATAATGGGATAAGTCCAAACATGAAATTGTTTTTACAAATTTTGTTTTCCGCAATTACGTTTTTAATTTATTTAAAGATAAGCAATAAGACAAGTATTAATTTATTTAATTTGGAAATAAAGTTAGGATTTTTATATGGAATCTTCATCTTATTACTTATAACCTATAGTTCAAATGCCGTTAATTTGACAGACGGTCTTGATGGACTAGCTGGAGGGCTATTGATCATTGCTTTTTTAAGCTTTGGGCTTCTCGCAAGACAAAAGGGTAATGAAACCATCTATTTATATTGTTTAGTTACTAGTGGAGCGCTCATCAGTTTTTTAGTTTTTAATTTTTATCCTTCTAAAATCATGATGGGTGATACTGGAAGTTTATCATTAGGGGCAAGTCTTGCGGTGGTATCAGTTTTATTGGAGGTAGAAGTGTTGCTTTTTATTATTGGAATGGTTTTCTTAGTTGAAACCTTAAGTGTAATATTGCAAGTATTATATTACAAAAAAACGCGTGGTAAAAGGATTTTTCTGATGGCACCACTTCATCACCATTTTGAATTAAAAGGGTATAGTGAAATTAAAACGGTCTATATATTCTATCTAATAGGTCTGATTTTTGGGGCAATTGGATATCTAATTGGAGGGTATTTATGATATTAATTTTGGGAATGGGAATAAGCACAAAAGGTGTAATTAGAGTTTTAGAGCACCTTAAAAAACCATATGTGATTTATGAATCATCGATTGTTTTAAGCTATAGATTTGAGCTTATTATTAAATCACCAGGAGTTGTTTTAGATCAAAAAATAATTGAATATTCAAAAAATAAAAATGTGGAAATAGTAACTGATGTGGAGTTTATAAGTAGATATTTTAAGCGCAATTACATTGGGATTACTGGGACTAATGGTAAAACAACAACCTCTGTTTTAATGAGTAAAATAACTGGTGAGATTGCATGTGGAAACATTGGATATAGCATTTGTGATGCACTGATGGATCATAAGGATAGATATAATTTTATCTGTGAGCTATCAAGCTTTCAACTTGAAAAAGCAAGAAAGTTTGCGCCATATATTGCCTGTATATTAAACATTAATCGGGCACATATGGATTATCATGGGGATTATCAGATGTATCAGGAGGCTAAATTAAACTTAGTTAGAAATATTACTGATGGCTATATTGTTTATAATTTTGATGATGATTTCTTGCAAGAAAGATTAAAAAACCATCCAGCTAATAAGATGACTTTTTCCATAAATAATAAACTTGCGACCTGCTTTGTTAGGGATAAATATATTTATTTTCACAAGAAGAAGTATTTAAAAATAAAAAAAATATCTTTAAAAGGTGAACATAATTTATATAATATAATGGCTGCAATTTGTATGTCTAAAATATTAGACGTTGAGGATAAAAAAATTAAAAAGGCCATTATGGAATTTAATGGTGTTGATTATCGTAATCAGTTAATCAAAAAGAATGTTTATAATGATGCTAAATCAACTAATCCATATTCAACCCTTGCGGCATTAAGAATGCACGACAATTGTCGTTTGATCTGTGGTGGATATCCACGAAATGAGGATTTGAGCATTTTAGATGGTGATGTCTATCGTTTAAATAAGGTTTATTGTTATGGGAAGGGTAAGGATATTATTAAAGAGTATATGGAGAAAAAAGGTGTTAAGGTCGATAGCTTTGATACATTAGAAGAAGCCTGTCTAAAGGCTAAAAAGGAAAAGAAAAAAATTCCTTTAATCTACTCACCGATGATGGCTAGCTTTGATCAATACCAAAGCTACATAGAAAGAGGAAAGGAATTTAACACATATTACAAAAAAAAGCTTTATTAAAAGCTTTTTTGTTTATTTCTTTTCTTTTTTAACATAATTATAAGTTGTAGTTTCATTGAAGAAATCACTCATTATTTTGTTTAAATCGTTCATTGCTTTTTCCAAGTTTTGAGCTCTACTTCCATCCTTTGGTGGATAGTATGGATCAAGGTAATTTAAATGAATGCATGGCTTTCTTTTAATCCATTTAAAAGGGCCTTTAGCGCGGTGGAAGGTATAAACAACCGGAATAATAGGAACATCATTTTTCATTGCTAAGGTAAAGGCACCTTTTTTAAATGGCCTAATATGATCACAGAATGGCTTTAGTGCAGCTTCTGGAAAGATAACAACCTGATCTCCTTTTTCTAGTTTAACAGCCATTTGTTTAGAAAAGTTTCTTAATCCTTCACGGGTTTCAGGAATCGGCACTGCGGCTAAGAAACGTACAAATTTTCCAAAGAATGGTAATCCCATATTGCTCATTAATGATGTAACCCAAATCCTTTTGCTTTGACGAGTTAGAACTAGGTAAAATGAATCAAGGGGATGAACATGATTGGAAATGATGATTGCTCCTTGCTTTTTGACATTTTTGATTTTTTTCTTCCCTTTAACTCTTAATCCTAAAAAAAGATAACCAAAGGGAATTAAGAAAATACCGACTATGAATACAAAAAATTTTGTAATAAATAAAAGAAACTTATTCTTAAAGAAAAAATTTGCATCATCTGGATAGAAAACAGGTTTAGCTTCAATTGTTTTATAGGTGTGCGCATTTTCATCTATTTCAATTGGTTTATTTTCATTGTTTTCATTCATAAAAAAACACCTCAAAAGAATTATAACATATTTAATTTTTTTTTCGAATATATTTTGCAAAATAGTTAGTTTATGTTAAAATGGTTGAGGTGATAATATGTTAAAAAGAGGAATAATTTATTTGACGGGATTTGTCTTGATTGCGATTGCGGTCTCCTTGCATTATAAGCATAATTTAGGTTCAGCACCTTTTGATGCTTTTACGATGAATTTAGCTAATCTATCAAATATTAAGGTTGGATATATAAGTATAATATGTAATTTATCATTTGTTGCATTGTATTTTATAAAAAATAGAAACAAGGATATTTTTATTTCCTTAGCTGTTGTTTTTTCATTAGGAATTTTGGTAAATTTCTTTACCTATAATGTGTTTGATTTTTATTATGAAAATATCTTTATTCGTTTTTTATTATTTGTCTTAGCAACTAATATTTGTGCCTTAGGTGTTGCCTTTATTTTATATACTAAGTTATCAATGATGCCTTTTGAATGCTTTGTTAATTTAATTAATAGTCTAAAGCCATTTAAGAAGTATCAAATGAGTCGTGTAAGAGTTGTGATTGAGTCTTCATTTGGAATAGTCGCAATGTTCATTGGATTATTGTTCCTTAAGGGATTTGCGGCTGTTGGAATTGCCACGATTTTTTTGATGTTTGGGCAAGCACCATTAATCACGCTTTATTTAAAATTGTCGAATAAAGTTTTTAAAGAAATCGCATAATAAAGCGATTTTTTTATTTTCTTTAAAAAAGATATCAAAAAAAGTATTTATATCTTAAGATATAAATGCTATAATATAATGAGGTGATGGCTGATGAATATTGTATATGGTGGTTCCTTTAATCCACCACAAATTGCACATAAGGAAATATATAATTTTTTAAAGAGTAAATTTAAACCCCAAAGCATTATAATTATGCCAGTTGGGTGCTCATATAAAAAGCCTAGCCTGATTGATGGAATGCATCGTTTTAATATGTGTAAACTAAATTTTAAAGATGCAATTATTAGTGATTTGGAGATTAATAATGTGGAGTATAAGGGTACGAAAGATACTTTAGACCGTTTAGGACTTGAAGACCTATATTATGTTATCGGTGCTGATAATTTAGTTGATTTAGATACTTGGATAAATTATAAGGAATTGTTAAAAAAATATAGATTTATTGTATTTAACAGAAATCATTTTGATTGCGATAAAATAATCAAAGAAAAATATTCGGAGTATGTTAATCAGTTTATTATTGTGGATTTTTGTTTGGATGTTTCATCAAGCGCTATTAGAGAAAATTTAGAAAAAAATAAGCATTTATTGGATGCTAGTGTGTATAAATATATCGTGGAAAATAAATTATATGGAGGCGGTTTAATATGAAATATGGATTTGTAAAGATGGGAATTATAACACCTAAAATAGAGGTTGGTGCACCACGCACAAATATTATGGAAATGCTAGATGTTTTAAATAATGTGAATTCACAATTTGCGGTTTTTCCAGAACTAAGCTTAACAGGAAGCACGTGTGGGGATTTATTTTTCCAAGATGATTTAATAGGTGAGGTTATCGAGACTCTAACATATTTTTTGACTGTTAATCCCTTTGATGGAATTACGATTATTGGAGCTCCAGTTAGTTATTTAGATCGTTTATATAATTGTGCAATTGTTATTAAGAAGGATAAGATTTTAGGAATCGTTCCTAAAACATATCTTCCAAATAACCTTGATGGTTATGAGAAACGTTATTTTGAATCAGGATTTGAGATTAATACTAAGATTGATTTTATTCAAACAAACGTTCCTTTCGGAAATATCATTTTTGAGGATAAATTATTAAATTTACGATTTGGTGTTGAAATTGGTGATGATATGCTTGCGCCAATTTCACCAGCTAGCGTTTATAGTGCTAATGGTGCTAATGTAATTATTAATATTGCAGCCTTTAGTGCGACATTATCAAAAATTGATATGATAAGAAATGCGGCTATTGAGCAATCAAGAAAAAATAGTGTAAGCTATGTGATGGCGCAAATGGGTGCATCTGAATCTACATCTAGTGGGGTTTATCTAGGAAACGACATCGTTTGTATTTGTGGAAACGTTGTTAAAGAGGACAACAATGTTAGTCTAGATACTAAAATAGTTTATGCGGATATCGATATTAAAGAAATCAATTTTAGAAGGAAAAAGGATTCGAATTTAAAGGATGCGGCTAAGTTCTATAAAAAGGATTTAGTAAATGTTTGTTTTAATTTAGATTTAGTAGAAATTGATTTTTCTGATGAATTTAATCAAACACCATTTGTGCCTAAAACGGATTTTAATGATGTTTTTAACAAAATTTCAACAATTCAAGAATATGCATTAATCAAAAGATTAGCGCACCTAAACACTAGAAGTGTGGTGATTGGTATATCTGGTGGATTAGATTCTACATTGGCTTTGCTAGTTGCTCATCAAGCATTTTTAAAGTTAAATTGGGATCCACGTGGAATTATTGCAGTTACAATGCCAGGACTAGGGACTAGTGCCCGTACGAAAAATAATGCGTATAAGCTAATGCAAGGTCTAGGTGTTACGGTAAAGGAACTAGACATCAACAATGCAGTAATGGACCATTTTAGAATCATTGAGCATGATCCAAATAACAAGGATATCACTTATGAAAATGCGCAAGCGCGTATGCGTACCTTGATTTTAATGGATTTAGCTAACAAATATAATGGTTTTGTTTTAGGAACCGGAGATTTATCAGAGTTAGCTTTAGGATGGTGCACATATAATGGTGATCAGATGAGCATGTATGGCATCAACGCTGGTATTCCCAAAACTTTAGTATTATTTATGGTTTATAATTATGCAATGAACAAATATGAAAATATTGCGGAAACGCTTATTGATATTTGTGAGACACCAATTTCACCAGAATTAGTTCAAGGTCAAAAAACTGAGGACAATGTTGGAAAATATGAAATAAATGATTTTATTTTATATCGTTTTGGCGTATGCGGTGATGATGAAGAAAAAATCTTTTATTTATTAAAGCGCGTATTTGGATTAAGCGAAGAAGAAGCCACAAAATATGTTAGTAACTTCTTTAGAAGATTCTATGCTCAGCAATATAAAAGACAGGCATTACCAGATGGGCCAAAGGTAGTAGATATTGCCTTATCAGCCAATGGTGATTTTAGGATGCCTTGTGATGTGAAAAGAGGGTAATTTATGAAGGTAATATTAGGGCTTTCAGGTGGAGTTGATTCATCTGTAGCAGCAATTAATTTAATAAATGAAGGATATGAAGTTGAAGCAATCTTTATGCGTAACTGGGATAGTGCTATCAATAATGATGTGTTAGGTAATCCTAATGACCCGATGGATGTATGCCCACAGGAAAAGGATTATATGGATGCTTTAGCGGTTGCGAACAAGTTAGGAATTAAATTGCATCGTGTTGATTTTGTATCTGAATATTGGGATCGTGTTTTTTCTTATTTTTTGGATGAATATAAAAATGGAAGAACACCCAATCCCGATATTATGTGCAATAAGGAAATTAAATTTAAAGCCTTTTTAGACTATGCACTAAGCTTAGGATGTGATTACATTGCTATGGGTCACTATGCTCAGGTTGAGCATACCGAAAATGGTTCATTTTTAGTACGTGGAGCGGATGATAATAAGGATCAAACCTACTTTTTATGTCAACTAACATCTAAGCAATTGGAAAAAAGCCTATTTCCAATCGGACATATGCAAAAAAGCGAAGTAAGAGAAATTGCTCGTAAATATGATTTGATTACCGCTAATAAGAAGGATTCAACAGGAATCTGTTTTATTGGTGAAAGAAACTTTAATCAATTTTTGAAAAATTACCTACCTGCTAAGCCGGGAAAAATGGTGATGCTTGATGGAACAGTTATGGGAGAGCATGAAGGATTAATGTATTATACCATCGGCCAAAGAAAAGGAATTAGAATTGGTGGACTAGATGGATATTCAAATGAACCATGGTTTGTTATTGGGAAGGATCTACTTAAAAATGAGCTAATCATTGGCCAAGGATTTGATCATCCATATGTTTATAGTAATCGTTGTATTGTTAAAAATGTTAATTTCATCGGTGAAAAATTTGAAGGAGAATGTACTGCAAAATTTAGATATCGTCAGCCAGATAATGATGTTAGAATTAAATGGATTGATGATACAACCCTAGAAGTAACCTATGATCATGTGCGTGCGGTTACTCCTGGTCAAGCTTGTGTTTTATATAAAGGAAAGTATTGTCTTGGTGGCGGTACAATTACTGATGTATTTTATAATGATGAAAAGAGAAAATACTGATGAGGAAAGTTTTAATAATTACAATATTTGGCCTTATTTGTGGGTTTATCACGAATATTGCTCATCCGGTTACACCGGAATATTTAAGCACAACCTTAGAATTAAATAAGAAGTGGTTTGGATATTTCTATAGTGCGATGAGCTTGGGAATGTTAATATTTGCGCCGATTTGGGGAAGTCTAGGCGATGTCAAAAGTAGAAAGTATACTTTGATTTTATGCTTAATTGGATATGGAGTTGGGCAAATAATGTTTTCTCAATTTAGTAATCCTTATTTGATTTTATTCGCAAGATTTTTCGCAGGAACATTTAGCGCTGGAATTAGTGTTAGCATGCTATCGCATATTTCGGTGTGTGATGATTTAGATAAATCAAAAGCCTTAGCAAATTATGTAGCTTTTATGGCGGTTGGCTCATCAGTTGCTTATTTATTTGGTGGATTTTTAAGCAATTATTTATCTGCTCGAAATGTTATTTTATCTCAAGGATTAATCTGTATTTCATCGATATTGTATGTTCCTTTGCTTAAAATCAAGGACATCAAGGTTGATAATAAGCGTAGTGGTGTTATTAAGAATTTACTAAACATTCGCAATTTGAATAAAACGATGATCATTTTAATGGTTGCGATTATGTTTACAGCGATTTCGCATACCATTTTATCAAAATATACTGATGCCTATATTGATGATTTAGGATATAGTGCTAGTGATATTGGGAACTATATGTTTGTGGCGGGAATAATTAATCTATTAGTTAATGTCTTGGTCACTCCATTAGTTATTAAAAAGGTGAAGATTAAGTATAGTATGTTTACAATCACGGCTTTATCTGCCGTCTTAAGTTTAATCACTTATGTTGCTGATTATAGTATTATCGTGATGATTTATACAACATATATGGGATATATCTTTTTTAAATCAATGTATGAACCGATTGTTGTTAATGATTTAAGTGAGAATCCTAGTGCTCCTAAGGGAGTACTTTTAGGGACTAGGCAATCGTTTAGTGCTTTAGGCCAGGTTGTAGGGCCACTTGTGGCGGGATTTTTATATGATATAAGGGCAGTTAGCGTCTTTTATCTTTCAGCGGGATTGTTATTATTATCGGCCTTTATGTTCTTAGTTTATTATAGCTTAGAAGGGAAGAAGTAAGTATGAAAAATTATGAATATCACGTACCAACAAAAATAATTTTTGGAAAAGATACACATTTTAACGTTGGAAAAATCATTGATGGATATGGTTTTAAAAATGTTTTAGTCCATTTTGGAGGATCATATGCGCTTAAATCTGGTTTGATTGATATTGTTAAGGAGAGTTTGGAGAAATTTAATATTAAATATCATTTACTTGGAGGAGTAACACCTAATCCAGTTTTAGATTTAGTTCATGAAGGTGTTAAGCTATGCAAGAAGGAAAAAATAGATTTCATCTTAGCTGTTGGTGGTGGTTCCGTAATTGATTCATCGAAACTCATTGCTTCAGGGGCTCTTGTGGATTTTGATCCGTGGTTATTTAGTTTAAAGGAAAAAACGCCAGAGTGTGCTTTACCTGTTGGGACAATTTTAACCATTTCGGCGGCTGGTAGTGAAATGAGTCAATCATGTGTTATTAGTAATCCTAACGGTAATTATAAGCGAGGATTTAATTCAAAATTTAATCAATGCTTGTTTTCTATTTGTAATCCAGAGTTAACTTACAGTGTTAGTAAATATCAAACTGCTTGCGGAATTGTGGATATTTTAATGCACACTTTAGAAAGATATTATACAACTGAGGATGGATTAGAATTAACTGATAATATGAGTATTGGATTGTTTAAATCAGTTATTGAAGCAGGTAAGGTTGCAATGGATAATCCTAATGACTACAATGCTCGTGCAACATTGATGTGGGCGTCATCATTATCTCACAATGGCTTAACTGGGGTGGGAAGAGATGTTTATATGCCTGTCCATCAGCTTGAGCATGAGCTATCAGGAATGTATCCAGAGGTGGCTCATGGTGCTGGACTTGCAGCTATATATTCTTCATGGTGTCGATATGTATATCAAAATCGTTCTGATAAATTTGCTAAATTTGCCTATGAGGTTATGGGCGTAGAAAAAACCGAGGATATTTTTAATGATGCTTTAGAAGGAATAAATAGATTGGAGTTATTCTTTAAGGAAATCAATATGCCAACAAGCTTAAGAGAACTAAATGTGAAAGAATGTGATTTAGAAACTTTAGCTCATAATTTCACATTTGGTGGTACAAGAGTATTACATGATATTAAGGATATTGGATTTAAAGAGGCACTAGATATATATAAAATGGCTTACTAGGAGGCTTTTATGGGTATAGAATTATTTGAATATAAACCAGAATGGGAAACGGAATTTAATAAAATAAGAGCGTATTTAGAAAAAAACATCACTGATTATATGGATATAATTCATGTTGGTTCTACTGCCCTTAAGGATGCTTTAAGTCGTGATGAAATTGATGTTGATGTGGTGATTGAAAGTATAAATAATTTACCATTATTAGTAAAGCAATTGGAAAATATTAATTATACGTTTTTAGGATCATCAAATATTAAAGGTGTTTATGATTTTAAAGAAAATAATGATTTTTATAAGCATAATTTAAGGGTTGTTATTAGTGGAAGTGATGGATATGTCAAGCATATTGAACTTTTAAATTTATTAAAAAACAATGAAGGTTATTTTAAAAAATATATGAAGCTAAAGGTTAATTTAGCTAGTAAAGCGAGAAATTTAGAAGCATATGCAATGGGCAAGGATGAAATTGTTTTAGGATTATTAAAAAAATATGATAACAAGATTAAAATTGTTATGCCTAATTTTGAAAAATCTTTGGTCAATGTGACAAGCTCAATTTTGAATAAATACGGGATGCATTCTAAATATAAGCCATTAGTATCGTTGAAGGATATCAAAGATTATCGACATATCATTTTATTAGTTATTGATGGCTTGGGTGAAAGCATCGTTAAGATGCATTTGAATGAAAAGAGTTTTTTAAGTAAGCATTATGTAGATAAGCTTACATCTTCATTTCCTCCAACAACGGTTGCTGCCACAACTTCCATTTTAACAGGCATAGCTCCAGGTGAAAATGGATGGATTGGTTGGAGTCAATATTTTAAGGATATTGATAAAAATCTCTTCATGTTTTCTGGGCGTGATATGGAGGAAAATGATCATCAGGATTTAATCAAGGAGCAGGTTGGATATACGCCTTTTTATGAAAATTTTTTAGGATATAATAGTGAGGTTTATCCAAGCTTCAAGGAGGGTGGGGCAAAAACCTTTCATATGCTTTTAAAGCGTGCTTTAAAGGAGACAAAAAAGGATTTTTACACTTTCACTTATGCTTATTGGGATGAACCGGATAATACTATGCATGATTTTGGGCCAAGTTCAAAAGAAGCGCGAATGGTTGTGCGTGATATTGATAAAAAGCTTGAGCAAATGTTAAGCGATTTACCAAAGGATACTTGCGTCATCATCACTGCTGATCATGGGCAAATTGATGTTTTACCGCTTATCTTTGAAAAATTTAGTGATGTAAATTATCTTTTAGATAAGCCAATTTCAATTGAATCAAGATGTGCAAATTTTTTCATTAAGGAAGGATTTAAACAGGAGTTTAAGCGATTATTTAATAAGTACTTTAAGAATTATTATAAGCTTTGTGATAAGGAAAGTTTCGCAAGAGATTATCTAATTAATTATCGCGAGACAAATTTAGATTTTATTGGTGATTATGTCGCCATCGCAACGGATCGTTATTTTATATCAAATGATGATAAGCCTTTTAAAGGTCATCATGCGGGATTAACAAGTATGGAAATGGAAGTGCCGTTATTTTTTATTAGGGGGAAATAGAGTTGAGAATATTACATACGTCTGATTGGCATTTAGGAAAAAACGTAAATAACTATAGTATGCTTGAGGATCAAAAGTATATTTTAAATCAAATTAAAGAAATATGTATTAGCCATCAGGTTGATGTAATTATAATCAGCGGTGATATTTATGACCGTGCGGTTCCTTCCTATGAGGCGATGCGTGTTTTAGAGGATTTTTTGTATGAGATGATCAATGTTCATCATAAGAAGATTGTGATGATTACAGGAAATCATGATAATGAAAGATTAGGATTTGGTAGTAAACTTTTTGAAAAAAGCGAATTATATATTGCGAGCAGTATCACGGATATTATGATTGATGGGGTTAGGTTTTATTTGATTCCTTATTTCAATCTATATCAATTCCGGGATATGTTTAAAATGAATTTTAGTAATACTGAGGAAGCTTATAAATATATTATAAGTAATGTTAACCTAAATAAAGAAACCTATAATATTCTTGTGGCCCATGATTATGTTACATTTAATCATGAGGTAATCAAGGATGAGGTTAGTGAGAGTATCGGTGGAGCGGAATTTGTGGACGCTTCTATTTTTGAGGAATTTAATTATGTTGCTTTAGGACACCTTCATGGCAATCATCGTATCATGAAGGATCATATTCGCTATAGTGGTTCAATTTTGAAATACTCATTTAGTGAAGTTAATCAAAAAAAATCAGTCACAATTATTGATACCTATAATACTTTTTATCATGTGGATTTAAAACCTAGAAGAGATATGGTTATTATTAAGGGACTATTAGAGGAATTGATTGACCCAAGCTTCTATAGCCAATATGATTATGAGAATGATTATTTCAAGGCCGTTATTTTAGATAAGGGTGAAGTAATTGATGCCTTTTCTAAATTAAAAGCAATCTATCCGAATTTAATGGAGATTTATAAGGAATCATTAAATATTAATCTTAATAATTTGAAGCGTGATATGCTTGAGAAAAGCAAAACAGATTTATTTAAGGATTTCTATTTGGATGTGACAGGAACGTATTTAGAAGAAGACGAATTAGCAATAATCAAAGAGAACCTAAAGGAGGAGTCAAGATGATAATCAAAAATATTCGACTTAATGCCTTTGGGCCTTTTAAAAATGAGATAAGTATATCATTTAATGAGCTTAATCAATCGGGTTTATTTTTGATAACTGGTCCAACTGGTGTCGGAAAAACTAGCATTTTTGATGCAATTAGTTTTGCGCTATATGGAGAGATCAGCAGCTTTGGTGGTTCAATTGAAAAGGTGAGAAGTGATTATGCTAAAAGCGATTCTCTAACCTTTGTGGAGTTGGAATTTGAATTAAATAATGTTTTATATTTCATAAGACGTGAGCCTAAACAAATGCAGATTGGTAGATTAAATGCGGAGGTTAATCATCCACATACGGCAATTCTTAAATTTAATGAGGAATTGATTTCTGGTGTCAGTGAAGTCAATAAAAAAATCATCGAAATTATCGGATTAGATGCTAATTTGTTTAGACAGGTAGCAATGATACCTCAAGGAGAATTTTTAAAGCTTTTAACTTCAAGTAGTGAGGAAAAGGGAGAAATTTTTAGAAAGATTTTTAATACGGTTGATGTTCTTAAGTTTCAAGAAAGATTAGTTGAAAAGGCTAAGGAAAATGAGCAGGAAATAGAAAATATTAAGCTAACTATTAAGACAAGATTAAATGATTTGTTTGATGATGAAAAATATCAAAGCCTTGTTAATCGTAATTATATTAATTATAATGATTTATTCAGCTATACCGATTCTTTTATTGATAGCCTTAAGGAGAAAGAAACGGCTTTAAATAACGATTTATTAGATATTAATAATCAGATAAATTATTTAATTAATGAGATTGATTTAATTAATAAAAATAATGAAATGCTTGAAAAAAAGAATAGATTAAAAGCCGAGTTCGATGAGCTAAATAATTCTAGTGATTATTATCAAGGATTGAAAAATGATTTATCATTGTATGATACATCAATCAAATTAAAAAACGCTTTATCTTATAAGAATGAATTAGAGGCTAATATTAATTATTGTCAGTCTGATTTTGATAATTTGAAAAGCAGTGAGGAGACTTTATTAAATCAAAAAAATCAACTTGCAAGCCAGATGAATGAGCTATCATCTCTTAAAGAGGAGTATGAGATTAATAAGTTTAAAAAGCGTGATTTATTTGTTGAGTTAGAAAAAAGTAAAAACAAATTGGCATATGTTAATTCATTAAACGCAATAATGACATCTAATGAAGAGCTTTTAGCTCGTAAAAATGAATTGTTAGATAAGTATCAGAGCGTTTTGATGAAGGATGATGAGCTTCAGATTTCTAAGGAATCTTCAATTAGTAAGAGTAATAATAATTTAAGTCTGTATCAAACTTTAGAAAAACTAAAGGAGGAACAAACTCTTATTAATGAAATTTATGAGAAATATATTTTAAAGGATACACTAAAAAGTGATATTAAAGAACTTGAGGATGAATATGAGAAAGCGCATATTTTATATTTAGAACTCTCAAATAATAAATCAATTATTAAAAAGAGTTTAGAAAGCACTAAGGCTTATGAATTGGCGAAGGATTTGGTGGAGAATGCGCCATGCCCAGTGTGTGGAGCAACCCATCATCCAAGATTAGCGGCTAAAATTGATACCATTAATACCGATTCCTTAGAAGAAATTTCTATTAAAATCGGAGTTGCGAATAATAATATTGATAACCTTGTTAAAGCATTAAGTGATAAGAAGCGAGAATTGATTAATGTAGAGGATTATTTTTATGATTTGATGGATAAGAATAGTTTATATACTTTCAGCTATATTTGTGATAAGAAAAATGATTTAGATAGTGCTATTATGCAAATTTCAGAGCAAATAAATCAAATGAAGGAAACGGAAAGTTTTATTCATAATCTTGATGAAGAAATTAAGATGGTTAAGGAAGAACTTAGAATCCTTGATGATCAAATCAAGGAGATTGATAATCAAATATCTGTTAAAAAGGAAGAAACCATAAGGCTTAAGGTCCGTCTTGAAGAGCTTAGTAATGCTCGTAGTGAACAAGAGGTTAATAAGGAAATTGATGATGTTTCAAATATGATTAGTTCATATGAAAATAAGTGGAATGAATTAAATAATTTGATAAATGATAATAATGAGAGAATTCTTGAAAGTAAAGAGAAAATGATGGATTTAAGTGTTAAGATTAATAATTTTAAGGATTTGCTTATGAAAAATGATTTACTTATTAATGATTATCGTGTATCATTTACTAGTGATGAATACTTCTTATATGTTTCTTCTTTAGATTATAATTTGAAGATGGATGAGTACAATAACTATCAGTCTTCAAAAATGGCTTTATTAAGCCAATTACAAGAAATTTCAGATAAGTGTAATAATATTACTTTTAGAGATGCTAGTTCTTTAGTTCTTAGACTTAATGATTTAAGTTTAAGAAAGGATGAAATCTTTAATGAAAGAAGCATTCTATCTAATGATATTATGGTCAAAGAGGAAAGGTTAAATGAAATCAAGAGCACATATCGTGCTTGTGAAGGTAAGGTTAGAGATTACGAGACTATTTTAAAACTATCAAGAATTGCAAATGGAAATAATAGCCTTAAGATTTCCTTTGAAAAGTATATCTTAGCGGTATATTATGAGGAGATTTTATCGGTTTCAAATGAGCTGTTAGCACAGATGACTAAGAATCGTTATCAGTTATTTAGACGTGATGACCTAGCTAAGGGAAATCGTAGGCAAGGATTAGAAACCTTAATCTATGATAGTAACACAGCAAAGCTTCGTGATATTAAAACAATCTCTGGTGGAGAATCCTTTAAAGCAAGCTTATGCTTGGCTTTAGCCTTATCAGAGGTTATTCGAAGAAGATCATCATTAGTAAGCATTAATACTTTATTTATTGATGAGGGCTTTGGTTCACTTGATCCAGATAGCTTAGATAGTGCTTTAGAAATTTTAGATATGATGAAAAATAATAATCGTGTTATTGGAATTATTTCTCATGTATCCGAATTAAAGAGCAGAATTCATTCAAAAATTGTTTTGGAGCCTAGCATGGAAGGGTCTAATGTTAAGGTTTTAGTATAAAGAAGGGGATGTGATTATGGAAAAAACAATAATCGTTAATGGTTTAAATAAAACATTTAAACTAAGCAAGAAACAAATGAAGATTGATAAAACGGATGTTTCTTATAAGGTTGCAGTTAAAGACTTAAGCTTTGAAACTTATAGAGGAGAAATATTTGGTTTATTAGGACCTAATGGAGCAGGAAAAACAACTACACTAAGAATGTTAGCAACATTAATTACACCTGATAGCGGAAGTGCAGAAATCTTAGGTATCAACATTTCTGATGAAAGTGTTAAAAATAATATTGGTTTTTTGACTAATGAACTTAAATTAGAAGATAATTTTACACCAAATTATTTATTTAATTATTTCGCTGGCTTTCGTAATATGACTGATGAGCAAATTGAAAAAAGAAAAGATGAGCTATTTAAGAAGTTTGGAGTTGATAAATTTAGTGAGGTTAAGGTTGCGGATTTATCAACAGGTATGAAGCAAAAGCTGATGATTGTTTTATCAATTATTCATGATCCAGAGGTTATCATTTTTGATGAGCCAACCTTAGGATTAGATGTCTTAACGGCTAAGGTTGTAACTGATTTCATTTTAGAATTAAAGGAATCTGGTAAAACAGTAATTATTAGTTCTCATATTTTCCCATTAATTGAAAAAATATGTGATCGTGTGGGAATCATCATTGATGGACAGTTGGTGGCTTGCGATACATTAGAAAACATTAAGAAAATGTCTACAATAAATGATTTAGAGGATGTATTCTTCAATCTGTATAAGGAAAAGCATGGAGGTGAAGAATAGTGAAAAACATTCTAAATATTGTTAAAAAAGAGATGGATAAGATTTTTAAATATCCACGTATGATTTTTACAACTTTAATCATGCCAGGTTTGTTAATCTTTTTGATGTATACCTTCATGGGGACTTCTGCCTCAAGCATGAGTAAGGAGGCTAATAAGATTAGTAAAATATTAGTAGTTCATCCTTCAGAGGAATTTACTTCCGTAATGATCAATAATGATATTGAATCAGCATTTAATGTGGATTTCTTACCGCTTGCGGATGATCATAGTGTTGTCTTTAAATTAGATGATTATATGGATGATTTAGAAAGTGGAGATATCAACGCGGTTATTCTTTTCTCTTTAACTGATGATAAAGAAGTAACGGTTTATAGCGATTTAAGTTTGGATTCAAATTCTTTAATCTCTGATAAGATTGAATCAATCTTTATGTATTATTCTTTAAAAAAACAAAATGCTCAACCTAATTTGTTCAATTACACAGGAATTAATAATGTAAATGAAAAAGGAACGCAGGCATTAATGGTTGCGACAATTTTGCCATATATGATGATTATCTTTATTTTCTCAGGTTCATTATCAATTGGTTCCGATTCAATTGCTGGAGAAAAGGAAAGAGGAACATTGGCAACTATTTTAATTACACCAATCAAGAAACGCGAGTTTGTGGTTGGTAAACTAGTTTCCGCAACCATTCTTGGAGTTTTAGGAGCAATATCATCATTTGTGGGAATCCTCTTGAGCTTTATGACTGGTGGTTCAATGTTTAAGGGAGTAAATATTAGTTATTCATTTGTGGATTATTTATTAATTTTTATTGTGTTATTATCATTAGCATTGTTTGCGGTATCATTAATTTTGGTGGCATCAGCTTACGCTAAATCAGTAAAAGAAGCCAATATGCTTGCGATGCCATTCTATATTATCGCTACAATCATTGGAGTACTTGGTATGTTTGGTACTCATGTAACGACAGATATTCAATATTATTTAATTCCGATTTATAACATTAATCTATGCTTAAAGAGTATTTTTATGTTTGAAATTAATATTACAAATATGCTTGTGACAATTGGTTCAACATTAGCTTATTCAGCTATTTTAATCGTTGTAATCTTAAAAATGTTTAAAAACGAAAATATTTTATTTGGTAAATAATTTGACTTATTTAAATTAGCAGTTGGTAATTTTGCCAACTGCTTTATTTATAAAGTGAAACGATCAAAGTATAATACAATAAATGTGTGAAATAATTTAATAAATTGATCATTGCAGTATTTAATAAAAAGGTTTAATTGCTTAATCAATTTCTAAGAAAAATACAATTAGTATTCATTTTTAGCAGTTAATCAAAAAGAGTGCTAAAAACCTATTGACATGTGAATAGATGGTGATATAATATAGTTAGCACTTGAGAGATTAGAGTGCTAAAAGGAGGAATATTATGGAAGAAAAAGATTATAGTAAAGACCCTGATGTTCTTGCAAAATTTGGACGAATCATTAACGATGATGTGACTAGTGGAAAGATTGATCCTGTCATCGGTCGTGATGATGAAATTCGTAGTATTATTAAAATATTATCACGTAAAACAAAGAATAATCCGGTTTTAATTGGAGAGCCAGGGGTTGGTAAGACAGCTATCATTGAAGGCTTAGCGGCACGTATTGTTAAGCAGGATGTCCCATTTGGCTTAAAGAATAAGAAAATATATGAGCTTGATATGGGTGCCTTAGTTGCGGGAGCGAAATATCGTGGTGAATTTGAGGAAAGATTGAAGGCTGTTTTAAATAAAATAAAGGAAAGTGATGGTGAATTTATTTTATTTATTGATGAAATTCATTTAATTGTTGGGGCAGGTCGAGCAGATGGAGCACTTGATGCGTCAAATATGCTTAAGCCAATGCTTGCGCGTGGACAATTGCATTGTATTGGTGCAACAACGCTTAATGAATATCGTATGTATATTGAGAAAGATATGGCTTTAGAGAGACGTTTCCAAAAGGTTATGGTTACAGAGCCATCAGCGCTTGATACCATCAGTATTTTGCGTGGATTAAAGGAAAGATTTGAGAGTTATCATGGGGTAAAGATTACTGATAATGCGATTGTAAGTGCGGTTAATCTATCAAATCGTTATATCACGGATCGTTATTTACCAGACAAAGCTATTGATTTAATTGATGAGGCTTGTGCTTCAATTAGGATTCAAATTGACTCAATGCCAGTGGAAATTGATGAGATTAATCGTAAGATTGCCCAATTGGAAATTGAAAAAACAGTTTTGGTTAATGAACATGATTCTTTAAGCGTTGAAAGATTAAACAAGCTTAATATTGAATTAGATAAGCTTAAAGAAACACAAAAGGAATTAAATGAAACTTGGAGTAAAGAAAAGGAATTACTAAAGAATAAAAAGGAAGCTAAGACTAAATTAGCTAATGCCCGTCTAGAATTAGATAAGGCGTTGTCTGATGGTAATTATCAACGTGCTGGAGAACTACAATATAGTATCATTCCTAATTTAGAATCGTTAGTAAAGGAAGATATTAATATTAGTATGCTTAGTGAAGAGGTTGATGAGAATATGGTAGCAAACATTATTTCTAAATGGACTCGTATCCCGATTTCTAAGCTTGTTCAAGGTGATAAGGAAAAACTATTATCATTAAATGAAACCTTAAGAAAACGTGTAATTGGACAAGATAAAGCTATTGATTTAGTAAGTGATGCCATTATTAGACAACGTGCAGGTATCAAGGATCAAAATCGTCCGATTGGTTCATTCTTATTCCTTGGACCAACTGGAGTTGGTAAGACTGAAGTCGCAAGAAGTTTAGCTGAGGCTTTATTTGACAAGGAAACTCATATGATAAGAATTGATATGAGTGAATATATGGAAAAGCATTCCGTTTCAAGATTAATAGGAGCACCTCCAGGTTACGTTGGATATGATGAGGGTGGTCAATTGACAGAAGCGGTTCGCCGTAATCCATATTCCATCGTCTTATTCGATGAAATTGAGAAGGCTCATAGTGAAATCTTTAACGTTTTATTACAGATTTTAGATGATGGGCGAATAACAGATAGCCAAGGACGTACGGTTGATTTTAAAAATACAATCATTATTATGACTTCAAATTTAGGTAGTGAGTATTTATTAGAAAATACCACTGATGCTCATGATTTAGTTAATGATTTATTGCATAAGTCATTTAAGCCAGAGTTCTTGAACCGTATAGATGAAATTGTTATTTTTAATCCATTAGATAAGAAAACATCAATTTTAATCATTGAAAAGATGCTAAGAGAATTAGAGAATAGATTAAATGATAATAATATTCATGTAGAGTTTACTGAAAATCTAAAGAAATATATTCTAGACAATGGATATAGCTATGAATTTGGTGCTCGACCAATTAAGCGTTTTATTCAAAAGAATGTGGAAACAGTTATTGCTAGAGCTATCATTTCTAATGAAATGATTGTGGGCAAAAAATATGAAATTGATTATCAAAATGAGGTTGTTTTTAAAGAGATGAAATAAAAATTCATCTCTTTTTATTAATTTATTATAAAAATTAATATTATGTGTTATAATCATAATGGTGATATTTATGGAAACAAAGATTGAAAGAAAATATTTAGGACATTCTTTATTTGCTTTATTCTTAATGGGGTTAATGATATATGCAACCTATACATCCTATGATTATGATCGTAGAATGCTTGTGACCATAGTTTTAGGTTTGTTTACATTATTTTTTATGGGAGTATTTTTATATGAATTTAGTTTATTTGAGCTAATTGTTAAGGCTAAAAAGAATCCTTTATATTGTGCAGAACTAGATAGTAAATCAGTAATAGAAGCATTTGAGGAAAAAAAGGCTGATTCTCATAAGAAATATAAAAGAATTATGAGTCGTATTTTATATATTGCGCCAATTGTTCTTGCGGTATCAATCGTTTTAGGTGTTCGTTTTAGAAGTGTATTTTTAACTTTAGTATTGCCAACATTATTTGCGGTTTTATATATAATTTTTTATGTGATTTTTTCAGTTAATGAGGATTTTAAACAAACTGATGATGAGATTATTTTAAAAGAAAAAAGCATTGTTTTAGTAGGCGAAAATGTCTTATATGTTGCAGGTGAAGCTTTCTTTTATAAGAAAAATGGGTTTAAGATTATTCTTAAGGACGGATCTTTATATGCAGCATTTACTAAGGGATTTATGCTTAGTAAGATTGTGATAAAGGATGAAGAAGTATTTAATAAGGTATATGAGCTTGTTGGAGAAAAATAATGAAATATATAATTAGCGCTTGTTTATGCGGATATAATTGTAAATATAATGGTAAAAATAATTTGAATAAAAATATTAAAAAAATCTACGATAATCATGATGCAATATTGGTTTGTCCTGAGGTGATGGGTGGATTAGATACTCCACGCGTTCCTTGTGAAATAGTTGGTAATATGGTTATTAATAAGGAGGGTAGAGATTGCACAAAAGAGTATACCTTAGGGGCAGAAAAGACCTTAAAGGTTTGTTTAGAGAACAATATTAAATGTGCAATTTTAAAGGAGAAGAGCCCTTCCTGTGGTGTGAATTATATTTATGACGGAACATTTAATAATAACCTGATTGAGGGATGTGGAATCACCACAAGGTTACTAAGGGAAAACAATATTGAAGTAATCAGTGATGTAATGTTTGGTGAAGATAATGAAGAAAAATGAGATTATTGAGGTAACATGTGAATATTTAGGTACTGATGGTAAGGGATTATGCAAGTACAATAAATGTACTGTTTTTGTCCCTTTTTTGCTTAAGGGAGAAAGGGCTAAAGTTATTATTACGGATGTTAAGGGTAGTAATATTTATGCTAATATTAAAGAGATTCTTGAAAAATCGGAGAATAGATGTTCTGAAAGATGTTCAAGCTATTATCGTTGTGGTAGCTGTAATTTACGTCATTTGTCATATGATGAGGAACTGAAATTTAAACAAAACAATGTTTATTTGGCTTATAAAAATGAGGGTATAAAGGTTAAGGTTGAACCAGTTGTTAAAATGGATGATCCTAGTAATTATAGGTATAAGGTTATTGCTTCATTTGGACTTAAGAAGAATGAGATTGTTTATGGATTATATGAAGAGGGAACTCATAATATCATTGGAAATAATGATTGTCCTATTCAATCTCATGAGCTAAATGAAGTTTTAAAATCAATTAAAAAAATAATGATAAAGCTCCATATGGTGCCATTTAATGAATATAACAATCGTGGTTCATTAAGGCATATTTTATTAAGAATGGGGCGTAAAACTAATGAGATAATGGTGGTGTTTGTGACCGTTAGTGAGATGTTTCATGGTAGAAATGAATTAGTTAAAGAACTAATTAAAATTCATCCTAACATTAAAACAGTTGTGCAAAATATCAATCCTCGTAGGACAAGTGTTGTTTTAGGAGATAAGGAACGTGTGTTATATGGTGATGGATATATTTTTGATGATTTATTAGGAATTAAATTTAAGATTTCACCTAAATCATTTTTCCAAGTCAATCCAATTCAAACAGAGATTTTATATCAAGAGGCATTAAATTGTGCAGAATTATCTAAGAATGATATCGTTTTAGATGCTTATTGTGGGACAGGAACTATCTCTTTAGCCGTATCTAAAAAGGCTAAGATGGTTTATGGTGTAGAGATTGTCAAGGATGCCATCAGTGATGCGATTAGCAATGCTAAAGAGAATAACATTCGCAATGCTTTCTTTAAATGTGATGATGCCAAAAAATATATGCAAACCTTTAATAAAAAGATTGATTGTTTGATTGTTGATCCACCAAGAAAAGGTTGTGACAAGGAATTTATCAATGCAGTTTTAAAGCTTGAACCTAAGAAAATAGTATATGTAAGTTGTGATCCTTTTACACAAGCTAGAGATGTTAAGCTTCTTATGGGAAAGTATAATGTTAGATTAGTTAAACCAGTTGATATGTTTCCACGTACTGTTCATGTTGAAACAGTCGTTTTACTAGAGAAAAAAGGTTAAAATAGGGCGAAAAACACAAGAAAAATCTCGTTTTTTGAACGAAAAATCTAAAATTTTATAAAAAACTTAAATGTTCATCATTAAATTTGTGAGCATTTTTTTAATGTTGAGTTAAAATACTCTATAACTTTAGGAAACATAATTTAATACTTTTTTTCGAAAAATCGCAAAAAAAACTCATTATAATGTCTGGTTGGCCTATAATTTTTATCAAAAGATGTTATAATTTTATTCGACAAATGTAGCTGTAGTAAGGAAGTAATTATTATGAATGTGAAGTACAATGATAATGATATTAAAAGCATCTTGGGCTAGATTTTGTCATGTTTGTGGATGGAAATACAATGTTGAACAAATTGAAAATCCAGCATTAAAAAACTCGGATGGGTACGATATCACTGAATTAAAAAATGGTTTTTTAGATTTAAGAAAACAAAATAAAAAGTATAATTATTTGTTGTCGATTGCCCCTAAGGCTGAAAAGCATAAATGTCCAGTTTGTGGTAAACATATATTTAAAGATATAGATGATCATGATATTTGTCCCTTCTGTCATTGGGAGAATGATTCATATGGAGAATTAAACCCAGATAGTGATGGTGGTGCTAATATATCATTAAATGAAGCAAAACGCATATGGAATTTAAATAATTAAACACGAAAATGAAGATAAAAATGATGATATGTCTACTTTTAAAAACGAAAATAAATAAAAATTATTTTTGTGTCCACTTTTCTTGACAAGTACACAAAGAATTTATTTGGTTGGAAAAATGCAAGATATGTTTAAATAACGGGTTGGAAAAATGCATCCCTATTTACATGATAATGTTTTTTGAAAAGAAGATTGCAGAAAGTAATATGATTGATTTTGATTTCACTACTTTAAAACAAACTAATATTAACAGTTAAATTTGAGTTTAATGAGTGATTTAATATATAAGAGAAGAATTGTCAAATTTTATATCATGTTGTTAATCATAGTGTATCTATTTTTATAGAAAAATTCTTTCAAAAGAGCAATCTAACAATGCCTATAGAATTTGATGTTGCTACTTTTAATATGAATGTCAGATTCTACTTTTTAGAGTCTATTTTTGATTGTAAATATACATTTTTTTGTAATACACCCTAAATACACCCCTAAATATTCTTTTAAGATATTGTTTTTTAATTTTTTATTTAATATTATTATATGCAGGAGTTATGTTGTACTCATAACTTTAAATATTATTTAAAAAAAAGAAAAGGGAGATTATAATCTTAAGTACAATTTGATTATATTGTGAACATTATGAAAAGGAAAATGATATTAAGTTTTGCAATCATGGCATTTTTATTTGTTGGATTAGCATTATCTGGTTGTGGTTCTAGCAAGAAATCACATAAGTATAGTGATGTTTGGTCTTCAGATGCTGAAAAACACTGGCATGCATGTGAGGATAAGAACTGTACTAAAAAAACTGATGTTGCTGAACACACTCCAAGTGATTGGATTGTAGATGTTGAAGCAACTTATGGTGCTAAAGGGCATAGTCATATAGAATGTACTGTTTGTGGATATGTTCTTGATAATAAAGATTTTGATGAACTTCCAGCTAAAGATGTTACTATTACTTATGATGGCAGTCCTTTATCAAAAACTTATGATGGTACAGCTTTGGAATTTAATATTTCTGATGTAACTGTTTCAAATGGTGCAACTCCTACTTTAGAATGGTATAAAGTTGAGGGAGAAACTAAAACAAAGATTGATAATGCACCTATTGATGCTGGTACATATTCATTATTAATTAAGACTTCTGCAGATGCTGAATGGAAAGAAGGAACTCTATCAATTGATGCTCTTATCAGCAAAAAAGTTGGGAATGTCAATGTTACAAAGGATTTAAATAAAGTATATGATGGACAAGCTGTCGTATTAAGCAATTCTGACATTGAAGGAAATAGTGATGATCCAAATTATACAATTACTTGGTATGCTTCATCGACTGTTGATCCTAATTATATTCTTACAGAAGCTCCAAAGAATGCAGGAGTTTATACTGCGATGGTTGAAATGACTGAAACAACTAATTATAGTGGAGCTTCAACAACTGTTAAATTTGAAATTAGTAAACGTACATTGAATTATGCTCCTGTATTCCAATATGGAGATCCAACTTTTAATATTACTATGCGTCATCAGATTTCAAATTCTTACTCTGCTATTGATGGAAATTCTAAATCAACAAATATAGTAGATGGAGATTATGTTTTAATTCTTATTAAATTTAATGATGCTAATGTTGGTTCAGAATTAATTAATTTTGAAATTGATGAGGCTTATAGTAGTAGTGATAATAGAACAGATTATTTAAATTATGTATTAGATACAGAGGTTAAACCAGCAATTGTTCCAAAGAAATTATCTAATTTAGAATTAACAACAGTATATGATGGTACAGCAGGAAGAACTGAGTTTGTTCTTACAGAGTCTGATGGAATTGTAAACGGTGAAAACGTAAAGGTTAATATCACTGGAAGTAAAAAATGGAATGGTTTAAGTGAATTAAAACTAACATTATCTGATGGTACTGGTGATGAAGTCATTTCTTTTGTTGAAGCAGGAGATTATACAAATTATCAATTAGTAGAAAAAAATGGTTGTGTCGGAAAGATTACAATAGCACCAAAGGCTTTAACAAATCTAAAATTACAAACGTATAATAATAATACAGCAGGAAGAACTAATTTTGCTTTAAGTACTGCTGATGGAATCATAGAAGGTGACAAAGTACTTGTTAATATTACAGGTACTAACTCTCAAGATTGGTGGGAAGGAGAAGTGTTTGATTTAGTATTATCTAATGCAGATTCTTACCCAAAGGAGACAATAAGTTTAGTTGAGAATGATTATTCATCAAATTATATCTTAGTTGAGACAGATGAACTTGTTGGAACTATCGAAATTTTACCTTCAGTTACTATTAGTAATGTCACTTTCAAGGCTTCTGAAGGATCTAGCTTTACAAAAGGAACTTTAACTATTTGGGAATTTAAGATTACTGATAAAATGGGACTTGAAGCCGGTGATTCAGCCACTATTGTAATCACGGTACATACTGGAAGTGGTAAGATTGAATTATCAGATAATAATACTTCATTCACAAATAAAAAATATATCATTGGTAGTGGATGTTATATTGATTTAGATAATTAAAAACAAGCATTAATGAAACAATTCTTTATATTGTTTAAATGATAAAAGGTTTATAATGTTTTTAAGGGGGACATACTCCCCCTTAAAATTTCATTTGTAAAAACATACTGATTTTAAACATAAATAATTATAATGAATGACAAAATATCTATATTTTTGATTTAATTGTTATAAGTTATAGTATTAATAAATAATTAAAGGGTGATTTTATGAAAAAATTATTTTTTTGTTTTATGCTTTTATTTTTATTAACATCATGTGATTTTGATTCAAATGCTGGTAATGATAATCAAAGCGGAAATACTAATGAATCAATTAAGGATGGTGTTATTCCTCTTTATTCTCAAGATACAATTAAAAATAATATTGCATCTTATAATCATAGCTTAAAAATTACATTAAATGATGGAATCGATACTTATGAAGTTAAGTTTGATAACGAAACTAATGCTGGGATTGCTATAAAACAAGAATATACTGCAGATAATGAAAAGGTTGGTGAACCAGTAGAATACTTTTTTCTTAGAGATAAGGATAATGATTGTTTGATTTTTGGCTCATCAGAAGAATTTAATGAATATTCATTCCATAAAGATAGTAATTATGATTTATTCTATATTAGATTATTGTTTGATCTTTCAAATAATTTAAAAGAAGGAGCTCTATATGATTCTAAAACTGAAATTACATATGCAGGTAGAAAAGCTACAAAGTATGTAATTTCAAATAATGAATATGTAATTACTTCTTGTAAAAATTGTTGTCTTATTTTAGATAATGAAACAGGTGCAGTTTTATCATTAACATATGATTATTTTAATTTTTATGAATCAACTGCGTTTACTCCAAATGATCAAAAAGCTAAAAATGATGTCATAGCTAAGAAAAATACTATTCCATTTGAATATTTTGATACTAGAGTATTAGAACTTGTAAACCTTGAAAACATTACTTTCCCAGAGGGAGATCTAGCTGGAGCAGGAATCGATTTTAAAGATTTTTCAAGTAGCGAAATTTCAAATTTTACGGCTTACCGTGTGGCATATGATTATTATGGTGTAGAAGACACTTCATTTATTAAAGAATTATGTAAATATGTATATGATCAAGGTATTAAATATGATTTAGAGGGTGGAGCACACGAATTCGAGGAGCTATATTCAGAAAAAAGTTTAGATTATTATGGTACTGGAATGTATATAAATAGAATTAATGCATGTATAATTATAGATGGTGTAACTTATAATATTATTTTACAAGGACAAAGTAAATGGAGTGAACCACACTTTTGGCATGTTGTTTTAAATATCTATGTAAGAGAATAAAATTTTTGATTTTTTCTAACCAATAATGATGAAAAAATAATATTGTTTAAGTAAAAATATAGGATATTATAATCCTATATTTTTTATATTTATTCATAATTCTTTGTCGATTATGTTTTAACCTATTTAAACTTTATTAAATCTATTTTTTGTAGTATATTATAAATAGAAGATTATTTATGTAAAGTAATAAAATGGTGGTAATGATGGATATAAAAAAAATATATAATGATGTAATTAATAAAATTCATTCTGAGCATATTAAATGTATAAATAAGATGGATAATCCATTATTCTTAATTTCTACTGCCTATCCTGGTGTGTGGCTTGAGCATGTGTATGATTCACTTATGTATGCAAAGCTGTTTAATGACAATAGTATAGCGGTTGAAACGATAAATGCCTTTATTGATTTACAAAAGAAAGATGGACAATATCCGTATTCAATTAAAACTAATAATATGGTAGGGTATTTTCAAATTCAAGAGTGTGTATCATTTGCAAAATTAGCATACATGGTTTACGAAATGGTATTAGACGATAATTTATTAGTTAAAATATATGAATCCTCAAAGAAATGGGTAGACTTTTTATATAAAAATAGGATGACTCTTAATAAAGGATTAGTTGAAATGTTTGTTGGATATGATACAGGACATGACAATAGCGCTAGATTAGATGGCATGAAATATAAGAGTAATTATGAAATTGGTGGAGTTAAACAAAACGCGAAGATGTTGCCAGATTGTGATGTAGCACCGATTATTGCGGTAGATATGAACTGCAATTTATATGGGACTCTTAAAACAATCGAAAAAATGGCTCAAAAGCTAAACAAAAAAGAAGATAAAGAAAAGTATTGTCGAATGGCAAAAAATTTGAAGGAAAATCTATTTAAGGAATGTTTTAATGATGAGGATACTTTCTTTTATGATGTTGACAAATATGGTAATAAAAGAAAGTATCTATCATCGACAATCTTCCATTTATTTTTAGAAGAAGTTTTAGATAAGAATGAGGATAAAGAATTAATTGAGCGAATATACAACCTTCACATTAATAATAAAAATGAATTTATGACACCTTATCCTTTTCCAGCAATGGCTATTTGTGATAAGTCGTGGAAATCGCATAAAATGGCTAATTCTTGGGGATATTACTCACAAGCATTAATTGCCTTAAGGTGCAATTTATGGATGGATGAATATGGATATAGTGATGATTATAATCACTTGTTAAGCAAGTGGGTTGAAGGATTAGTTAAAAATTATGAAACTAATCCAATGTCTCAGGAATTAGACCCAATCACAGGTGTTGCCTCCAGTGCATCGCCTTGGTATTCAACTTCAATGTTATTATTTATTTATGCTGTAAGAAGATTAAAATTAATATAAAAAAATAGACCATTTTAAAATAGAATCTTTAGAGGTAGGGCTATGAAAGAGAAAGTTTATAATTATTTAAAAAAAATTCCTAAAGGGAAGGTTGTGACCTATGGCCAAATAGCGTAATACCTAGGCAATAAAAATCTAGCCAGGATTGTTGGAAATATCCTTCATAAAAATCCCAATGAAGATGAGTATCCATGTTATAAAGTTGTAAATGCTAAAGGTAAACTTTCAAAAAACTTTGCATTTGGTGGAGTTGAAGGACAAAAGAAAAAACTAGAAGATGATGGAATTGTTGTCGAGGATTACAAAGTGGATTTAAGTATTTATAAAATGCCATAAAAATAATAATTATTTCATTGTAAATTAAATATAATTTAAAATTTGTAATATGTAATACGTTTTCTTAATTTTTTTGGTTTACGAAGTGTTTATTTTATGATATATTTATTATGTAGTTTTTTTGGTATATCAGCTTTAATATGGAAAGCAAGTCTCTACCCTGAAACCTTAAATTACAGGACTACCAAAAAAATATCATAGGGACTTACTTGGATCGGAGTTTATTATGAGCTTAAGAATGATGCAAGTTAATAATACGAAAAAGCCATTTTCTTTTAATGGTTGTTTTGTTACACAATAAATACAGCTTACATCTAATGTATGAGCTGTATTTTTGTTTTAATGAAATTAAATCGTATTCCATTATTACTGTAGAACTAAAAA
Organism: Anaeroplasmataceae bacterium; assembly: GCA_016294165.1. Lineage (GTDB taxonomy): Bacteria > Bacillota_I > Bacilli_A > Acholeplasmatales > JAEDCM01 > JAEDCM01. Next base: position 34,415 of record JAEDCM010000009.1, read on the forward strand.
AATTTTGAAAGTAGAATTAGAAGGAAGGTAAAAATATGGAAAAACTAGAAATGCTTTACGAAGGAAAAGCAAAACAAATTTATGCAACAGATGATAAAGATTTAATTATTATGTATTACAAGGATGATGCTACTGCTTATAATGGGATAAAAAAAGCATCAATCGATAATAAAGGTGTTTTAAATAACAAAATCACAACTATCATCTATAAAAAATTACAAGAAGCTGGTATTCCAACACATTACATTGATACATTAGATGATCGCAATCAATTATGTAAAAAAGTAAAAATTTTACCATTAGAAGTAATCTGCCGCAATATTATCGCAGGTTCTATGGCAAAACGTTTAGGAATTGAAGAAGGAACTAAAGCCGAAAATACTATTTTTGAAATTTGTTATAAAGATGATGCACTAGGTGATCCACTAATCAATGATCATCATGCCGTAGCTTTAAAGGCTGCTACATATGAAGAATTAAATACAATCTATGATTTAGCTTCTAAGGTAAATGAAGAACTTAAAAAGATGTTCTTAGAGGTTGGAGTTATTTTAGTAGACTTTAAGGTTGAATTTGGTAAAACAAGTGATGGAACAATCGTTTTAGCTGATGAAATTTCTCCAGATACAGCAAGACTTTGGGATGCAAAAACAAATAAAAAGCTTGACAAGGATAGATTCAGAAGAGATTTAGGTGACGTAATTGGAGCCTATGAAGAAATTTATAGTCGTTTACAAGGGATTAAATAGTTGGTGCTAAATATGATGAATGAAAGAGAGTTGCATGAGGAATGTGGAGTCTTTGGAGTTTATGGAGTTGAAAATGCAGCACTGGTAAGCTATTTTGGCCTTCATTCACTACAACATAGGGGACAAGAGGGTTGCGGAATTGTAACCTCTGATCATAATACCTTAAGAAGAACAAAAGGGCTAGGCCTTGTTTCTGAGGTTTTTAATGATAATAATTTAAAACCTTTAGTTGGAAATATGGCAATTGGGCATGTGCGTTACTCTACTGCCGGTGGTGGTGGTATTGAAAATGTGCAACCATTTCATTTCCGTCATCATACGGGTGATTTTGCCTTAGCCCATAATGGAAATTTAGTAAATTCCAATGAATTAAAACACTATCTAGAAGAAAAAGGAAGTATTTTTCAATCAACATCTGATAGTGAGGTTTTAGCTCATTTAATTAAAAAGGACATTGATCAAAAACGTTTTGCCTATTCAATAATGGATGCCCTACAAATGATAGAAGGAGCATTTGCCTTTTTGATTATGACAAAAGATAAATTGTATGCTTGCCGTGATAAATACGGATTAAGACCTTTATCAATTGGAAAGATTAATGGAGGATATGTCGTATCTAGTGAGACTTGTGCTTTTGAGGTAATTAATGCACAATTTGTCAGAGATGTTGAACCAGGTGAGGTTGTTGTTATTGATGAAAATGGTATTACTAGCTATGATTATTCAAAATATAAAAAATATCATATGTGTGCGATGGAATATATTTATTTTTCTCGCCCAGATAGCGATATTGAAGGAACAAATGTTCATGCTTTCCGCAAGGAAACAGGAAGATTATTATATAAAGAAGCACCAGCCGATGCGGATATCGTGATTGGTGTTCCGGACTCTTCACTTTCTGCAGCCATTGGTTATGCTGAAGCTAGTGGAATTCCGTATGAAATGGGATTGATAAAAAATAAATATGTTGGTAGAACCTTTATTCAACCAACTCAAAGTATGAGAGAGCGCGGCCTTCGAATGAAGCTGTCAGCTGTTTCCTCAATTATTAAAAATAAAAGGGTTATTTTAATTGATGACTCTTTAGTTAGAGGTACAACTTGTAAGAGAATTGTTGCACTACTTAAAGAGGTAGGAGCAACTGAGGTTCATGTAAGAATTGCTTCTCCACAAATTACAAATCCATGCTTCTATGGTGTAGATATTTCAACATACGAAGAATTGATATCAGCTCATAAAACAGTTGATGAGGTTTGTAAGATTATTGGAGCTGATTCTTTGAGCTTCATATCTAAAGAAGCATTATTTGAAGCAGGTAAGCGAAATGATTTATGCTTAGCATGCTTTACTGGAAACTATCCAACAGCACTTTATCAATCAATTAAAGATGCAAATAAGGATGGAAAGTTCTAAAAAAACTATGCGATATGGAGGGATAATATGATTGAACGCTATAGTCGCCCCCAAATGCGAAAAATTTGGACAGAAGAAAACAAATTTAATGCCTATTTAAGAGTAGAAATATTAGCTGATCGTGCTTGGAGTGAATTAGGAGTAATCCCTAAAGAGGATGTTGATAAGATTGAGGAGAATGCCAAATTTGATATCAATCGAATTTATGAAATTGAAGCTCAAACTAAGCATGATGTTGTGGCATTTACACGTGCTGTTAGTGAATCATTAGGTGAAGAAAGAAAATGGGTTCACTATGGATTAACTTCAACAGACGTTGTTGATACAGCCAATGGTTATTTGATGAAGCAAGCTAATGAAATCTTATTAAAGGACATCAAGGATTTTATGGATGTTTTATACAAACAAGCTTTAAAATATAAGAACACTCCTTGTATTGGTAGAACTCATGGTATTCATGCCGATATTACATCATTTGGATTAAAATGGGTTTTATGGTATGAGGAAATGCAAAGAAATTTAACTAGATTTTTGGAAGCTTGCAAAAATATTGAATGCGGTAAAATGAGTGGAGCTGTTGGTAACTTTGCAAACATTCCACCATTTATTCAAGATTATGTGTGCGAGCATTTAGGAATCGGGTCTGCTAATGTTTCAACTCAAGTTCTTCAAAGAGATAGGCATGCCTATTACATGGCAACTTTAGCGGTAATCGCGTCATCGCTAGAGCAAATGGCTTTTGAAATTAGAAATCTACAAAGAACTGAGGTTCATGAATTAGAAGAAGCTTTTTCAAAAGGACAAAAGGGTTCAAGTGCAATGCCTCATAAGAGAAATCCAATCTCAAGTGAAAATATTTGTGGATGCGCAAGAGTAATGCGTGGATACATGGCAGCTTTCTACGAAAATGTTGCTTTATGGCATGAAAGAGACATCTCTCATTCATCAACAGAAAGAATCATTTTACCAGATGCCACAATGCTACTTGATTACATGCTTACAAGATTTAAAGGAATTTTAGAAAATGTTGTTGTTTATCCAGAAACGATGATTGAAAATATTTATAAGACTAATGGTGTAATCTTTGCTCAAAGAGTAATGAATGCATTAATTAATAAAGGATTAGTTAGAGAAGAAGCTTACGATACCGTTCAACCAATTGCTATGAAAGCATATAATGAGAAAATGGACTATCAAACATTACTATCACAAAATGAAAAGGTAATGAGCTATCTTTCAACAGAAGAATTAAATGAATGCTTTACTTTAGATTATTATTTTAAAAATGTCGATTTTATATATAATCGTTGCGGCATTAAATAAGAGGTGAATTTATGCAAAATGAAAAAATATTAGTATTAGACTTTGGAGGACAATACAATCAATTAATCGCAAGACGTGTTAGAGAATGTAATGTATATTGTGAAGTTCATCCTTACAATATGTCTATTGAAAAAATTAAAGAATACAATCCTAAAGGAATTATTTTCACAGGTGGTCCGAATAGTGTTTATGGCGAGGACTCTCCACAATGCGATAAAGAAATATTTAATTTAGGATATCCAATTCTAGGAATTTGCTATGGATGTCAATTAACAGCCTTTACTTTAGGCGGTGTTGTTGAACATGCTACAGTTTCAGAATATGGAAAAACAATGCTAAATACTGATAAAACAAGTGTTTTATTTAAAAATGTTAAGGAAGAAACATCAGTATGGATGAGCCATACTGATTTCGTAAGTAAAGCGCCAATTGGATTTAAAATTACAGCTTATACAAAGGATTGTCCAATAGCTGCCATGGAAAATGAGAATAGAAAGATTTATGCTGTTCAGTTCCATCCTGAGGTAATGCATTCAGAAGAAGGTATGACAATGTTAAGAGCCTTCGTATATGATGTTTGTAATTGCCAAGGTGATTGGAAGATGGCAGATTTTGCTCAATCAACTATTGAACAAATTAAAGCAAAGGTTGGAAAAGGTAAAGTATTATGTGCACTTTCAGGTGGTGTAGATAGTAGCGTTGCAGCAGTATTATTATCTAAAGCTGTTGGTGAACAATTAACATGTGTTTTTGTTGATCATGGTCTACTTCGTAAAAATGAAGGAGATGAGGTTGAAACTGTATTTGGTCCTAATGGGCACTATAAGTTAAACTTCGTTAGAGTTAATGCTCAAGAAAGATTCTATGAAAAATTAAAGGGTGTAACTGAACCTGAAAGAAAGAGAAAGATCATCGGAGAAGAATTTATTAGAGTATTTGAAGAGGAAGCTAAGAAAATTGGTTCAGTTGATTATCTCGTACAAGGAACAATTTATCCGGATGTTATTGAAAGTGGGTTAGGAAAATCAGCAACTATCAAGTCTCATCACAATGTAGGTGGTCTACCTTCAGTTGTTGATTTTAGAGAGATTATTGAACCACTTAGATTATTATTCAAGGATGAGGTTCGTAAGGTTGGATTAGAATTAGGAATTCCTGAATATCTCGTTTATCGTCAACCATTCCCAGGACCAGGTCTAGGAATTAGAATTATTGGAGAGGTTACAGCCGAAAAGGTTAAAATTGTTCAAGATGCCGACTATATCTATCGTGAAGAAATTGCTAAGGCTGGTATTGATAAAGATTTAGGACAATATTTTGCAGCTTTAACAAATATGCAAAGTGTAGGAGTTATGGGTGATGAAAGAACATATGATTATGCTATTGCTTTAAGAGCTGTAATGACAAGTGATTTTATGACTGCTGATTGGGCACGCATTCCATATGATGTATTAGATATCATCTCAAGAAGAATTGTAAATGAAGTAAAGGGTGTTAATAGAGTACTTTTAGATTGTACATCTAAACCACCAGCAACTATCGAATTTGAATAATTATTAAGGTCCTTAACTGGACCTTTTTTGTTTGAAATAAATGAATTTATTAATAATATAGTTATAGTTAAAATTTTTATGGAATTATTATTTAAAATAATAATTACACCTTTAAAAATCGTGAAGAATATGGTATAATAATGTCGATGTTTTCAAGTGAAGATTTTAAAAAATATCATAAGGAAACAATGAGTAAAAATTATTGATGATATAATAAATTATTTAGAGATTAGGATGGTAAATATGGGAAAATCATTACTTGTTTTAGGTGCTCAATGGGGCGATGAAGGTAAAGGAAAAATTACAAATTATTTTTCAGAAAAAGCCGATGTAGTTATTCGTTATCAAGGAGGTAATAATGCGGGACATACCATTGTTTTTAATAATCATAAGTACGCATTAAGTAGTATTCCTTCAGGGATATTTGATGAAAATGTAAAATGTGTTATTGCTAATGGAGTGGTTTTAAATCCTCGTGCATTTATTGAAGAAAGAAACCAATTAATTAAACAAGGATTTCCATGCAATAATCTTTATATTTCTGATCGCTGTCATGTTATTTTTGATCATCATATTGAACTTGATAGATTGAATGAAGAAGGATTAAAGGATAAAAAGATTGGGACAACTAAAAAAGGAATTGGCCCTTGTTATTCAGATAAAACTGAGCGCATTGGAATGAGAATGTGTGATTTTATTGGCCCAAATTTTAAGAATCGTTATAAAGAATTATTGGAAATTAAAAATAGACAAATTCGTTCATTAAATGGTAAGGAAATCGATTATGAAACAAGTGTTTTAGAATATGAAAAGCTTGCCGATTTGATTCGCCCAATGGTTACAGATACTATTGCATTATTGAACAATGAAAGAAAAAGTGGTAAAAATATTTTATTTGAAGGTGCACAAGGTTCTTTATTAGATGTTGATTTTGGTAGCTATCCATATGTTACAAGTTCTCATGTTACAAGTGGAGGAGTTATTTGCGGTACTGGAATTGGTTGCCATGGAGTTGATGAAGTTTTAGGAATTGTAAAAGCTTATCAAACACGCGTTGGCGAAGGTGCGTTTCCAACTGAACTTCTTGATGAGGTTGGAGAATTAATTCGTGAAAAAGGTCATGAATATGGAACCGTTACTCATCGTCCAAGAAGAACAGGATACCTAGATTTAGTAGCTTTAAGATACTCAATTTTGGTTAATGGAATCACATCAATTTGCTTAACTCTTTTAGATGTTTTAACAGGATTTGAAGAGGTTAAGGTATGTGTTGCTTATGAATGTGGTGATAAGATTATTCATACTCTTCCAGCTTCTGATGATGTATTAAAACAATGTAAACCGGTTTATAAAACTTTAAAAGGATGGTCTATAGATATTTCAAATGTTAAAACTTTCGATGAACTTCCAGAAAATGCTAAGGAGTACATTCGTTTTATTGAAAATGAATTAGAGGTACCGATTGATGTATTCTCAGTTGGACCAGATAAATTACAAACAATTGTTCGTAAGGAGATTTTTTAATGAAATATGATGTTATTATTGTAGGTGCAGGCCCAATGGGGATTTATACCGCTTATGAGTTAATGGTAAAAAATCCTTTAATTAAGGTTTTGTTAATTGATAAGGGGAACGATATTTATCATCGAAACTGTCCAATTCTTGAAAAGAAAACTAAGCAATGTCCAAAGGATATATATGGAAATTCTGGATGTAAGCCTGCCTGCTCAATGACATCAGGATTTGGTGGATGTGGAGCCTTTTCCGATGGAAAGTTTAATATCACAAGTGATTTTGGTGGTTGGATGGATGAATATCTAACAACTGAAGAAGTTATTGATTTGATCCGCTATGTTGATGATATTCAGTTGAAATACGGAGCTCCTAAGGAGCTTACTAATCCCAATACCAAAGAGGTTTTCGATATTGAAAAAAAGGCCATTTCAGTTGGACTTAAATTATTAAGATCAGAGGTTAGACACCTTGGTACCGAAATTAATTTAAATGTTTTAAAGAATATATATGAGGCAATGAACGGTCATATTGATTACCGTTTTAAATGTGAAGTAGCAGATATAATTGTTGAGGATAATATGGCGAAAGGGGTTATCCTAAAGGATGGTAGCATTCTTGAAGCTAGCTATGTTGTCTTAGGTGTAGGTAGACCTGGTGCCCAATGGTTATCATCCGCAATGGCTAAGCATGGTATTGAAGTAGTAAATAATCGTGTTGATATTGGTGTTCGTGTGGAAACTAATAATATCATTATGGACGATATTAACAAATATTTATATGAAGGAAAGTTTATTTTCAATACTTCTGTTGGAACACAGGTAAGAACATTCTGTTCAAATCCAAGTGGGCATGTTGTAATTGAAAATCATAATGGTATTATGGTTTGTAATGGGCATTCATATCATTCACTTGAGCTTGGAAGTGGTAATACGAACTTTGCTCTATTGGTATCTCATGAATTTTCTGAGCCATTTAAGGATCCTAATGGGTACGCTTTAGAGATTAGCTCTTTAGCTAATAAATTAAGTGGTGGTTCTGTTATTGTTCAAAAATATGGAGATATTAAGGCTGGAAGACGTTCGACAAAGAAAAGAATTGATGAAGGTTTTGTAAAGCCAACATTAAAGGAGGCAGTCCCTGGCGATTTAGGATTAATCCTACCTTATAAGACAATGCAATCATTGATTGAAATGATGGATGCTTTAAATTATGTTACTCCAGGTATTGCGAATGACCATACATTATTTTATGGTGTAGAAGCTAAATTCTATAGTGACCGTATCGCATGTGATAATAATTTTGAAACAAGAATTAAAAATTTATATGTAGGTGGAGATGGAGCAGGGATCACTAGAGGGCTTGCTCAAGCTGGTGCTAATGGAGTGAAAATAGCTCGAGAGATTTTAAAAAAATATAATAAAATAGGTGATTAGATTTAATATCTAATCACTATTTATATGAATAAAACCGCTTTTTTTAGCGGTTTTATTTCTTTTGAACATATTTTAAAATAGGAGTTATTTCCCACTATTTCCATAGTTTGATAATACTCTAGCAGAAGGATCATTTACATTGCATCCTTCCCACTCTTTATTAGGCATCCAGAAATCCACGACCATTTGACTTTGGTTTGGATAGTGCTTCTCAAAAATCTCGCGATATAAAAGAGATTCTTTAGTGAATGGTTTTGAATGATCATATTTTTTGATTTTTTCTTCGTACTCAAAATCTGTGTAATATGAGTTAGCATATTCCTTTAAATAATCAACCATTGAATGTCCAACGGCATCAGAGAACGCCGCTTTTTCACGCATTAGAATTGATTCAGGAAGATAATCACCAACAAATGCATTTCTTAATAAATATTTTCCAATGCCATAGGTATTCATCTTAATTTTTGGATCAATACTTAAAACATATGATACAAAATCTAAATCACCAAAAGGAACTCTTGCCTCTAATGAGTTAGAAGAGATGCATCTATCGGCACGCAATACGTCATACATATGGATTTCGCGAATTCTTTTTTCACTTTCCTTTTGAAATTCCATTTCATTTGGGGCAAAATCGGTATATTTATATCCGAATAATTCATCAGATATTTCACCAGTTAGTAGAACCCTAATATCTGTATTTTCATGGATTGCTTTACATAATAAATACATACCCATACTTGCACGAATAGTAGTGATGTCATATGTTCCCAATATTTGAATAACTTTATCTAAAGAGTTTAGAACATCCTCTTTAGTAATGATTATTTCATGATGATTGCTTCCAATATAATCTGCGACTATCTTAGCATATTTTAAATCGATTGCATCAGTTGACATTCCTATAGCAAATGTTTCAATTGGCTTATTAAGTATTTTTGAAGCAATAGAGCATACTAATGATGAATCCAATCCACCTGATAATAAGAATCCAAGAGGAGCATCAGCATCTAGCCTTTTTTCAACGCCTTTTATTAATAAATCTTTGATATTTTGACATGCTTTATTTATATCATCATTATTAAATTTACTAACCTTAGCGATATCATTATAACAGTGAAATTCTCCATCTACGTAGTAATGACCAGGTGGAAATGGAAGAATCTCATCTGTTAATCCCACTAGATTCTTTGCTTCAGATGCTAAAATGATTTTACCTTGTTTATCGTAACCATAATATAATGGTCTAATTCCAATTGGATCTCTTGCGACAATTATTTTTTTATTATTACCATCATAGATAATTAAGGCATATTCCGCATCAAGCATCTTAAACATTTCATTACCATATTCTTTATATAAGGGAAGAAGAATCTCACAATCTGATTCACTGTTGAATTTATATCCCTTATTAATTAATTCATCTTTTAATTTTCTAAATCCGTAAATTTCACCATTACAAACAATAAATGAATCATCTAATTTAAATGGTTGCATACCACTTTCATTTAATCCCATTATTGCTAATCGATGGAAGGCTAAGTATCCATCATCCAATTCTAATATTCTTGACATGTCAGGACCTCTAGATATAGTCATATCAAAGCCTTTTTTAAATTCATCTAGATCTATAATCTTTCCTTCATAACCCATTATTGAACACATAATATCTTTTCCTTTCAAACCTAATAAAAACAAAGTATTAAGTGGCATTTAGTCACTTAATACTGTTTAAATTATTCATCAACGTTTTTTAATGCTGCAAGTCCTTGTTCACCAGTTCTTACTTTAATTACATCTAATACGTTATAAATAAAGATCTTACCATCACCAATATGTCCAGTGTACAATGCTTTTTTAACTGTTTCTACAACCTTTGATACTGGCACTTCACAAACAACAATATCAACTTGGACCTTTGGAAGAAGAGTTGGTTCAACCTTAACACCACGATAATATTCTGGTTGACCTTTTTGAACTCCACAACCCATTACATGTGAAACTGTCATACCTGTAATTCCAATTGCCATAAGTGATTGTTTTAACTTTTCGAGCATTCTTTCTTTACAGATTATTTCAATCTTTGTAATTACTGGATCACCAGGTTTAATTGTATCAACAGTAGGCATTGTATTTACTTCAACAGCTAAAGCCTCTGGAGTTTCACTTGATACAACAATTGCATTTTCATAATTGATATCTTCTGGTGCGAATGCAAATCCTGCATATGCTGATGGAAGACCATGTTCTGTAATATCAAGTCCTCTAATTTCTTCCTCAGAAGTGGCTCTTAACCAGCTTGAACCATCTTTTCTCTTAATTGATTTCATAATTAAGAACATTATTAATGAACAAGCTGCTGTCCAAGCACATACTGTTACAACACCAATAGTTTGTACTAATAATTGATCAAATCCGTGTCCATAGAATAAACCAGATTCTCTTGCGAATAGACCACAAGCGATTGTTCCCCAAGCTCCGTTAATGAAGTGAACTGAACACGCACCAACTGGGTCATCGATATGTAATGTTTTATCAATAAATTCAACACCAAAGCACAATAGAATACCTGCAACAATACCGATAACGATTGCACCTACTAAATCAACTCTAGCACATCCAGCAGTAATCGCAACAAGTCCTGCTAGAGAACCATTTAATGTCATTGAAACATCGGGTTTTCCATTCTTTACCCAAGTGATAATCATTACAGCTACAGTTGCAAATGCAGCCGCAACAGTTGTAGTCATGAATACTTGACCAATACCACCATATCCATTGTAACTTGTACAAGCTGCAGGGTTAAATCCATACCATCCAAACCATAAGATGAATACACCAAGTGAACCCATTAATAAGTTATGCCCTTGAATAGCATTTACTTTTATAACTTTTCCATTTTCATCACGAGTGTATTTACCAATACGTGGTCCTAAAATCCAAGCACCAATCAATGCTGTTAAACCTCCAACCATGTGAATTGAACAGCTTCCTGATAAGTCAATAAATTCTTGTAGTCCCATGTCATGAGCTAAAGTTTGTAACCAACCGATTGTATCACCGTTTGTACCAACCCCCCAGTTCCAGAATGCTTCAACTGGGTAAATGATAGCTGAGATAATTACTGAATAAACACAATATGCTTTAAAGTTTGTTCTTTCTGCCATTGCTCCTGATACGATTGTAGCAGTAGTAGCACAGAATACTAAGTTAAAAATGAAGTTTGTCCAGTCATAGTTTTTAGGATCACCGAAGATATCACCATATACTTGACCTGGGGCTCCAATAAATCCACCAATTGCGCTTCCTGCACATAGTATAGGTCCACCAATAATGATGAAGGCAACTGTACCAAGGCAGAAGTCCATAAGGTTTTTCATTACAATATTTCCTGTATTTTTTGCTCTTGTGAACCCGGCTTCACACATTGCGAAACCAGCTTGCATAAAGAAGATTAATGCTACGGCAATTAATTTCCAAATGTCATAGTTGAATGCTGTGTCTGCTCCTAAAAAATTAATCATTGTAAATCCCTCCTAATATTAAATTGTTATCATAAATATTATTTTACAGAGTATAATAAATCGCCATATGTTGGGAATGGCCAAGCGTTCTTATCTACCAATCCCTCTAAGCTATCAACAACATCACGTAAAGCTTCCATTCTAGTTAAAATTTCCTCTTTATAGTACATTGAAAGCTTTGAAATGTCGCTGATTTCACTTGTTTTATCTAAAGCAAATTCTAAATCAGTCTTTATTTCATATGCCTTCTTTAATCCTAATGATAATTTACTTAAAATGTCAAATTCATATGAATAGTCAACACCTAATTCCTTTTTAACAGTTACAGTATCTGCTAAAGTTTTTGTGTATTTTGAAATTGCTGGAAGAATATCCTTAGATGCCATATCAAGAGCTGTTAAAGCTTCAATATTTACAACCTTAGAATAATGCTCTTGACCAATTTCATATCTTGCGTTGATTTCATCAGTTGTGTAAATTCCATGTGATGTAAATAATTTAACATTTTTATCATGTAAATAGTAAGGTAAAGCCTCAGGTGTAGATTTTAGATTTAATAACCCACGTTTGCTTGCCTCAACTACCCATGATTCATCATAACCATTACCATTGAAGATGATTCTCTTATGTTTGATAATAGTTTCTTTAATTAATGCATGTAAATCATTTTGGAAATCAGTTGATTTTTCTAATTTATCTGCAAATTGTTTTAATGCTTCTGCAACAGCAGTATTTAAAATGATATTTGCACAAGAGATAGATTCAGATGATCCTAATGCGCGGAATTCAAATTTGTTTCCTGTGAAGGCAAAAGGAGAAGTACGGTTTCTATCTGTTGAATCCATTGGGAATTCAGGTAGTACGTCAGCACCAATCTTTAAGAATGATTTACCATTATTCTTTAAAGGTTCTCCAGTTTCGATTGATTCTAGAATTGCTTCTAATTCAGAACCAACGAAAATTGAAATGATTGCTGGAGGTGCTTCGTTTGCTCCTAAACGGAAGTCGTTTCCGGCACTTGCAACGGAAATTCTTAATAAATCTTGATATTCATCAACAGCTTTAATAACTGAAACTAAGAATAATAAGAATTGTGCATTTTCATAAGGTGTATCTCCAGGTTCTAATAGGTTGATACCGGTATTTGTTGACATGCTCCAGTTGTTATGCTTTCCACTACCGTTAACACCTTTAAATGGTTTTTCATGTAATAAGCATACCATATTATGCTTTTTTGCTATTTTTTGCATTAAATCCATTGTGATTTGGTTGTGATCGGCTGCAATATTTGTTGTTGCAAAAATTGGAGCTAACTCATGTTGTGCTGGAGCAACCTCATTATGTTCAGTTTTTGCTAAAATTCCAAGTTTCCATAATTCCTCATTTAAGTCATTCATAAATGCTTGAACACGAGGTTTAATTACTCCAAAATAATGATCTTCAAGCTCTTGACCTTTTGGAGCCATCGCACCAAATAATGTACGACCTGTATAAATTAAATCTTTGCGTTTATTAAACACATCTTTATCTACTAAGAAGTATTCTTGTTCTGGACCAACTGTTGTTTTTACAGTGATTACATCGTCATGCCCAAATAATTTTAAAATTCTTAAAGCCTGTTTATTTAGGGCTTGCATTGATCTTAATAATGGAGTTTTTTTATCTAGAGCTTGTCCACTATAAGAGCAGAATGCAGTTGGAATACATAATACTTTATCTTTAATAAAAGCATATGATGTTGGATCCCATGCTGTATATCCTCTAGCTTCACATGTTGCACGTAATCCACCAGATGGGAATGAGGAAGCATCAGGTTCACCTTTGATTAATTCTTTACCTTTAAATTCCATGATGATTGTTCCATCGGCTTCTGGTGAAATAAATGAATCATGCTTTTCAGCTGTTACACCTGTCATTGGTTGGAACCAGTGAGTGTAATGAGTTGCACCATTTTCAATTGCCCAATCTTTCATTGCTAGTGCAACTGAGTTCGCAACACTAATATCTAACTCTTTACCTTCATTAATTGTTTTCTTTAATTTTTTGTAAACATCAGATGATAATCTTGATTTCATGACTTTATCGTCGAATACAAGACATCCGAAATAATCTGTTACCTGTTTCATATTTACCTCCTGAGATTTAAAAATAAAAAAGACAATGACACCCATGTTTGGTGGCGTCATTGCCTTGATGCCTTAATTATAATACCGTCATTTTTGGTTGTCAATAGAAAAAAATCAAAAAAAAATTCGCAAAAAAAGATATATCATTAAGATATATAAATTCAAAAAAAGATTGTTTTTTACATAATTCAAAAAATTTTTTTCAACGTATTGACATATTTTTTTATTGGTGGTAATCTATTTACATGAACAAGGGCGTTCACTTCTTAGATTTGTTTTATTAAGAATGAATCTAACTATGTCGAACGCACCTTTTTTTATTTTTTACAAAGAAAGAGGTACGGTTATGGGCTATACAAAAAATAACATTTTACAATATGTTGAGGAAGATGATGTTAAATTTATTAGGATTGCATTTATTGATCCATATGGAAATCAAAAAAACATATCAATAATGCCTAATGAGCTTGAAAATGCATTTGATAATGGAATTTTAATTGATGGTAGAAAAATTTTTGGAGATTCTGCATCTAAAATTATTTTAATTCCTGA
>JAEDCM010000059.1 GCA_016294165.1 Anaeroplasmataceae bacterium
ATATTTTTCAATATATAATCTCACTTTGTAGCATAACAACTGTAAAACTCAGGTTCTATCATATTTAGAAAACGTTTACAATATTTTATTAAAATAAAATTATTGATTAAACTAAGATTTCATTTTTGTAATTACAATCAAATAATCCGTATAGATTTTCTTTAATTCATTTAGTAAAGCAAGATTTGATGAAAAGGCAAATAATGTAGGTCCACTTCCACTCATTTTTAAGTCTAAATTGTATTTTTTAAATTCTTCTTTTATTGATTTTAACTGTGGATACAACCTCATTGTGACAGGTTCTAAATCATTTTCAGCTTTTTCATTTTGATAGTTATCAAATATTTCTTTGGTGCTAACCATAAATTTTGGATTTAATAGGAACAAATATCTATTTTCTTCATAGGTAACAAATTCAATAATATCTCCTCGACCCTTAATGATTGCTGGTTTATTATACATACAAAAGCCTGTATCAGATCCAATCATTAGGCTTATCCTTGCTAGTTCATCAAGAGAAGCATTAATCTTCCATAGCTTGTTTAATCCTCTAATTACAGCACTAGCACATGCACTTCCACCAGCTAGTCCAGCACCAATTGGAATCTTTTTATTTAAAATAATTTTAACACCTTCGTCAATCTTAAAATATTCCTTCATTAAGTTATATGCCTTAATTATAATATCATTTTCAATGCTTGTCTCATATTCAAGATTTTGGCTTGAAATCAAGATTATCTCATCATAAAGATCAATCGGAAGCATTAAACTTTCTAATTCATGGTAACCATCATTTCTTTTTCCTAAAACGTGAAGGTTTAAATTGATTTTAGCGTATGCTTTTTCATTTATAACATCTAGCTTCATTATATAGTCATCCATTACATACCCATTTCCGATATCGCTTATAACACTATCAATTACTTTAAATCCCATTTTAAGATATGCATAATAGGCTTGATTATTTTTATTAACCGTTAAAATAATTGGAAGCTTATATTCTAATAAACTATTAATTATTCTTTTAGCAATTTTTTTCCCACGAAATTCCTTTTTTAAATATAATTTTGAAAGGAAAAGATGATCACTATTTATCTCATAGGCATAAAATCCTTCATCAATTAAAACATAATGCATATTAGGATATTTTTTCATAGCATCAACTGTCAAAAATTTATTTAACATATAATCAATTTGTTCCTTAGATAAAATATCACTATAGCATTCATTCCATATTTCTTTTGCTAATCTTTCAATCATTTCTAGTTTTTCCATCAAGATCACCTATATAAATTATATACCTTTTTTTATTATAATAAAATACGCATTTTACCATAAGATTCAATTCCGCCAATACCATCTTTTTTAATATAAGAGAACTTTAATATTTCGTTTAAAGAAACCTTTTCATTAAAGGGAGTAAAGCTTGCTTTAATTGCGATAATTGCTGGATCAAACAAGTGAACATTTACTCTTTTTGGACTCATTGCAAAATTAGCTCCTGCCGCAATCAAGGCCTCAAAATGGGACTGACAAGCGCCCGCAATAATAAATTTATCATCTCTTGAGTATCTTTTTCTAATTTCATTAACTGTATTAATAAAATTTTGCGAATTTCGATAATTGTTAATGTCTTTAATTCCTTTTTTATTATATGAATCATGGCCAGTTATTACGATAATATCAGGATTATATCTTTCAATCAATTTTATGATATTTTCACTCATCTTGCTTTCATCCATAAAAGCGCCATTTGCATGACAACCCACCATTTTATAAAAATTTAGACACTTTTCAAGATAAGTTTGATCGCCATCAATATGTAATATTTTTCCAGAGATGAAATTTCTATTTCTTTTATTTCTAAATAGATGATTATGAAAACTTTTTTCTTCCTCTTCTATTTCCTTAGCACTTACTAATTTTAAATCTTCTAAAGGACTATCCGCTATAATTCTTTTATGAATACCCTTTAATAAGGCATTATCATTGATTTCAACAATTTCAAAAATCACATCATTTTGATATGAATTTCTACTTACATAATCGCCTATTTTCATGTGAATCACCATTTTAATATATGTTACACATTAAAATATAACTATTAGAATTGCCTAAATAAATATATTTCTTGACCGAGTGAAAAGAAAAAGATAAAATAATTATGAAAAAATATGGTAAAGGAGATTCAAAATGGCAAAAGTCGGAATTGTTATGGGTAGTGACTCAGATTTAGAAGTAATGAGCAAAGCAGCTCAAATGTTAGAAAAATTTGGTATTGAGTATGATTTAACAGTTATATCAGCACATAGAATGCCTGATGTATTCTTTGATTACGCTAATACTGCAAAGGATAAATACAAAGTAATTATTGCAGGAGCTGGTGGAGCAGCACATTTACCAGGAATGTGTGCAGCTATTTTTCCTCTTCCTGTAATTGGAGTACCAATTCATACTAAATCATTAGGAGGAGTAGATTCGCTATATTCAATTGTGCAAATGCCTAGCGGAATTCCTGTAGCAACTGTCGCAATTAATGGTGGAGCAAATGCAGGTATTCTAGCAGCTAAAATACTAGCCGCATCAGATGAAAAATTATTAGAAAAAATCATCGCATATAAGGATGAATTAAAAAATCAAGTAATGACTAAAAAAGAAAAAATTGAAGCTATTGGCTATAAAGAATATATGGCAAAATAAATTAAAAGGTGAACTGAAATGTGAAGTGAACCCCTTAAGTTGGACTAGAGAAATCTAGAAAAACTTAGGGGGTTTT
>JAEDCM010000036.1 GCA_016294165.1 Anaeroplasmataceae bacterium
TATAAAAAAGACATGTGTTATAAACACATATCTTAATTCTCATTTTTCTAATTCTTCAATCTTTGCATTAACAATATTAAATACTTTGTCACCAATCTCAATAGTGTTTAAATCCTTATATTCCTCATAGAAGATTGGCTTGTGAATATGAATCTCAACCTTAGTTGTTCTCCATGGTGAACGTTCTCCAATAAACCTATTATTAATCATACTAACCGGAAGGATAGCGGACTCTGTTTTCGTAGCCATCTTATAAGCTCCCGCTTTAACATCCACCATTTTACCAGTTGTTCTATCTTTTACTCCACCTTCTGGAAATACTCCCATCGGAATACCATTTTTAATTTGTCTAATAGCCTTAACCATTTCCTTAGCTGCTTCTCTATCATTTTCACGGTCAACCGGGAAGCATCCCATAGCCTTCATATAGGTTCTAACAAATGGAATTTTAAACAAAGGCTTCTTAGCCATAAACCCCATATTATTTGGAAATGCTAAATAGATAAGCACAACATCTAACATTGATTTATGATTAGGACAGACAATATAATTGACATCTGTTGGAATATTCTCTTTCCCATAAACCTTATATTTTAAACCTAGTAAATTACAAGCAATTTTTGCGGCTTGATCAATATACCATTTTTTAAATTTAGAATTCAAAGGTAGTTTTAACAAAATAAATCCGAAGATTATTATTGAAATTACAATGATTAATAATGAAGTTATAAAACCTAAAATTACACCTACAAAAATGGAAATACCCATACTAAACGGAAGGATATTTGCATATAAATAAGAAAATAAAATACCCATTACCCATAATAAAAAATTATACATTAGATTCTCTCATAAACACAAAATCTAAGTTCTTCATTCTCAACACCTTGTGTTTCCTCAATTAATCGAAATTTTGAATAATCAATTTCAGGGAAATAGGCATCCCCTTCATACTCTTTATCAATATGGGTAATATATAAACGATCAGCGTAAGGCAATGACAAACGATAAATTGTTGCCCCACCAATCACAAAAATTTCATTTTCTCTTTCTTGCTTTAAAAATGCCTCTAAATCACGAACCATTGTCGCTTCCTCATAATCCACATCATTAATGGTTGCACAATAATATGTACTATTTGGAAATAATTTCCCGTTACGATATCCTTTAATTGATTCTAAAGTTTTATCTCCTAATAAAACCTCATGGTCCTTAATCTTACTTCTAAAATATTTTAAATCCTCTTTATAATGCCATGGAAGCTCATTATTTTTCCCAATCAAATTATTCTTATCCATTGCCCAAATTAACGAAATCATACCGCAACTGCTCCTTTTATTCCCTTATGGGGGTTATAGTTAACTAATTCAAAGTCCTCATATTTGAAATCGAAGATTGATTTAACATTTGGATTAATTTTCATCTGTGGTAATTCACGAACATCTCTTGATAATTGCAGTTTAATTTGCTCAATATGATTTGAATAAATATGCGCATCACCCATTGTGTGCACAAAATCACCCAACTCATAACCACACACCTGTGCAAGCATCATCGTAAATAATGAATATGATGCAATATTAAAAGGAACTCCTAGAAAAATATCCGCACTTCTTTGATATAATTGACATGATAGCTTATTATTCACAACATAAAATTGAACAAAGGAATGACATGGAGGTAAAGCCATACTATCAACCTCACTTGGATTCCATGCAGTAATAATGTGTCTTCTTGAATCAGGATTATTCTTAAGACTTTCAACTAATTTACTGACTTGATCAACTCCTAAAAAATCACGCCATTGCTTACCATAAACAGGCCCCAAGTTACCATGCTTTTTCGCAAACTCGTCACTTTCCTTGATCATTTTTGCAAATTCAATGATATCCTCACCATGATAATCATCAGTTTTTTTGAAATTTTCATAAGCCCATTCATTCCAAATTTTAACATCATTATCAACTAAATATTTAATATTAGTATCACCACTAATAAACCATAATAATTCATGAATAATAGATTTTAAATGAACTCTTTTTGTTGTTAATAAAGGGAAACCTTTACTTAAATCATATCTTGTTTGATATCCAAAGTAACTGATTGTTCCCGTGTTTGTACGGTCAGCCTTATAAGTCCCATTTTCTAATATAAATCTACACATATCTAGATATTGTTTCATATTACATCACCTTATATTATTTTACCAAATAAAAAAAGAAAATAAAAGGCTTTATTATAAATAAAAGTTTCACAAAAAATTGTTATCCTTGTGAAACTTTTTTTATACGGAAGTTAGTGAGAGCTTTTTTAATCTTTTTTACTAATAAAAGTAATCTTTTCTGCGACAATCTCTATTTGATTATTGCGAGTTGAAACACGACCTTTAACACCTATAGTTGTCCCTTTTTTACAATATTCACAAGTGTTTAATGCCAAACTATCCCATAATGTACATTTAATAAAATCAGTATCATATTCTAGGGTTTGAGCATTTTTAAATGGTCTTTGAACGGCTAATGTAATGTCAGTGACATTTCTTCCATCCTGTAATTCCCTGATTTCAGGATCCTTAGTTAAGCGTCCAACTAAAATAACATTATTAATCAAATTACCCCTCCTTTCATTTATTCACCGGTGTATCTACATTTTAAATTATTTATTTAAAAATAAAAAATGACACTTTTTGATAAATAAAAGTATCATTTTAACATTTTTTATATATTTCATAATTCTATTGAATTCATTAATAATTGCTAATTTATTTTTGTTTTATTTTTTTACCAAAATTATTCATTTTTTGGATAAATAATATGACTTACAATTTTTGCATCATTAAAGATATTTAAGGAATCCTTGAATTCCTCAAAGCTGATATCCTCTAATATTTGCGTTATATTAAAAAAATCCTCACCATTTAATTCATATTTAATGATATTTCCACCAATAGCCTCTACTGAATTAAACGAACTAACAAACGATCCTAATAAAGCATTTTTAATCCTATTAAAATCCCTTTTATTTACCTTAGATTCTTTTATTTCATCAAATATTTTTTTAATCTCAGAAACTAATTCAAGAGGCTTATTGGAATCTCCTAAAAGCATCACATAATTAGCATAAAAATCAACACTGCTAAATGATGAAAAAGTATCATTAATTAAGCGTTTTTTTGTTAAATTAGTTACATACTTGGAACTTTCAGAAAAGAAATATGTCATAACCATTGCTAGTAAAGAATCAAATTTTAAATCAAATTCTATAATAGGTAGTCTAACTCCTATGCATACCTTTGGAATCGAAACATCCATTTCTGATGTTGTATTTTCATCACCAATTGTATCATCTAATTTATATTCACGCTTGATCTCCTTATATGAAGGGAAGGTCTTTTTGCTCATATTTTCCTTGATTACATCTATAATATCTTCATCAAAATTACCAACTAAGGCTAAACACATATTCCCTGGTTGATAGAAAGTGTTATAGCACGTATATAAGATATCCTTATCAATCTTTTTAATGGATGATGTTGTCCCAACAATCTCTAGATTAACACTATTTTCTTTATACATATTTCGCATACAATCATTGATTGCATTAAAATATGGATCATCAAGATACATATTAATTTCTTGATCAATAATACCTTGTTCCTTTAAGATATTTTCATCCGTAAAATACGGGTTAAAAACGAAATCTAATAATTCATTTAATGCCTCTTTAACATTATTTGAGGCAGTAAATAAATAGGCTGTACGGTCAAAGGTTGTATAGGCATTACTCGTTACCCCTAGATTTGACAATCTAACTGAGGCATCGATGCCATCCTCCATTTCAAAAAGCTTATGCTCTAAAAAATGGGCAATTCCTGATGGAACATCAATATATTTATCCTTACCAACTGGAATGAACCGATTATCGATTGAACCATATTTAGTCCCAATAATCGCATATGTTTTATTATAATCCTTTTTGGGAACTAAAACGACCTTCAGACCATTATCTAATACTTCCTTATAGACAACCTCTTTAATCAAATCATAACTAATTTTCTGCATGCTTATCATCTCCTAACAAGTAAAAAACAGTATCTAATTTAAGCATTTTAGAAGCTTTAATAATGTCTTTTTTGGTTACTTTTTGAAAATCCTCAATCATTTTATCAATATCAAAATTACGATTTAAAATTGTATCGTTATAGGCTTTTTGAGAAATATAGCGCATTGAATCCAATGTTTCATATAATCCACTAATCAAATAAGCTTTGGCCCCATCGATATCTTTCTCACTAAAATCTCCATTCTTTATTTTGGAAACCTGTTCAATGATGATTTGTTTAGCTTCCTCTTTTTTATTTCCATCAATTCCGGCCCAAATGTATATAAATCCCTTTAGAGCATTGTTTTTACTCATAACCGCATAGGCTAACGAGGCCTTTTCTCGAACATTCATAAATGATAAAGAGTTTTGATATCCTCCTAAAATAGTATTTAATACCACATTGGCAATATGAAGCTCATGATCTGCCCTGATATTTGTGCGATATCCGATAATCAAATGTGACTGCTTAATATCATCATATTTAGTAACCTCTTTAACCTTTTTAATAATCTTTGTCTCATAATCAAGAACTGCAATATCCTTTTTAGTTCCAAAATCAAGATATTTTGAAACTAAATATTCAGTATTAGATACGTCCCCAACAATTAAAACATCAACACTATCCTCTTTAATACATTTTAAATAGTATTCATAAAGATTAACATTGTTAACCTTTTTAACATTCTTAGCCTCACCAATACTACGATATCTTTGTAATTCATTTTTAAACATCTCTTTGTTAAATAAGGTATATGCATAATTGCCCTTATCTTCCTTTAAAGCTTCAATCTCTTCAAGCAATAAACGTTTTTCCTCATTAACCACACCTCGACTAAAATGGCCATCTTTAGCAAGTGGATTTAAAATAATTTCTCTTAAAAACTTTAATGCTTCTTCAAATAATCCTTTATTCTTAATAAACTTTTCGTTAATAATTTTCATCGTGAAATTCATTACTGAAAGGTTTCCTTGTCTACTTGTTGAAACACTAATTCCCGCACCATAAAGCAATTCAAGCTTTTTACTAATAGCTTCCTTGCTTTTATACTTTTGGGAAGCAGCCTTTAAAACATAAGGTAATAATGAACGCTTCTCAATATCTAAAACCTCAAATGGAGCACCAATTTTAACATCAATTATAATGTTTTTAAATTTATTAGTTTTAATAGTATGTAATCTAATATTTCCTATTTCTCGTTTATTGTATTCCATAAAATCACCATTTTTATTATACAACAAATCCGATAAATTATAAACAAAAAAACTCCCTAAAGAGTTTTAATTGCTTTATTTGCAAATTCGGTATCCACTAATTTTGAATAATCGGCTCTTGCATCAATTTCACCAGCCATAATCATTATATCGTTTAGTTTATTAAATCCCTCTACAGTCAATAATGGATCACTGGCCCAAGCTCTAATATCCATATATCGTTTAACATATACCTCTAACTCGCTAACACTATTTTCGGTAAAATATCCTTTGATTGATTCCGCAATTTCTAAAGGGGTATGCGAATAAACCCACATTTGCGCCTCATAAATAGCTTTGGTAAATCTTTCTAATTTATCACTGTTTTTCTTAATATATGACTTAATTGATGCGTAACATGTATAAGGAATATCACCTGATAATTCGCCTAATGAAGCCAAAATATAACCATTACCATTTTTTTCTAGTTCACTTGCATTTGGTTCAAATAAGGACACATAATCTCCTTCACCACGAATAAAAGCTCCACTCATTGCATTAAACTGAATGTCACTACGAATATTAATGTTTGCACTACTATCATTTCTTTTTATTTCAAGCCCATTTGATTTTAAAATATATTCTAAAACCATCAGTGGCATTCCACCCTCTCTACCAGCAATAATACTACTACCATTTAGCATATCTAAGCTAAAATTATCAACATATTCTCTTCCTAATAAAAAGCTTCCATCCTTCTTTGTTAATTGTGCAAAACTAATGGCATAATCATCTCTTCCTTGATTGTATACATAAATACTAGCCTCTGGACCCATTAAACCAATTTGGGCTTCTTTACTTAAAATTGCACTCATTACCTTATCCGCACCTGGTGTTAAAATCACACTGACATCTAAATCGTATTTTTTAAATATTCCTTCACTCATTGCAACATATTGTGGGGCATAAAATACGGAATGGGTTACTTCAGCAATAACAATTTTGTTATCGTTTTTCTTATCACAACCAGTTAAAAATAAACTAAATCCCATCAGTAAGATGGTAATAATTTTTTTCATTTAAAAATACCCTTTCTTTTTAATAGATTAATTAATAAATTCATCAAAATATCAACCAAAACTGAAACTATCGCTAAAAGGAATACGCCAAGCATTACTAAATCTAATCTAAATATTTGTGATCCATACATTATCAAATATCCAATGCCTTCTCTTGATACAATAAATTCACCAGCAATCACACCGATAAAGCTTAAGCCAACATTAATCTTTAATATGGAAATCATATTTAACAAATTAGAAGGCAAAACAATATACTTATAAATATGAATCTTTTTAGCGTTAAAACTTTTTAGCATTTTGACTAAATTTTGATCAATATTATTGAAATGATTAAGTAAACTTAATATCGTAATAACTAAAGAAATAAATATTCCAACAAAGATTACACCTTTAGTATTCATTCCAATCCAAATGATGAAAATCGGGGCTAAGGCTGTTTTTGGTAATGCATTTAAAACAAACATAAAAGGCATTAAAATACGGCTTAACAATGGGTAAAACCATAAAATGCTTGCGATTATAAATCCAATCAAACTTCCTAAAAATAATCCCATAAGCATTTCATAAAGAGTGATAAATACATGATTTAAAATCATATTGTTTTCCAAATAAATTAAAAATAATTTATAAACCTTAGATGGTTTTGAAAACAAGAATTCATCAATAATATGATAGTAGGCTAAAGTCTCCCATAAAAACAAAACAAACACAAATACCAATATTTGAAACAAAATAATTACATACTTATTCATTTCTTAAATCATTCCAAATATCATCATAGAAATTCTTATCCGCTCGATATTCATTTTTTATTTTGGCCGGAACCTTGGATAAAACAATAACTCGATCTCCAAAATTAATGGCCTCCATAATATCATGAGTAACTAGTATAGCGGACTTATTTTCTTCTTTAATAATCTTCTTAACATCAATGGCAACTGATTGCTTTGTCTGGGCATCTAAGGCTGAAAAGGGCTCATCTAATAATAAAATATCCGGATTAACCACTAAAGTCCTGATTAACGCCACCCTTTGTTTTAAACCACCACTTAAGCTTTTGGGATACTTATCAATATGATCCTTTAATCCATAATCAATAATTAATCTATTTACTAAACTATCATTCTTATCTTTATTAATTTTTAATCCTATTTTAATGTTATCTAAGACATTATACCATTCTAATAGATTATCCGATTGAAACATATAACCAATCTTGCCATTAACCTTTAGTTCTCCTTTGGTTGGCTCTATTATTTTACTAATCAAATTTAATATCGTTGATTTACCACATCCTGATGGACCAACAATGGAAATTATTTCTCCTTTATTAAGCTTAAATGAGATATCATCTAGAATTAGTTTGTCATAATGCATGACGATGTTTTTAAATTCTATCACGTATAACACCCCTCATATCTATAATATTAAGATATTTTAGATTTGCATGGGTTAATATAAAAAATGCTCTTATTTAATAGAGCATAATATCCATTTTATTAATAAAAAATAAAAAAAGCATTATAACCAAAATATCTGGTTATAACGCCATTTTTTATAAATCAATAATCTTTGTGGCTGTAATAGCTAAAGCACCTGGGCCAATATGGCAAGAGATGCTTAATGGTAATACAGCAATTTCAATATCACATTCAAAATTATCCTTGATTTCTTCTTTAAATAAAGCAGCTGCTTCATAATCTTTAGTATAAGCAATATCAACTCGAATATTATCAGTGCGACCATCAAATGTAAAACGATCTTTTATATCCTTTAGAACTTGATCAACCATTATTCTCTTAGCACTCTTTACTCCACGACTTTTAGCAAAAGCATCAAGCTTTTCTCCTTGGATTTGAAGAACTGGCTTAATTTTTAAAATTGTTCCTAAGGCAGCTCCTGCCGCAGTTACTCTTCCACCACGTTTTAAATATTTAAGAGTATCTACCATTATATAAATACTTGAGTTTAATTTTGTAGCCTCAAGAATCTCACGAATCTCTTTTCCAGTCTTCCCTGCTTTTACTAGTGTTAAAGCATCTAAAACACTTCTTTTTAAAGTAACACTAATTCTTTGGTTATCAACAACAAATACCTTATCCTCATAATCACGTGCTAAAAATTTAGCAGTTTGTAGGCTTTGGCTTAGCCCACTTGACATCGGAATATGAACAATCTCATCATATTCTGTTAATAATTTGTCCCAAAGCTCAAGAATAGTACCAACAGATGGTTGAGATGTTGAAATATTGACATCATTTAAAAGCATCTCGTAAAACTTTTCTTGTGTTAAATTAACATCTTCAAAGTATTCTTCATTAGAAATAGTAAATGGCATTGGAATAACATAGATACCTAACTCCTTAGCTAAAGCCTGTGTAATTCCACTATTACTATCCGTGACTATTGCGATCTTTTTCATAATAACTCCCCCAGTGTTTATTTTACAAATTGACTATTCAACTGCAACAAGCTTAACACTTACAACACATTTAATATTATTTATTTTTTCAATCAATTCTTTTAATGGAATCTCCATTTGTAATACATCTACAGTTGTCGTAATGTATGCATAATTATGAATTGGTGCCTCTTGATTAATTGTAACAATGTTTCCATTATTTACCGCTATACAATTTAAAACGGCTGATAAACTTCCTGGATCATTGTTTACCTTAACCGAAAGAATGATTTTCTTTCCATAGTAAGCACTTGGACTGTACAAGAAATCTTTATATTTATAATATGTACTTCTGCTAATATCTTCACATTTGCATGCTTCACTTACACTTAGCTTTTCTGTAGCGATTAACTCACGAACATTAATCACTTTTTCATAGCAGGCAGGTAATATACTGCGATGGACAATTAAATAATCATTATTCATTCTCATACCTCCGTTATCGTTGCGCCACAACTTGCCTCTAAAGAGATAAATCTCCAATTTGGTATTAGTTTAAGCTTTTCTAATTCACATATAATGCCATCATTTTTGGCAATAATTAATAAAGTTGGCCCAGAACCACTCAAACAAAATGGTAATGAATTCTTTTTAGCAACCTGTTTGATTTTCATGGAATCATTAATAAGTGGTAAACGATAAGGCTCGTGCATCTTATCATCTAATAATATATTTAACAATTCAATGTTTCCACTAGATAAAGCATAAGGAATATTTACTAAACGTGATGCATTATGTACAACATCAATATAGCTCATTGTTTTTGGTAATACCTTACGAGATTCACGTGTGTTTTGTCTAAAGTTTGGAATACAAACAATAAATTTTAAAGCCTTACAAACATCGTAAGTAACCTTCATAACCTTTTTTGCTTTAATACCCGATACTAAATTCCCAAAAATCGCTGGAGCAACATTATCTGGATGCCCTTCAATCTCGGTAGCTATTTCCAATAATTCATCATCAGATAAAACATTACCCATAAAGTAATTAGCAGCTTTAATACCCGCCACAATGCAAGTTGCACTGCTACCTAATCCTCGAGAATTAGGAACATTTTCCTCTAAAGACATTTTTAAAGGAATTGGTGTAGCATTAGCATATTTATAAGCTGCGAGAGCCGATTGAGCTACTAAATTGTTATCAATATTACGATAATCTGGTTGAAATCCATCAAAATTCCATTCATCAGCTTTTTCAAAATAAAAATTATTATATAAATTAAGCGCAATTCCTAATGTATCAAATCCTGGACCTAAATTCGCACTTGTCGCAGGGACAGCTATTTTGATCATTTTAAGTTTTCCTCTAAATAAGCATAAGCTTCTTCTAAAGTAGATTTATGATTTGTTTTAATATTCTTTCTAATTTCTTCAATTTGATTTGGAATTGGCATTTTACTTGCATTATAAATATCATCAACAAGCATAAATTCATCCTTCATATCTAGCTCTAAGGCTAAAGCCATACTATTGATAAATTTATATGGGCTTGCGGTTGAAAGGATAACAGTTTTAGTATCATCATTTGTCTTTTTCTTATAATCATCATATACAGCCTTCGCAACCGCTGTATGTGGATCCATTAAATATCCTGTATCTTTAAATTCTTGTCTAATGGCTTGTAATCCTTTTTCATCACTAGCATATCCAGCACTAAACATTGATAGTTTATCCTTGTATGCAGGATCTAATGTATATTTTCCAGTTGTTTTTAATTCTTCCATATATTTTTTTACTAAGCTAGCATCATTAGTCACATGATATAGTAGCCTTTCAAGATTTGATGAAATCAAAATATCCATTGATGGAGATGTTGTTTTTAAAAACTCACGATTTCGATCATATGTTAAGGTATTGAAGAAATCAGTTAAAACATTATTAATATTTGAAGCACAGATTAATTTATTAATTGGAAGTCCCATTTGTAGGGCATAATATCCAGCAAGAATATCGCCAAAGTTACCTGTTGGAACACAGAAGTTGATTTTTTCTCCTTCTTTAATTTCCCCTTCATTAAGTAATTTAAAGTATGTATAAAAATAATAAACGATTTGTGGAACCAAACGTCCAATATTAATGGAATTGGCACTTGATAATCCTTTAAAATCCTCATTAAACACCTTCTTAACAAAGCTTTGACAATCATCAAAGTTTCCCTTAATCGCAAATGTTTTAGCACTAGAGCTTTCAAATGATAACATTTGTTGTTCCTGAATTTTTGATACTCCTCCATCTGGATAAAATACGATAATATCAATTCCTTCAATTTGACTAAATCCACTTAAGGCAGCACTTCCAGTATCACCAGATGTCGCTGTTAGAATTGTAGTTTTAGATGAAACATTATTCTTTTCCTTACTTACTTTTAATAATTGAGGCAAGATTGTTAAAGCCACATCCTTAAACGCTAATGTTGGCCCATGATATAATTCTAAATAGTAATGGTCATTTACCTTACTAACATTAACTACTTCTTCAGTATTGAAATTTTTATCATATGCTTCCTTAACACAATATTGAAGTTCATCCTTTGTGAAATCAGTTAAGAATTTTGATAAAATCTCAACTGCTAATTCCTTATATGATAAATTCTTAAGATCTTCTAAATTGACCTTTGGAATTTCATTTAAAACATATAATCCTCCATCATTGCTAATACCCTCAATAATAGCCATTGATGATGTCACATTTTTGTTTGCTCTTGTTGATGTTAACATAATAATCCTCCACGCATAATGTTTTTATATAGTATACAATGTATTTATAATAAAAACAAGTGTTTATTAATAAACACCTGTTTAAAATTGCACTGAAAACATTTTCAAATATTAGCTAAAATATCAATAATTGATAATACAAGTAAAAGTGCTGATGCAACAAATGAACAAATACAAATTGCTCTATCAGCTGTCTTAAAGTCCTTATCATGTCTATTTTTAAATATCATTACTGCAAAAATGAAAAATACAATTGCTATTGGTAATAAAACTAAAATTTTAGTATAAAGCTTTGGATAAAACATCCAAAAACATGTATCAATAATTGCAGTAATCATACAAATGATTGATATAACATACAAAACTGTTTCAAATTTTGTCATTTTTTTTGCGGGCACATTTCTTCTTAAATCTGGACGTCTACTTCTATTAGGATTCATCTATTTAACCACCTTATAAATTATTTGCATTGGACGTTTAACCTCATTATAAGCAATTTCTTTTGTATAAGACTTGATGTAATTTTCTTCAACTAATTCATTAAAATAATCATCAATTTTCCTTTTTTCACTCATCGCCAAGGCATCAACATCAAAATTATCACTTTCAAAAATAAACATATTATCCTTAATCATGTAAAAGAGATTACGCGCATTATTTGACAACATCTTTATTTCACTTCCTTTAAAATCATCGGAATTTTTTCATACCAATCAAGCTTAATTCTTACAGCTCGTTTAGAAACGTTTGGTTTAGCTTCATCATAAAGACTAACTAAAACCTTCGACAGCTTTTTATCAAAAATGGTGATATCAAGCGTTTTTTCATAATATTCCTTTAATGCTAAAACATCATTATTCAACCTTTCACATAGATCGATAATTTCTTGTCTTAGCATATCAATTAATTTCTTATCTTTAATCTTCTTTACTAAGAATAAATAGAAATCTACTGAGATATATGGACTATGATATTTACTAATCATTTCATTAAAAAACTCATAATCCTTCATTCGATATACTTCGATTAATGTATTTCCAAATTCAACACGATCAAAATTTACATCGTTAAATAATTTGCTAAAAACAAAGCAATATAGCTTTTTAGCTTCATCATATTTAATATTCATCATAATATTCTTTTGAAGGGTATAAGCATCAAGCTTATCGTTTAACCATAATGACTTATTATCACTTATTTCTTCTAATTCACTGAAATCTAGGGTAATCAATAATTTAATAACAATATTGGCTTCTTCATTAGCTCTAATATCAAAAGCATTATCATCTAATAACCAATGATTCTTTTTAACAAGTTTTGTTAGAAAGTATCCTTTAAAAAAAACTAACTCGCTGGCATCCTTAATCTTATATCCTTCCAAATCAGATATTTTTTCAACTTTTATATCAAAAAATTTCTCTAAATCAACACCAATAAATATATCATTGATATAATCATTAGTAATGTTAAGCGCTTTAAGAATCTCGTTATATTCCTCATTATCACTTTCATAATTAACAAACTCTGATATATTTAAATATATCAAGGATATTAAACGATAAAAATCATGTTTCTTTGAATAATCAACTATTAGTTGCTCAAATTCATTATTAGATATTTCATTTCCTTGATATTCACTTATTTTTTTATAATCAAAATCATTATTTAAAAAATTATAAAACATAAAAATCACCCTTTTTCAATTATTATACCAAAAATATAAAAAAAATAAAGGCTATTTAAAAATAGCCCTTATAAAATTACATTAATTCAATATATTTTTTGATTAATTCTACAACTTTTTCCACACCAATTTTACTGTCAATTGATAAATGGTAATTTGAGGCATTACCCCATTTTTTGTCTGTATAGAAGTTATAATATTCAGCGCGCTTCTTATTTGTCTTTTTAATTGTTTCTAATGCTTTCTTTTCAGGAACACCATAATACTCAATAACTCTTTGTCTTTTAGTTTCCATATCAGTATAAATGAAAACATTTAATACATTTTCACGATCACTTAACACATAATCAGCACATCTACCAACAAAAACACATGGTCCCTTTTCCGCAAGTTCACGAACCTTTTCAAATTGAGCTAAAAATACTCTTTGATTTAATGGTAATCCATAGCTTGATGTTCCTCCAAAAAGACTATACATAAATCCATTTGGTTTTTCATCATTTTTTTCGACCATCTCTTGTGAATACTCTCCACCCTTAGCAACCTCTACCAAAAGCTCCTTATCATAACAAGGGATATTTAACTGTTCTGCTAGCATTTTACCAATATAATGTCCACCACTTCCGTACTCTCTACCAATTGTAATAATAACATTTTTCATTGAAATCATCTCCCTTTATTTTATTATAACATTTTTCTGATTAAAAATGCAAAAAAATTGAATTTTTATAACTTAAATTCAGTTTATTTATGGGTAATTTCTATTTAATTATTGTTTATTATTTTCTTTTCAAATGCTTGACCTAAATTATATTTATTTTATAATAAAGATAGAAGATACCCCGAGTTTTACAGTTGTTATGCTACAAAAGCCGACTACATACTTAATTAAGTAG
>JAEDCM010000060.1 GCA_016294165.1 Anaeroplasmataceae bacterium
TTGATATTTCTTGTTTAATGCCTATTAATAAAGATTCAGCTATTTTTAATAATTCGTTGTAATTTTCCATTTTTATCACCAAAATAATTATAACACATTTTTTGATTTATTTAAATTTTTCTATTGACAGTTGAATATCTGTTCAATTATAATATAGTTGAATAATGATTCAACTGTTAGGAGTGATAATGTGAATAAAATATTACCAGAAGAAAATATGATCAAAGAAATGAATACATTTTTTAATGGTATCAGTGATTTTACACGTTTAAAGATTTTATTAGCATTAATTGATAATGAGCTCTGCGTTTTTGAATTAGAAGAAATCATTGGCATGAGCAAATCAGCAATATCACATCAATTGCGATATTTAAAGAATCTGCATATGGTGAAATGTCGTAAAAGTGGAAAGAATGTTATTTATTCATTAGATGATGATCATGTCAAAGAAATAATTGGTGTTGCATTTGAACATCTAAGTCATATAAAGGAGGAAAAATAATGAAAAAGAGTTATAAATTAGAAGGATTATGTTGTGCACATTGCGCTAATAAAATAGAAGAAAAGGTAAAAAAAATAAAGGGTGTAGAAAATGCTACATTAAGCTTTATGACACAAAAGCTTGTGGTGGAATCAGAAAATGATTTAACAGAAGAAGTTGTTAAAATTGTCTCAAAGATTGAAAAGGATGTAATTGTTAAATGCCTTTAAAAAGAAAATATGTTATCTTAATTACGATATTAGGTTTAATAGGATTTCATTTTATACCTTTTAATAATTTTTACTTAGAGCTAACTCTGTATATCATATTATATGCTTTCATCGGTTATAAAACAATTTTCAAGGCTTTATCAAATATTTTTCATGGACAAATATTTGATGAATATTTCTTGATGTCTTTAGCCACAATTGGGGCTTTTGTGATTGAGGATTATGCGGAAGCGGTATTTGTTATGCTATTCTTTACGATTGGTGAGATGTTTGAGGAGTTTGCGGTTAATCGTTCAAGAAATAACATCAAGGATTTAATGGATTTGGCACCGGATTATGCCAATATTATGGTTGATAATGAATTATATAAGGTTAACCCGGAAAATGTTGATATAAATGATATTATTGTGGTTTCCGCGGGTGAGAAAATTCCTTTAGATGGTTATGTTGTATCTGGTGAAGCATCCTTAGATATGAAAAGCCTTACGGGTGAATCATTACCAAAATTTGTTAGTTGTAATGATTATGTTTTAAGTGGAAGTATTAATATCGATGGTTTGATTCAAGTCAAGGTTTCTAGAAAGTATAGTGAGTCAACTGCTTCTAAAATTTTAGAGCTAATTGAAGATGCTAGTGCCAATAAATCAAATCAAGAACGCTTCATTTCCAAGTTTTCCAAGTATTACACTCCAATTGTAGTATTATGTGCATTAGTAATTGCCTTTGTGCTTCCAATATTTTTAGGAAATTATCAGGATTATTTATATCGTGCTTTGATATTCTTAGTTGTGTCATGTCCTTGTGCTTTAGTTATATCGGTTCCTCTTAGCTTCTTTGGAGGAATTGGAGCAGCTAGTAAAAATGGAATATTAGTTAAAGGCAGTAATTATTTAGAAGAATTATCAAAGGTTGATACCATTATCTTTGATAAAACTGGTACTTTAACAAAGGGGCGCTTTCAAATCGAAAAGATTGTTTCAAAGCATTTAGATGAAAAGCTATTTTTGGAGTGTGTTGCTTATGCGGAAGCCTATAGCAATCATCCAATTGCTTTAGAGATTAAAGAACATTATGGTAAAGAGATTAATCTAAAGCGTATTAAAAAAGTGACAAATATCGCAGGTAAAGGAATAAGAGTCCAGATTGATAGTATAGATGTCTTAGTTGGTAATGACAAGCTTATGCAAGAAAATAATATTTTCTATGATGAAGCAACAGAAATAGGAAGCTATATATTTATGGCCATAAATAATGAGTATCAAGGATATATTATGCTTAATGATACACTTAAGGATGAAGCGGTAAAAACAGCTAAATACCTTAAAAAAAGAGGTATTAAGACCGTTATGCTTTCAGGTGATCAATATTTAATTGCAAGTAAGATTGCTAAAATGATTGGAATTGATGATTGTTATGGTGATTTACTTCCTAATAACAAGGTAGAGATTTTAGAAAAATATATGAGCAACAATAAGGTTTGTTATGTTGGAGATGGAATTAATGATGCGCCTGTTTTAAAAAGAAGTAACGTAGGAATCTCCATGGGAAATATGGGTAGTGATGCGGCCATTGAGGCTAGTGATATTGTTGTTATGAATGATAATCTTTTAAAAATTGTGGATGCCATTAAAATTTCTAAGAAAACCTTGAAAATTGTAAAGCAAAATATTGTTTTTGCGATTGGTGTTAAATTAATCGTTTTAGCCTTAGGAGCTCTTGGCTTTGCGAACATGTGGTTAGCAGTATTTTCTGATGTTGGAGTAAGTGTTATTGCCATATTAAATGCTATTAGGTGTTTAAAATATAAGAGTGTTAAATAAGAGAGAGTAGTCTCTCTTTTTTAATATTTTACATAGATTAAAGCATAATATTAATAGGTGATATTT
>JAEDCM010000010.1 GCA_016294165.1 Anaeroplasmataceae bacterium
TACTTAATTAAGTATGTAGTCGGCTTTTGTAGCATAACAACTGTAAAACTCGGGTATTTGATAACTATCAAAATGAAAAAGCTGAAAATGATTTAGAACCTGTCACAATGAGGTTGTATCCACAGTTAAAATCAATAAAAGAAGAATTTAAAAAATACAATTTAGACTTAAAAATGAGTGGAAGTGGACCTACATTATTTGCCTTTTCATCAAATCTTGCTTTACTAAATGAATTAAAGAAAATCTATACGGATTATTTGATTGTAATTACAAAAATGAAATCTTAGTTTAATCAATAATTTTATTTTAATAAAATATTGTAAACGTTTTCTAAATATGATAGAATATTAATAGCAAAGACGGAAAGGAAGATAGATCGAGATGAAGATTACAGATGTAAGACTAAAAAAAGTGGATGGACATAATAGATTGAAGGCTATCGCCGCTGTCACAATTGATGACTGCTTTGTTGTGCATGAATTAAGAGTTATTGAAGGTGATAATGGATTATTTATCGCCATGCCAAGTAGAAAACTACCTGATGGTGAATTTAGAGATATAGCTCATCCTATTAATGCTGAAACAAGAGAAATTTTAGAAAAAGCAATCATTGATGCATATAATGCTCAAGAATAATTAGCACCTTTTATGGTGCTTTTTTAATGATAATTAGAGGTTAGATTATGAAAAATAAAAATGATTTTATTAAATTATTAAAAGAAAATAAGAAGAAAAATGATAAAAAAAAGGAAGCATATCTAGAACAAACGGATAAGAACTATAAAGATGGGGATAAAAACTAATTTTTTTTGTTAAATTATCTTATTAAGTGATAAAATATAATTGGGGTGGATAATATGAGAAAAACAAAAATTATATGTACTTTAGGACCAGCTGTAGATTCTATTGAAAGATTACGAGACTTAATGATTAATGGAATGGACTGTGCTCGCCTTAATTTTTCTCATGGAACACATGAGGAACAAAAGAAAAGAATGGATAATGTTAAAATGCTAAGAGAAAGGTTAAACCTTCCAATTCCTATTTTATTAGATACAAAAGGGCCAGAAATTCGATTACGAGATTTTAAAGATGGTTCAATTATGGTTAATGAAAATGATATATTTACGTTTTCACCTGATTCAAATTATGTTGGTGATCAACATAAGGTTGGATTAACATATCCTTATTTAGCTAAGAGTGTTAAACCAGGAAATAATATTTTAGTTGACGATGGTAAGGTTGGTATGGAAGTTATCGAAGTTTTAGATAATGGAGAAGTAAAATGTAAAGTTATTAATCCAGGAAAACTAAGCAATAAAAAATCAATAAATATTCCTAATGTTATTGTTGATATGCCATATATTAGTCAAAGAGATAGAGAAGATATTCTATTTGGAATAAAAGAGGATGTTGATTATATTGCGGCATCATTTGTTAGAAGAAAACAAGATGTTTTAGATTTACGTCAATTATTAAAAGAAAATGGTGGAGAAAATATTAAAATCATCTCTAAGATTGAAAATACCGAAGGAATCGAAAATATGGATGAAATCATTGATGTATCAGATGGTATTATGGTCGCACGTGGAGATATGGGCGTTGAGGTTCCATTTAAAAATCTCCCACAAATCCAAAAGAAAATGATTTCTAAATGTTACCATCAAGGGAAGATTGTTGTAACTGCGACACAAATGCTTGAATCAATGACTAAAAACCCTCGCCCAACTAGAGCAGAGGTTAGTGATGTTGCGAATGCTATTTATGACCGTACAACAGCAATTATGTTAAGTGGTGAATCTGCTGCAGGAGATTATCCAATTGAAGCGGTTAGAACAATGTCAGCTATTGCAATTGCAGCGGAAGAATCAATCGATTATAAGAAACGTTTTTATAGAAGTAATATAAGTCTTGGGACAGATAATGTTAATGCTATTGCTAATTGTGCATGTAACGCATCATTCCAAATTAATGCTGATGCTATTGTTACTGTTACAAAAGGTGGAATAACTGCAAGCATGCTATCATGCTATCGTCCAAAATGTCCAATCATTGCAGTAACTATGGATCCAAAGGCTTGTCGTCAATTGAATCTAGCATGGAATGTTAAACCAATTGATGCTGTAGAACAATTCTCAACTGATGAGATTTTTAAACATGGAATTGAAAAGGCTTTAGAGACAAGAATTGTTTCTAAAGGTGACCGTGTAATCGTAACTGGTGGTTCTGCAATTGGAAAAAACGGAACAGATACATTAAGTATTCATGTATTATAAAAATTTGGACTGTGATATTCACGGTCCTTTTTAGGTGATAAATATGAAAACAAAAGATTATATTAGATTTCAAGAATATTTACCAATTTCATTAGATGGAATGTATAGTGGTAATAAAACAGTATTAAACAATTTAGATGAAAATATTAAAAGAATTATTATGCAGGAATATCCAATTACTCTAAATACTTTAAAACAACGTCTTAGAGAGGCTTTAAATGTTGGAAAGATTAGCCAAAAGGCATTAGACATCATTTTAGAAAGTATAACTAAACAAGGATTCAGTAAAACAGATAATTTGTATGATTTTGCCTTATGGCCTCAAAATAGTGCATTTGAAGTTAATGTGTTAAGAATAAATTCTGACCGTCAAATATATGATATTCCATATCAAGAAATGGCTTTATTGGTGAATTATTTGAACCTAAGTGGTGAAGAACTATATCGCGCAATTTTAAAGTATTTTGGTTATGAGGTTTTAACTAAAAAAGCATTAGTGTATTTGGAATTTGTAGAGGCAAAAATAAAAACGATTTCATAATTGTTGAATGAACTTTATTTATTAAAGAGTTAAGAGTATAATATTATATAGATGTAATAAATAATAACGGGAGGCCTATTAAAAATGTCATTATTATTAGGAAAAAAAGTCAAACTATTTACATTAAACTCAAATCCAGAACTAGCAGCTGAAATTTCAGAGGCTATTGGTGTACCAGTAAGCAAATGTGACGTATTAAGATTTGCGGATGGTGAAGTAAACGTTAATATTGATGAAACAGTTCGTGGTCATCATGTATTTGTTGTACAACCAACAAATAATCCGGTTAACGAAAATCTAATGGAATTATTAATCATGATTGATGCATTGAAAAGAGCATCAGCTAAAACAATCAACTTGATTATGCCTTATTATGGATATTCAAGACAAGATCGTAAAGCAAGACCTCGTCAAGCAATTTCTGCTAAGCTTGTAGCAAATATTCTACAAATTGCTGGTGCTAATAGAATTCTTATCATGGATTTACATGCAGCTCAAATTCAAGGGTTCTTCGATATTCCAATTGATCATTTTGAAGCTCTACCAATTTTTGTTGATTATTTCAAAAATAAATTCCAAGATCGTCTTGATGATGTCGTAGTTGTTTCACCAGACCATGGTGGAGTAACAAGAGCTCGTAACTTAGCTAAGAGATTAGATGAAAGACCAATTGCTATTATCGATAAGAGACGACCTGAGCCAAACAAGGCAGAGGTTATGAATATTATCGGTTCTGTTGAAGGAAAGATTTGTGTAATTGTTGATGACATGATAGATACAGCTGGAAGCATTTGTGCTGCCGCTAAAGCTTTAATTGATCAAGGTGCTACAGAGGTATATGCTGCTGCAACGCATCCATTATTCTCTGGACCAGCTATTTCAAGATTAGTTGAATCACCAATCAAAGAAGTAGTTGTTACTAATACAGTGCACTTAAATGATGATAAAAAAGCTGACAAAATTGTTCAATTATCAGTTGGTAAATTAATGGGTGAAGGAATCATGCGTATTCTTGATGACCGTACTTTATCAGCATTATTTAGAGAATAATGAAGCTAATTGTTGGATTAGGTAATCCCGGAAAAGAATATAAGGACACTAGACATAATACCGGATTTATGGCTGTTGATTGCTTCGCAAAAAAATATGGATTTAGTTTCAAATTGGAAACTAAATTAGAAGGCGAATTAGCTATTGGCTTTATTGGCAGCGAAAAGGTAATTTTGTTAAAACCATCGACATATATGAATTTAAGTGGAAACAGTATAAGTAAGGTACTAAATTTCTACAAAATAGATATAAGAGATATGCTTATAATATATGATGATTTATCGTTAGATGTATCAAAACTTCGTTTAAGAGAAAAAGGATCGGCTGGCGGACATAATGGAATCAAAAGTATTATTAGTCATATTGGTGATGAGTTTAAAAGAATTAGAATTGGTATTGCAAAAAAGAGTGATAATGTTAAGGATTATGTCTTAGGTAGTTTTAGTAAAGAAGAACGAGAATTAATTGATATAAGCTTAAACAATACAAGTGATATCATTTATTCGTTTGTAAAAAATGAAGGCTTTGATAAGCTAATGAATAAATACAACTAGGGGCGGTTTTTTTAAATCGCTTCTTTATTCATTTCTTTTTTAGGAGGTAATTGATTTTGATTTCAAGTTATTTAGCACCATTAAAAAAAGCTATTGATGAGAAGATTGTTTCCAACAGCACAAATAATATCAATGTTACGCTAATTAATTTAGCTTTTTTAACATATAAGAAAACGATATTTGTTGTATTAAATTCGTTGTATGAGGCTCAAAAATATTATGATTTGTTCACTAATACTATAGGTGAAGAAAATGTTTTATTTTATCCTGCTGATGAATTGATTACTGCCGAAATGATTACCTCAAGTATTGAATTCAAATTGGAAAGAATTAATACAATTAAATCATTATTAGAGGATAATCCATATATTGTGGTAACTCATACCAATGGAGTTATTAAAAAGCAATTACCTAAAGAAGAATGGAAAAATGCGATTATTAGGCTAAAAACCAATGATTTTATTGATAGAGATGAATTAGTTCAAAAGCTTATAGATATTGGATACCATAGAACATATACTATCAGTAATATTGGTGAATTTAGTGTTCGTGGAGGGATTATTGATATATTTCCAATCAATTTTGTAAGTCCAATTAGAATTGATTTATTTGATGATGAAATTGAAAAGATTAAGTTGTTTGATATTAACACACAATTATCAAAAAGTACAATTGATGAATGTCTAATTGCTCCTTTAAATGAGCTATTTTATGATGATAACAAATTAAAAGATGTATTAGAAAAAATTGAAGATTTTAAAAATAGTAATGAGTTAAGCAAAAAGGAAGAATTATTAATAGAAGAGGATCTAGTTAAATTATCAATGCATAATGATTTAAATTCGTTATCTAAATACATGGATTTTTTTGCTTATAACAATACAATCCTTGATTTTAAGGATGAAAAAATGATTTATTTCATTGACAAAGATAATATTGATCACACATACGAAAAAACGGTATATGATATTAATGAATATGCTATTAGTTTTAATGGTGATGTATTGGTTAAATTAAAATATTTTCAATCATTAGATTATATTTATAAAAATTATGATATTAAATATTTAAATACCCTATTAAATACTAAAGGGCATAATATTTATGCTCGTGATACTAACAATTATAATGGTGATTTAAAATCTTTTTATGCTTATCTAGAAAGATACGCAGATGAAAAATATATTATATTAGCTTTTCATGATGAAAAGAGGTTAAACTCTTTAAAATCAATGCTTTTAGAAAACAAATTATATTATAAAAATTTCATTGATGGATTTTATGAAAAGGGCATATATTTAGTAGTTGATAGAACTATTTTAGGAATTGAATTATATAAAGACGATATAATTATTATTACTGATAATAATATCTTTTTTAGGCCAGAAGCTAAAAAGGTTCGTTATAAAAGTGTCTTTGGTGAATCAGCCCGAATTAAATCAGTTGATGAATTAAAGATTGGTGATTATGTTGTTCATTTAAACAATGGTATTGGTAGGTATGTGGGAATTGAAACAATGACTTTATCCAATATTAAACGTGATTATATTAAACTAATGTATGCGGGAAATGATTTTTTCTATGTCCCGCTAGAGCAAATAAATATGATTGCAAAATATGGTGGAGCTAGTGAGGCTTCTCCGAGACTTACAAAGCTTGGTGGAACAGCTTGGGCAAAAACTAAAGAGAGAGTAAAGAATAAGGTTAATGATATAAGCGCTAAGCTTATTAATCTTTATGCTGCTCGACAGGCCTCAAAGGGCTTTAGTTTTAGTGAGGATTCTTCAATGCAAATAGAATTTGATTCTGATTTTGCATTTGAAGAAACAACTGATCAAATGCAAGCTATTAATGATGTTAAAAGTGATATGGAAAGCCAAAGACCAATGGATCGTTTGATTTGTGGGGATGTTGGATATGGAAAGACGGAAGTGGCTATGCGTGGAGCTTTTAAGGCGATTTTAGATAACAAACAAGTGGCATATTTAGCTCCAACAACCGTCTTAGTTAGTCAACATTATCATTCATTTAAAAAGCGTTTTGAGAAATATGGTGCTAATATTTGTATGATTTCACGATTAACATCTACTAAGGAACAAAAGGAAATAATTGCCAAATTAAAGGAAGGACAAATCGATGTAATTATTGGTACACATCGTTTACTATCAAAGGACATAGTTTTCAAGGATTTAGGTTTACTAATTGTTGATGAGGAACAAAGATTTGGTGTTGAGCATAAGGAAAGAATTAAAGAAATGAAGATTAATGTTGATACCTTAACCTTAAGCGCTACACCAATTCCAAGAACTCTTCAAATGTCAATGTTAGGAATTAAGGATTTAACAGTTATTAATACACCGCCAAAGAACAGATATCCAGTTCAAACCTATGTTTTAGAACGACATGATATTGTCTTAAAGGATGCGATTGAAAAGGAATTAGCTCGTGGTGGTCAAGTATTTTATTTGTACAATCGTGTTGAGAATATTGAATTAATTGTGGAAAAAATAAAAGAACTTTCTCCAATGGCAAGAGTTTGCTATGCACATGGACAAATGAATAAAAATATGCTTGAGGATCGTATTAATGCTTTTGTGGATGGAAAATTTGATGTGTTGGTATGTACAACCATCATTGAAACCGGGATTGATATTCCAAATGCTAATACCTTAATCATTCATGATGCTTCAACCTTAGGATTATCACAGCTATATCAATTAAGAGGTCGTGTAGGAAGAAGCAGCCGAATTGCTTATGCCTATTTAATGTATGATAAGGGTAAAATCTTAAACGAGGAAGCAACCAAACGTCTACAAGCAATTAGAGATTTTACAGAGCTCGGAAGTGGATTAAAAATTGCTATGCGTGATTTATCAATTAGAGGAGCAGGAGATATTTTAGGTAGTGACCAATCAGGATTTATTGATTCTGTAGGAATTGATTTATATATGAAAATATTAGAAGAAACGATCAATGAACAAAGGGGATTAATCAAGGATGATGAGGAGATTCCGACTGGAATCGCTTATGTAAACAGACATATTCCTAAGAGTTATATTGATGATGATGGAATTAGAATTGAAATTCATAAGAAGATTGATAAGCTTAAGAGCATTGATGAGATTAAACAATTGATAAGTGAATTAGAGGATCGCTTTGGTAGCGTTAGTGAAGAAATTAGATTATATATGTATGAGAGATTGTATTATAATCTTTGCAAAAAATTTAAGATTCGTGACACTATTCAAAATAATAAAGAAATCATCATTAAATTTAATGAAAAGGTTTCGTCAGAAATTGATGGAGAAAAGCTATTCATGGCTTCATTGTTATGCGGAGATATGATAAAACTATCCAGCATCAATCAAAAATTAACAATTAAGCTTCTATTAGATAAAGCAAATAGACACTGGTTATACATAATATGTGAATTTTTAAATTCAATTTAAGTATAAAATATTTTTTATTTGGAAACATATACTTTAGAAAGTGAGGTTGTTTTTCAGGTGAAGGATACTGGTGTTGTTCGTCGTATAGATGATTTAGGAAGAGTTGTTATACCTAAAGAAATAAGAAAAAATTTAAAAATAAGAGAAGGCGACTCCTTAGAAATTTACATTAATGGTGAAGGATTGATTGTTCTGCGCAAGCATTCACCATTAAATGAATTATCCTTTTTAGCAAAAAACTATGCTAAATCGATTTTAAAACAAACAGATAAACATTTAATTATCACCGATACTGAAAAGGTTATTGCGGCTTCAAAATCCTTAGATAAGCTTATTGAAAATAAACCAATAGGTAGAGATATTGAAAGAATGCTTGATAATAATGAAAATACAAGTGAAAATGGAAGCCTACAAATTACTGATGACTATACCTATGAAGGATATTTTCATACTGAGATTATTAGCTGTTATGGAGACATCATGGGGTGCGTTATTTTATTAGGTGAAAAGAAATTAACCGAGGATGATAAAACAATTTTAAAGATTGCTTCAAATTTCTTTGAAGAATATATTAGTTCATAGCTGCTTTATTTGGCAGCTATTTTTTATTATAAAAAATTGACTATTATGCAGTATTATGATAAAATCATAAAGTATATAAAAAGGGATATTTTATGGCTAAAAGAGGTGTTATGGTATGAAATTAGTTTCCAAGCATTCAGAAAATAAAAAATTAGTTGGTAACGTATTAACAATTGCCGGACAAGCTAGAGAGGCTAAGGCAAAAAATCCTAATGTTATTGATGCAACAGTTGGTTCATTATATGATGAAAGCGGAAAAATGTTAGAGTTTAGTGTTGTTAATAAGGTTATTGCGAATATGACATATGCTGAAAAGTACAGCTATTCAACAACTGATGGAGGAGCGTTATTCGCATCAGGTATTATGAAATGGACATTAAGAGGAAACTACGAAGAGGTATTAAGCAAAATGCATTGTCGTGTTGTTGCAACACCAGGAGGAACTGGGGCAATTTCAAGTACAATGGCCAATTATCTAAATCCAGGAGATACAATTTTGATTCCTCATATTTGCTGGGGTCCATATAGTAATATGGCTTATGAGCATTTTTGTAAGGTTGAAACTTATCAAATGTTTGATGAAAATGATAAATTTAATCTAAAACAATTCAAAGAGAAAATCGCTTCAATTAAAGAAAAACAAGGAAGAGTATATACAATTATCAATGACCCTTGTCAAAACCCAACAGGATATTTTTTATCTGATGAGGAATGGGATGAAATCATTGATTACATAAATGAAATCAGCAAGGATGTACCATTTATTTTAGTATATGATATGGCTTATATTGATTACTCACATAAAGGAATTGATGGTTCACGTGATGTCTTTAAAAAATTCACAAGATTTAATGAAAATGTTATGGTTGTATCATGCTTTAGTGGGTCAAAAACATTTTCTTTGTATGGTTTAAGAATTGGGGCAGCAATGTGTATAACTAAATCAAAGGAATCTAGTGAGGATTTCTTCTATGCTACTGAATATATGGCCAGAAGCTCATGGAGTAATACTGCTAAATTAGGTGTTAGTCTTGTTGGTAAGCTAATGAATGATGAAGATTTAACAAATGAGTTTTTAGAGGAAATAAAAAAATCTAGCCAAATGTTATTAGATCGTTCAAATCTATTT
The DNA here is from genome assembly GCA_016294165.1 of Anaeroplasmataceae bacterium. Lineage (GTDB taxonomy): Bacteria > Bacillota_I > Bacilli_A > Acholeplasmatales > JAEDCM01 > JAEDCM01. Next base: position 9,582 of record JAEDCM010000010.1, read on the forward strand.
TTGAAAGAGGCTAATGATATTGGCCTTAAAATGTATCCATATAAGAGTGGATTCTTTGTAACAATTCCTTGTGATGGATTTAGTGTATATGAGCGTCTTAAAGCTAAGGATATTCATGTTGTTCCATTTAAAAATGCTATTAGAATTTCACTTTCAGCAATTAGTCTAAAAGAAATCAAGGGATTAGCCCAAAAATTGGCACAAGAATTATAAAAAAAGTGTTTTCATATAATTGCATTATATGCGCAAAAAATGTATAATAAAATGGTAATGAAAAAAACTTTGTATAATAGCTTCGATATGGGAAGCAAGTTTCTACCTCAAAACCATAAATTTTGAGACTACAAAGCCTACTAAAGAGTATTGGACTCTTTTTTGGCGGAACAAGAAAGGGTGAGGGTTATGAAAATTAAATATTTAATTATAATCCAAGCTACTCTTTGTTTTCAAAAGAGTTTTTGAGAGAGAAAAAAGAACATTAACAGTTTGTTAATGTTCTTTTGTGCATTATAGGAGGTAAAAAAATGTATAAATCTGATTTAGAAATAGCACAAGAATGTAAGATGTTAAGGATAACCGAAATCTTAACAAAATTGGGATTAACTGAAGATGATTATGACCTTTATGGTAAGTATAAAGCTAAGATTAATCTTGATGTTGCCGATAGACATGAAAAAAATGCTAAGGTCATTTTAGTTACAGCAATTAATCCAACACCGGCTGGAGAAGGAAAATCAACGACAACGGTTGGATTAGCGGACGCTTTAAGCGCAATTGGTAAAAAAACAATTGTTGCTTTAAGAGAACCAAGCTTTGGTCCAGTTATGGGTGTTAAAGGTGGAGCTGCTGGTGGAGGATATGCCCAAGCCGTTCCAATGGAAGATTTAAACCTTCATTTTACTGGCGACATTCATGCCATCACAACAGCTAACAATGCGATAAGTGCAATGATTGATAATCATATTCATCAAGGAAATGAATTAAGAATCGACCCAACAAGAATTGTATGGAAAAGATGCTTAGACATGAATGATAGAGCTTTAAGAAATGTGGTTGTTGGTTTAGGTGGATCTGCTAATGGTAAGCCACGTGAGGATGGTTTTGATATTACGGTAGCCAGTGAGATTATGGCAGTCTTTACTTTAGCTAAAGATTTACAAGATTTAAAGAAAAGATTAAATCGTATTGTAATTGCTTATGATTATGACAAAAACCCAATAACTCTTAAGGATTTAAAATGTAGTGGAGCTATTGCATTAATTTTAAGTGAAGCTTTAAAACCAAATTTAATTCAAACGCTTGAACATACACCGGTATTAGTTCATGGTGGTCCATTTGCGAATATTGCGCATGGATGTAATTCCATTATTGCGACTAACATGGCAAGAAGCTTAGCGGATTATGTTGTAACTGAGGCTGGATTTGGAGCTGATTTAGGAGCTGAAAAGTTCTTAGATATTAAGGCACGTATTGCTGGATTTAAGCCAAACGCTGTAGTTATTGTTGCGACTATTAGAGCTTTAAAAATGCATGGTGGAGTTAAAAAAGAGGATTTAAAAAATGAAAATGTGGATGCTTTATTAGAAGGAATTAAAAATCTAGAAAAGCATATTGAAAATATAAAACAATTTAATTTACCTTATGTTGTGGCGATTAATAAATTTGTCACAGATACTGATAATGAGGTTAACGCATTAAATAAATGGTGTGAGGATAACAATCATCCAATTGCCTTAAGTGAGGTTTGGGAAAAAGGTTCTTTAGGTGGAATCGATTTGGCTAAAAAACTAATCGAGGAAATGGAAAAAAATCCGGATCCAGATTTCAAACATATTTATGATCTAGAGGATAGTATCAAAGAAAAGGTTAATAAAATTTGTACGAGAATTTATGGTGCAAGTGGAGTTGAATTCAGCTCAAAGGCGCTTAATCAAATAAAGACATTTGAAAAAAATGGATGGGACAATTTGCCAATTTGCATGGCAAAAACACAATATTCTTTATCTGATAATCCAAAATTATTAGGACGACCTAAAGATTTTGTTGTTACAGTTAGAGAATTTAAGCCATCAATTGGGGCTGGCTTCCTTGTTTGTTTAACAGGGGATATTATGACAATGCCTGGATTACCTGCACATCCATCAGCTTATGATATGGATGTTACTGAAGACGGTAAAGCAATCGGGCTATTTTAGGAGGAAGAAAAATGATTAAAGAATTTACATTAAATGAAACAAATGCAATTTTAAACTTCAGTGTTAAATATTGTGATACTCAAAAAGAAATTTTAGATAGCGTAGGATTTAACAAGGTTTTAAATCGTTATATTGCTAGAATTATTGAAGATGAAGGAAACTTAGCAAACTTTATTTCTGAATTTCCACAAAAGGAAGTTGACGATGTTTTAACACAAATGTTTAAACTATTATTAGTTATGAGCGTTGATGAGGTAAGTAAATTAGATTCAAAATATGCTTATTTCTTGAATGATAGAAAGCAATTACATGAATTAGTTGAAGGATTATATGGATTCTGGAGACATTTTGAACGTTATGGTGTTGTTCAAAGTAAGATAAGAGCAAACGGAATTCAAAATGTTAACTTCATTGAAGAAACATCAACATTCAATAACTTAGTTTTAAAATTATATCGTACAATTTTAGAAAATATTATTGGTGGCGGACAACGAGTATATCGTCAATTAGCAGCTGGTATCAATGCTGGTTTGGTAATCAATGATATGCGTTGGGAATTACCAAAGGGTTATGAATGTTTAAGGAATATTGCGGTAATCGATTCAATCGTATTACGTCCACCATTCATTACTTATTCAAAGAAAAATACAAGAAAAGGAACATATAAAGAGATAGACTATAATCCACTTGAGGAATTAAAGCTTACTGCTAATCATTGGTATTGCTATCCTGCATATATTGGTGAATCACTAGCTTATGTATATTTCCATCGTGATTATATGTGTCATGGTGTATCTTTATGTAACCTATTCCAATTAGCTAAATATGAGGATTATGAAGGAAAGAAGCCAGATATCATTTATGTATTTGGTGCTAGAAAAGAAAATTATAAAGAACACAGCTATTTCCATCATGATAAAGTAAATGATATTTATGTTGGTGTAGCATATCATACTGATGAAATTGATTATTTCGGATATATGAAGAAAATGATGCTTACATTACATAATGTTCGTATGATCGATAAGGGTGGACTTCCAACTCATGGTGCAATGGTAAACATCACAATGAAGGATGGAAAGGAAGCTAATATCGTTATTATTGGAGATAGTGGTGCAGGTAAATCAGAAAGCTTGGATGCTTTATCATCAATTTCTAAGGATTATTTAAAAGAGATGAAGGTTATCTTTGATGATATGGGTACATTAAAATTCAAGGATGGAAAAATTCTTGGATATGGAACTGAAATTGGGGCCTTCGTAAGATTAGATGACCTAGATACAGGATATGCATATCGTGAAATGGATCGTGCAATTTTCATGAATCCAAATAAAGTAAATTCAAGATTAATTATGCCTAATACAGCATATGAGGATGTTGTTAAGGGATATAAGGTTGATATTCTATTATATGCAAATAACTACATGGACGAAGGATCAGATATTCATTTCTTCTCTAATAAAACAGATGCTATCAATACTTTCCGTTTAGGAAGAAGACGTGCTAAGGGAACAACTTCAGAGGAAGGAATTGTTGAAAGCTATTTTGCAAATCCATTTGGGCCTGTTCAACGTCAAGAGCAATGTGAAGTTTTATTAGATCAATATTTCTCAAAATTGTTTGAAGATAATATTCCAGTAGGAGAAATGTATACAAAATTAGCTGTACCTGGTGCTGAACAAAAAGGACCAAAAGCAGCCGCAATTCAATTATTTGAATGGATTAAGAATGCTAAATAGTATTCACATTTGTAAAAGACTATATAGAAAGATTTTTTGGGTGAAATAGTATGAATTATCGCGTATTTGTAGAAAAAAAGGAAAACTATAGAACTGAATCACAAGCGTTATTATCAAACTTCAAAAATAATCTTAAATTAAACCTAACAAATGTTCGTTTAGTAAATATTTATGATGTTTTTGATATCTCAATTGATTTATTAGAAAAAAGTAAATATTCAATCTTTGGTGAAAAGGTAACTGATGATGTTTATTTAGAATTTGATTTAAGCGGATTAACATATTTTGCGATGGAATATTTACCAGGTCAATTTGATCAAAGAGCAGATAGTGCAATGCAATGCTTAAGATTAATTGACCCAAAAACTAAAGCTATTGTTAGAAGTGGAAAAATCATTATTTTAGAAGGAAATATTAATGATTCAGATTTAAATCGTGTAAAGAAATATTACATTAATGAAATTGAGGCTCGTGAAAAGGATTTAAGCATCCTAGATTTATCAAATGATGTTACAGTAAATGAAACATCAATTATTGAAGGATTTAGAAATCTTTCAACTGATGAACTTATCGCTTTAAGGCAGGAAATGTCTTTAGCAATGAGTGATGCAGATTTATATCATATTCAAAAATATTTTGTAAATGAAGAGCATCGTGAACCAACAATTACAGAAATTAGAATGCTAGATACATATTGGTCAGATCACTGCCGTCATACAACATTTGAAACCGAACTTCGTGATATTAATTTCCATGATGAATTTGTTTTTGAAGCATTTAAAGATTATCTAGAAATGCGTGATGAATTAAACCGTACAGAAAAGCCTGTTACCCTAATGGATATGGCAACAATCAATGCTCGCTATGAAAAGAAAAGGGGTAATTTAAACGATTTAGAGGTTAGTGAAGAAAATAACGCATGTAGCGTTTATGTTGATGTAAATATTGATGGAAAAGATGAAAAATGGTTAATGATGTTTAAAAATGAAACTCACAACCATCCAACAGAAATTGAACCATTTGGTGGGGCATCAACTTGTATCGGTGGAGCTATCAGAGATCCACTAAGTGGAAGAAGCTATGTATATCAAGCTATGCGCGTAACTGGTGCTGGTGATATCACAAAAAATATCGATGAAACAATTCCTGGTAAATTACCACAAAGAATTATTTCAACGACAGCTGCAAATGGTTATTCATCATATGGTAATCAAATTGGTTTAGCAACAACACATGTTAAGGAAATTTATCATGATGGATATGTTGCAAAGAGAATGGAAGTTGGAGCCGTTGTTGGAGCAATCAAAGCGGATTTAATCCGTAGAGAATCTCCAAAAGCTGGTGATATCGTTATTATGCTTGGAGGAAGAACTGGGCGTGATGGTATTGGTGGAGCAACGGGTTCAAGTAAAGAGCATACAGAAAAATCTTTAGAGGTTTGTTCATCTGAGGTTCAAAAGGGTAATGCCCCTGAGGAACGTAAGATTCAACATTTATTCAGAGATCCTGAGGTTGTAAAAATGATTAAGAAATCAAATGACTTTGGAGCTGGTGGAGTAAGTGTTGCGATTGGTGAATTGGCCGATGGAATTGATATTGATTTAGATCAAGTTAGAGTTAAATATCAAGGGTTAAATGGTACAGAATTAGCAATCAGCGAATCACAAGAAAGAATGAGTGTTGTGGTTGAGGCTAAGGATGCTGAAAAGTTTATTAAAGCTTGTGAAAAAGAAAATATTGAAGCGGTTATTATTGCAAAGATCACAGATAATAATCGTCTTGTAATGAATTATAAAGGAAATAAGATTGTTGATATATCTCGTGATTTTATCAACACTAATGGAGTTAGACAACGTAACTTTGTAACTGTTGATGAAATTGATTTTGCAGCTAATCCATTTACAAGAAAAATTGAAGGAAAAGGAAATGAAAAATTCTTAAATAATCTTAAGGATTTGAATGTAAGCATGCAAAAGGGATTAGTTGAAATGTTTGATGCAACAATTGGTGCAACAACTGTTTTAATGCCTTATGGAGGGAAATATCAATTATCTGAGTCTCAAGTAAGTGCTCAAAAATTTCCTGTTTTAGAAGGAAACACTGATACTTGCAGTGTTATGAGTTTTGGATTTAACCCTTATATTTCATCATGGAGCCCATACCATGGGGCAAATTATAGTGTTGTTGAATGCTTAGCTAAGCTAGTAAGTGCTGGTGGAGATTATAACAAGGTTAGATTCTCATTCCAAGAATACTTTGAGAGATTAGGAAAGAATCCTCGTAAATGGGGTAAGGTTACTGCTGCTTTACTTGGAAGTATCGATATTTTAAAACAATTCAAATTAGCTAGTATTGGTGGAAAGGATTCAATGAGTGGAACATTCAAGGATTTAGATGTGCCACCAACATTAATTGCCTTTGGTATTTTAGCCATGGATTCAAATGATGTTATTTCTACAGATTTAAAGAATGTTGGCAATAAATTATATTTAATTAAGCATAATAAGTTAGAAAATTTATTACCTAATGTTAATGAATTAAAAGCAAACTTCGATTTTGTTCACAAAAATATTTTAAATAAAAACATCGTTTCGGCTTTTGCTTTAACAAATGGAGGACTAGCTGAAGCTTTAGCTAAGATGAGCTATGGAAATATGCTTGGTGTTAATGTTAAAACAGATTTAGATATTTATGCTTATGATCAAGGATCAATTTTAGTTGAAACTAAGAATGCCTTGGATTATGAAAATGCCATTTATTTAGGTGAGGTTACAAATAAGGATATTATTGTTAATGATGTTAGATTAACTAATGAAGAATGTTTAAAAGCTTCTTTGGCAACCTTTGAAGATATTTACCCAACAGTTGCTAAAGAAAATAATATGGATTTATCAATTTGTAAGGATACTGATGTTGAGACTAAGAAATATGGTAAATGTGAAGAAGAGGTTAGAGTTATTGTTCCAGCATTCCCAGGAACAAACTGTGATTATGATTCATATAAAGCCTTTAAAGAAGCGGGAGCAAATCCAGAAATTTTTGTATTTAGAAATACATTAGAAAATGATGTTTTAGATTCAATTAATGAGCTTGCTGAAAAAATTGATAATTCACATATCTTAATGGTAAGTGGTGGATTTAGTGCTGGTGATGAACCGGATGGAAGTGGAAAATTCATTTCTAATGTTTTAAATAATGAAATTATTAAATCAGCTATTAATCGATTATTAGCTCGTGATGGATTAGTTCTTGGTATTTGTAATGGATTCCAAGCATTAATCAAATCGGGATTGTTTAATAATTGGGATGTGCAGGTTGATTCACCGACATTATTTAGAAATGACATTAACCGCCATGTGTCACATATTGCTAAAACAAGAGTAACATCTAACAAATCACCATGGTTAAAATCATTTAAGCCAGGTGAGGTTTATGAAATTGCAATGAGTCATGGTGAAGGTAAATTTGTTGTTTCTAAAGAGGATGCAATTAGGATGTTTGATAATGGATTAGTAGCTTTCCAATATTGTGATGAAAATGGAAATGCAACAATGGATCCAAATTACAATATTAATGGTTCATATTATGCCATTGAAGGTATCATTTCTCCTTGTGGAAAAATTTTAGGAAAAATGGGACATTCAGAGCGTAAAGGGAATAATGTATTTAAGAACATTTACGGAAATAAAACACAAGATATTTTCAAGAATGCTGTAGATTATTTTAAAGGTAAATAATTAGTGTTGGGTGTTTTATAATAAAGCATCCAACAAAGCTTATACTATTATAGAAAAAATGGAGGATATTATGAGTTCAACATATGGAAAAGCAGGAGTAAATCTTGAAGCTGGTTACGAAGTTGTAAGAAGAATAAAAAAACACGTTTCATCTACTGACCGTTTGGGAGTTATGGGAAATATTGGTAGTTTCGGTGGTATGTTCGATTTATCATTATTAAATATGAAGGAACCAGTATTAGTTAGTGGAACTGATGGAGTTGGAACTAAATTAGTTTTAGCTCAAATGATGGACAAGCACGATACAATTGGACAAGATGTTGTCGCAATGTGTGTTAATGATTGTCTTGCACAAGGAGCAGAGCCATTATTCTTTTTAGATTATGTTGCAGTTGGTAAAAATGAACCAGCAAAAATTGAACAAATTGTTAAAGGAGTAGCTGATGGTTGTATTTTAGCTGGATGCGCTCTTATTGGTGGAGAAACAGCTGAAATGCCAGGTATGTACGCAGAGGATGAGTATGATATTGCTGGATTCTCAGTTGGTGTTGTTGAAAAATCAAAATTAATCGACGGATCAAAAGTTAAGGTTGGAGATAAATTAGTTGGTATTGCATCTAGTGGAGTTCATTCAAATGGATTTTCATTAGTAAGAAAAATATTAAAGGATGCCAATATTAATTTAAATGATGATCTTGATGGTAGAACAGTAGGAGAAGCTTTATTAGCTCCAACAAAGATTTATATTAAGCCAGTGTTAAATGTTTTAAAGGATGTTGATGTACATGCTATTTGCCATATTACAGGTGGTGGATTTGATGAAAACATTCCTCGTGTTTTAAAAGATGGACAAGGAATTAAAATTAATCATGGATCTTGGCCTATTTTACCGGTTTTCAAATTCTTAGAGGAAAAAGGTAATGTTGATCATCGTGAAATGTTTAATGTATATAATATGGGTATTGGAATGGTTATCGTTGTGGATGAAAAGGATGTTGATAAAACAATTGAAATCCTTAAAGCTAACAATGAGGACGCTTACCTAATTGGTGAGGTAACTGATAAACCTGGTGTGGTGATTTTATAATGAAAAATATCGCGATTTTTGCTAGTGGAAGTGGAACTAATTTTGAAGCATTAGTTAACACTAAGCTAGAAAAAGGGAAGATAGTTTTACTTGTTTGCAATAAGCCAAATGCATATGTTATTACTCGTGCAAAGAATCACAACATTCCAACTCTTGTAGTAAGACTTAAGGATTTTAATACAAAGGAAGAATATGAAACAGTTATTTTAAATGAGTTAAAGAAGTATAACGTTGAATTGATTCTTTTTGCTGGATATATGAATTATGCAGGGAATGTATTATTAGATAATTATCCAAATAAGATTATCAATATCCATCCGGCTTTGTTACCTTCATTTAAGGGAGCTCATGGCATTAGAGATGCTTATATGTTTGGGGCGAAGGTAATGGGAGTTACTGTTCACTATGTAGATAGTGGAGTTGATACGGGAAAGATTATTGACCAAGAAGCATTCCATTTAGAAAATGAAACATTAGAAGAGGCAGAAGCGAAAATTCATGAAATTGAATATCGTCTTTATCCAAAAACGTTAAAAAAATTATTGGAGGAATAAAAATGAAAAGAGCATTGATTAGTGTTAGCGATAAAACTGGTGTAGTAGAATTTGCTAAAGCATTAAGTGATCTTGATTATGAGATTATTTCTACTGGTGGTACTAAGAAAGCATTGGAAAATGCTGGTATCAAAACAATCGGAATTAGCGAAGTAACAGGATTTAATGAGATTTTAGGTGGTAGAGTTAAAACTCTTCATCCATTAGTTCATGGAGCATTATTAGCTGTTAGAGATAATAGCGAGCATGTTAAAGAGGTTATGGAAAACAAAATCGAATATATCGATATTGTTTGTGTAAATCTATATCCATTTAGACAAACTGTTGCGAAAGGAGCACCTTTTGCGGAATGTATTGAGAACATTGATATCGGTGGTCCAAGTATGCTAAGAAGTGCATCTAAAAATCATAAATTTGTTACAGTTGTTTGTGATTATAATGATTATGATCAAATTATTTCTGAAATCAAGGAAACTGGAAATACAAAATATGAAACAAGATTAAAATTGGCTGCTAAAGCATTTAGTCATACTGGATGCTATGATGCTTTGATTTCAAGTTATATGAATAAACAAGCTGGAATTGAAACTCCAAAAGAGTTTGCTTTAGGATTTACTCTTAAGCAAGAATTAAGATATGGTGAAAATCCACATCAAAAGGCTTCATTCTATGAAGGAAGTGATTGCACATATTCAATGGCAACAGGAGTACAATTACATGGTAAGGAATTATCATACAATAATATTCAAGATGCTAATGCTACCTTAGATATCGTTAGAGAATTTGATGAGCCAGCCGTTGTTGCAGTTAAGCATATGAACCCATGTGGTGTTGCAGTTGGTAAAGATATTAATGAAGCATGGGATAAAGCATATGCTAGTGATTCAGTAAGCATCTTTGGAGGAATTGTTGCCTTAAATAGACCTGTTAATTTAGAGGTTGCTAATAAATTATCTAAGGTATTCCTAGAAATCATTTTAGCTCCAAGCTTTGATGAGGATGCATTAGAGGTATTAAAGAAGAAAAAGAATATTCGTTTAATGACTATTGATATGTCAAAGAAGGTATATGAAGATAAATTTGTAAGTGTTAATGGTGGTATGCTAATTCAAAATGCTGATGTTGACACATATGAAAAATTAGAGGTTGTTACTAAAGTAAAACCAACAGAAGAACAATTAAAGGATTTAATCTTTGCTTATAAAGTTTGTAAGCATGTTAAATCAAATGCTATCTTATTAGCTAAGGATAATATGACAGTTGGTGTTGGTGCGGGTCAAATGAACCGTGTTGGTGCCGCTAAGATTGCTCTTGATTGGGCAAAACAAAACAATCATCAAGACTTCGTTTTAGCCAGCGATGCATTCTTCCCATTTGATGATACTGTTAGATTAGCCGCAAACTATGGAGTAAAAGCCATTATTCAACCAGGTGGATCAGTTAGAGATGAAGATTCAATTAAAGCATGTGATGAATTAGGAATCGCTATGGTATTCACTGGTATTAGACACTTCAAACACTAATGAAGGTATTGGTGATTGGGCGTGGGGGAAGAGAACACGCAATAGTACATAAAGTGGCTTTAAGTAAGCATAATCCTACAATTTATGCCGCTCCAGGTAATGCAGGAATGAATGCTAATTTAGTAAATATTAATGAAGAGGATAAGGAAGCTTTATTAAAATTTGCATTAGAAGAAAAAATTGATTTGACAATCGTTGGTCCTGAGGCTAGTTTAGCAACCGGGATTGTTGATTTGTTTACTGAAAATGGATTACGTATCTTTGGCCCAAAGAAAAATGCCGCAATTATTGAGGGTAGTAAGAAATTTGCCAAGGATTTGATGAAAAAATATAATATCCCAACAGCTAAATATGAATCATTTGACGATTTTGATTCTGCCAAAGCATATTTAGATAAAATTGGAGCACCAATTGTTATTAAGTATGATGGTCTTGCGGCTGGTAAGGGAGTTGTCGTTGCATTAAATTATGATGATGCATTAGCAGCTTTAAAGGATATGCTTTTAGATAATAAGTATGGTAAGGCTAATGTTGTTATGGAGGAATATCTAGAGGGGCCAGAATTTTCGTTAATGGCATTTGTTAATGGAAAGAATGTCTATCCTATGGTATTAGCTCAAGATCATAAGAGAGCATATGACAATGATTTAGGTCCTAATACAGGTGGTATGGGGGCATATAGTCCAGTTAGTTTGATTACTGATGAGGATTTAGATTTTGCAATTAAGGAAATTATGAATAAAACAGCTGAGGCTATGGTTTTAGAAAACAGAAGCTTCCTAGGTGTTTTATATGGTGGATTAATGAAAACCAAGAATGGTGTTAAGGTTATTGAGTTTAATGCTCGTTTTGGTGATCCAGAAACTGAGGTTGTCCTTCCAAGATTAGAAAGTGATATCATTGATGTTATTAATGATTTAATTGATGAAAAGGAAGTTACCTTAAAGTGGAGTAAAGAGAAAACGTTAGGAGTTGTAATGGCTTCTATCGGTTATCCAAATGATTATAAAAAGGGATTTGAGATTAAGGGTGTAGATCCAAATGATACTATTTATCATATGGGTACAGCTATAAAGGATGGGAAGCTTGTTACTAATGGTGGTAGAGTATTACTGGTAGTAGGTAAAGGATCTACAATGAAGGAAGCTCAAGAGAATGCTTATCAAAAGGTAAGTAAAATCGAATGCGAGAATTTATTCTATCGTAAGGATATTGGATATCAGGTTATTAAATAGGGAGGTCTATTATGCCAGCACAAGTTATTAGTGGAAAGATTCTTTCTAAGGAAATGCGTGAAAAAATGGCTAATGAGGTTTTAGAATATCAAAGTAAAGGATATCGTTTACCACATTTAGTTGTTATTTTAGTTGGAGATAATCCAGCAAGTAAGTCTTATGTTTCTGGTAAAGAGAAGGCTTGCATGGAAATTGGCATTAAAAGTACAATTATCAGACTAGAGGAAAGCACAACTGAGGAAGAGGTTTTAGCTTTAGTAAATAAAATAAATTTAGATGATGATATTGATGGACTACTAGTTCAATTACCATTACCTAAGCATATTAGTGAGGATAAAGTAATTAATACTATTTCTATTGATAAGGATGTTGATGGATTTCATCCATTAAATGTTGCTAAGCTACATTTAGGTGAGGAGTGCTTAAAGCCTTGTACACCTAAGGGTATTATTACAATGCTTAAGAGTGCAAATATCGAGATAAGTGGTAAGGAAGCAGTTGTTGTTGGACGCAGTAATATTGTTGGAAAGCCTGTAGCCCAATTACTATTGGATAATAATGCAACGGTTACAATTTGTCATAGTAGAACTAAGGATCTAAAGGAGGTTTGCCGTCGTGCAGATATTTTAGTAGCAGCTATCGGTAAACCAAGATTTATTACTAGTGATATGATTAAAGAAGGTGCAGTTGTCATTGATGTTGGAGTAAATAGATTAGAAAATGGTAAATTATGTGGTGATGTATGTTATGATGATATGTTAGATATCGCTTCTTATATTACCCCAGTACCTGGTGGTGTTGGACCTATGACTATCACAACACTTCTTGAGAACACTCTTGAAATATATAAAGCTAAGGTTATCAAATAAGTTTTCTATAAAAAACTTGACAGTTACTTTAGTTTGGAGTATTATAATAAAAATTAATATATTTTATAGATAATAGGAGGAAAGAAAATGGCTACAATTAGAGAAGGTTTAACTTTTGATGATGTATTATTAGTGCCACAAAAGTCAGATGTAACACCAGATATGGTGTGTTTAAAGACAAAGCTTACACCAAATATTGAAATGAATATTCCTATCGTTAGTGCTGCAATGGATACAGTAACTGAGTATCAATTAGCAATCGCTCTTGCACGTCAAGGAGGAATTGGATTCATACATAAAAATATGAGCATTGAGGAGCAAGCTCGTCAAGTTGATCTTGTAAAAAGAAGTGAATCGGGAATGATTAGTAACCCTATCACTTTAACATGTGATAAGACTTTAAGAGAGGTTGAATCAATTTTATCAGCGTATAAAATTAGTGGGCTTCCAGTTGTTGATGATAATGGTGTTTTAGTTGGTATTATCACAAACCGTGATTTAAAGTATCTTGGAACTGATAATGATACACCAGTTAAGGATGTAATGACAAAGGATAATTTAGTAACTGCAAAGGTTGGAACTTCATTAGAAGAAGCTAAAGCAATTCTATGGAAACATCGAATTGAAAAACTTCCTATTGTTGATGATAATGGCGTATTAAAGGGATTAATCACAAGTAAGGATATTGATAATGTTGTTAACTATCCTAATGCATGTAAGGATAAAAAGGGACGTTTAAGAGTAGGTGCGGCTGTTGGTGTAGCAGCAAATATGATGGAACGTGTTGATGCCTTAGTTAATGCTGGAGTAGATGTTATCACTTTAGATTCAGCTCATGGACATAGTCAAAATATTATTAATGCTGTTGCTGATATTAGAAAGAAATATCCGGATTTAGATATAATCGCTGGAAATATTGTTACAGTAGAAGCTGCTAAGGCGTTAATTGATGCAGGAGCAAATACTGTTAAGGTTGGTATTGGTCCAGGAAGTATTTGTACTACACGTGTTGTAGCTGGTGTTGGTGTTCCACAAATCACAGCTATTATGGATGTTAGTGAATACTGCAATAAGGTAAATGCATGCTGTATCGCTGATGGTGGTATCAAGCTTTCAGGAGATATTGTAAAGGCAATTGCGGCTGGAGCTCAATGTGTAATGCTTGGTTCATTATTAGCTGGATGTAAGGAGTCACCAGGTGAAGAGGTTATTTATCAAGGAAGAAGATTTAAGACATATGTTGGTATGGGAAGCTTAGCTGCTATGAAGCGTGGTAGTGCGGATCGTTATTTCCAAGCTAAAACAACTACAGCTAAAAAGCTTGTGCCAGAGGGAATTGAAGGTCGTGTAGCTTATAAGGGTGAGCTTGCGGATACAATTTACCAATTATGCGGTGGTTTAAAATCAGGAATGGGATATTGTGGAGCTCCTACGATTGAGCATTTAAGAAAGAATGCTGAATTTATTAGAATCACAAATGCAGGTTTAAAAGAATCTCATCCTCATGACGTAGAAATTACAACTGAGGCACCAAACTATACAAAATAAGTTTAATTTAGAATCATCCTTTGGATGGTTCTTTCATTTAGGAGGGTAAAAAATGATTAATGAGAAAATGTATGAGCTTGGTAGTAAGCGCTCAATCATTAGGGAAATCTTTGAATATGGAAATATGCGTAGAAGCATTGTTGGAGTGGACAATGTATATGATTTTAGTTTAGGTAATCCAAATGTTCCATCTCCAAAGGAATTAGATGCTTCTATTAGTAAGCTATGTATTAAAGAGGGAATACATGCTTATACATCGGCTCCTGGTGCGATTAGTGTAAGAGAAGCAATTGCGAAGAATTTAAATGAGAGATTTAAAACATCTTTCCATAAGGATAATTTATATTTAACAGTTGGGGCAGCGGCAGCTTTAACAGCTACTTTAAGGGGATTATGTAATCCTGGTGATGAAGTAATTACTTTTGCACCATATTTCACAGAGTATAAGGTGTTTACAGAATCAGCTTTAGCTAAGCTTGTAGTTGTTAGTCCTGATTTCAAAAATTTTCAAATTAAATTTGATGAGTTTGAAAAATTAATTAACAAAAATACAAAGGCTGTAATAATCAATTCGCCAAATAATCCATCAGGTGTTGTTTATAAGGAAGAGACGATTATTAAATTAGCTAAAATATTAAAAGAAAAATCCATAGAGTTTGGAAATCCAATATATTTAATTAGTGATGAACCATATCGTGAAATTGTGTATAATAATGTTCAGGTTCCATTTGTGACTAAATATTATAATAATGCAATTGTATGTTATAGCTATTCTAAATCTTTATCTTTACCAGGAGAGAGATTAGGATATGTTTTAGTTCCTGATCAAGTTGATGATAGTAAGATTGTGTATGCAGCTATTTGTGGAGCTGGTCGTGCTTTAGGATATGTTTGTGCACCATCATTATTTCAATTTGTCATTGAAGAGTGCGTAAATATTACAAGTGATATGAGCTATTATGAGGTTAATCGCAATATTATTTTAAATGGTTTAAGAGAATTAGGATTTGAATGTATAGAACCTGATGGAGCTTTTTATTTATTTGTTAAGTCACCAATTGCTGATGCAAATGAGTTTGCAAAAAAGGCTCAAGAATATGATATTTTAATTGTTCCTGGTGATGATTTTGGTTGCCCAGGATATGTTAGAATTGCATATTGTGTAAGAAAAAAAATAATTGAGAATTCTTTGCCTGCATTTAAAAAGTTAGCAGAGTTTTATAATTTATAATAATAGATACCTTACAATTTTGTAAGGTATTTTTTTATAATAATTAATACTTTTTATTAATGTAAATTATGGATTTTTTGTATTTAATATTTAAACGATTTATGTATTATATCATATTCTTGATAGTGATATTTTTATTAAAAAAATATCAATGGAAAACAGCATAAAAGGACATTATAAATATCTGAAAAAAGGCTTTACGACAGTTTAAAATGAGCGAAAATATGGTTAAAAAATTGTTTATTAACAATATAATTTTTCTATTGTATAACTATAAGCGAAATAAGAACAAATCGGTTTTTACAAATTTAAAATCGATAAACAATTTAGCTTAGATGGATGGTGAATAAGAAGATATGCCGCATGAAAAAATATATGTATCATGTCCTGTATGTGGAAAAAATTATGTAAGATAAGCACTTGTAAAGGCATAGAAATTAAGTGCATTAAATGTAAAATTTTAGTGGGGATAGTTTGGCGCTATTATAGATATATAGACACTTAAAGATAAACTATTAGATATGATATAATATCAATAGTAAAGGATAGTGTTAATTATGAGTAAAGGCAATAGATTCGATAATGAGTTTAAGTTCACTAAAGAAGAAAAGGAAGAGTTAAAACAATTAAGAAAATTTAGAAAAGAAAACAAAAAGAATAAATAGCAAATTACTTTCACAAGCAAAACTAGGTAAGTTTACTCTATGGGTAGGCTTATCTTTTTTTATAAAATATGATTTAATTGAGAACATATCTATGCTAATTTATATATTTTTTAAGAAAATTATGATATAATTTTAGTACAATTAATCGAAAAAAGTAAAGAGTAGTGGTGAAGATAATATGGGATTTAAAAGCTATTGTTGGAGCATTGGGACAACAAGTTTTAGAGTTAATCAATTAAACTATAAGAATGAGTATCAATTAAGATATTTAAAGGGAAAAGTATTATTATATTAGTACAATTATTATTGATTTAGTAATATAAGGAACAGTATGGATAAAAGAGATTATGCATTTGATAATATTAAGTTTTTTTTAATAGTTTTAGTTGTCTTTGCACATTTACTCGAAATTGCAAAAGGATATTCAACTACAAGCGATTTATACCGAATTATTTATTCATTTCATATGCCTTTATTTATTTTTATAACAGGTTACTTTGCTAGGTTTTCTAAACGACGAGTTGTTAATATGATACTTATATATATTGCATTTCAGCATTTATATATTTTATATATCAATGAGAAATTTGGGTATAATAATATAATTCAATTTACAACACCATATTGGCTATTGTGGTATTTACTAGTATATATTTTCTATTTATTCCTAATACCTTTATTGGATTTTGAAAAGTATGATTTAAAGAATTCAATAAAAGCAATATTAGTTATATTTGTCTCAATAGGTATTTATTTTATAATGCCACGTGATAAAACTCAAGGGTATTATTTAACTGTTTCGAGATTTATCACTTTTTTACCATATTTTATTATGGGATTTTATGCTAGAAATATAATAAAAGCTAATCCAATAAAATTAAAAAAATGGCAAGATATAGTTTTAAGGATGTTTTTTCTAGTGATAGCCTTTGTAGCTCTTTGCATAATTTTTAACAAAAAGGAAATCAGTAGTAACATGCTTTACGGATCATATTCATATGAGTATGGTAAATATACAGCAAAGATTAAACTAATCTTAATGTTTTGCGCATTAGCATGGATAGGGTTTTTCACGATTACCTTGAGATTTAATAAAAAAATACCTTTTCTAACAAGGCTTGGGAAGAATACATTTACTGTATTTTTATTTCACGGATTCTTTGTTAAGTATTTTCTTTTCGAAAATACTCTATGGAAAGAAGAGTACAGCAGAATGCATATTTTATTGTTATCTGTTTGGATTGTAGTTGTTTTAGGAAATATAGTAATGGAATATTTCGCAAAATATATATTATATGGAGAAGCAATTGATGTTAGCATTAGTTTTTCAAAGAAAATGTATGCTAAGTTAAAAGATAGAAAAAAATTAACGATTGATGAAAATAAAGATAATAATATAGATATAAACGTATCAGAAATAAAACGAATGGAATAATTTAGATTTCGGTTTCAATTCATAAAATGTATTTAAAACCAATTGGATATATTTTTAGATTCTTATAATCTCATAGCAAGTGCAATAAGAGCATATAAACAGTTGTCCCTATTAGGATACTTAGTAAAGTATTTCTTTTATAAATATGAATTAAGATAATTGAGATAATTGCTATTATTTCTGGTAATCCATGATTACCACCTGTCCAATTAACATCCTTTAAGCAATATACAATTAAAAATCCAGTAATGGAATAAGGAAGGACTCTACCTAAATATAAAACATATTTTGGGATGGGCTTCTTTTCATTGAATATTAAAAACGGAAGAAATCTTGTAAGCATTGTTCCTAAGGAAACAACAATAATAAATAAAAAAATTTCAAATGAGGTAAACATCATATACCTCCTTCAATTTCTTCAAATGGTTTTCTTAATATTGATAAAATTATTAAGATAAGTATTAGAGAAATAATCATAAAATTTTCTTTAAAAATAATTAAACATAGAATAGTTGTGATAATACCAATAGGCGCAAGTAATTTATTTTTGCATGTTATTAATTGTTCTGTCAAAATAACAATAAATAGCGCAGTTAAGACAAATTCTATTCCTTGAGTATCAAATCTTAATATGGAATATAAAACAGCACCAACAGTACCACCAATAATCCAATAAATGTGATTTAACAAGCAAACAGTAAACATAAGTTTTTTCTTTGTTTTAGGATTATTTGCTTGACTTAAGAGAATGGCAAATGTTTCATCAGTTAATGAAAAAATCATATATGGTTTTAGTTTACCAGTGCCTGAAAATTTCTCAAGCATGGATATTCCGTAGAAGATATGTCTAGCATTTATGATGACAGTAATGATAAAAGCATTAATCAAATCAAAATCTAATACCATTAGACCAACAGCAGCGATTTGTCCACTACCAGCATAAATAAAAAGAGACATAATAGGTGCAAGCCAAAATGGATATCCAGATTCTACTAGCATTATCCCAAATGTTGATCCTAAAAATAAATATCCGGCAAAAATTGGTAAAGATAATACTATTCCTTTTTTAATAATTGGATCCATTGTGTTCACCTCCTTGCATAATATATCATTTAAAATGTAATAATTCAATTATTAAAGTAAAAAAAATGTTGAAAAAGTAATCATAGAGGAGTATAATTTCTATGTAAATTAAACCGAAAGGAAGAAATAAAATGGGTAGAGCACATGAAGTACGTGCTGCATCAATGGCTAAAACAGCTGCAGCAAAATCTAAATTATATGCAAAATGGGGAAAAGAGCTATACGTAGCTGCTAAAAATGGAGTACCTGATCCAGATAGTAATCTTGAATTAAGAAGAAAAATTGAAAGAGCTAAAAAAGAACAAGTTCCTGCTGATGTAATCAAAAGAGCAATTGAAAAGGCTAAGGGAGGTTCTCAAGAAAGCTATATTGCAACTCAATACGAAGGTATGAGTAAAGGGAATTCAAATGTTATCGTAGACTGCTTAACTGATAATGTTAATAGAACATTCTCAGAAGTAAGAACAATTTTTAATAGAACTGGTTCAACTTTAGGAACAAGTGTTATGTATAATTTCAAACATCAAGCTGTATTTGCCTATGAAGGATTATCTGATGAAGAAACATTAGAAATCTTATTAATGGCAGATTGTGAAGTTGATGATGTTTTAGTTGAAGATGGAGAAACAGTTGTTTATGCTCCATACACTGAATATAATAAGATTAAAACAGCTTTAACAGAAGCTAAGGCTGATTTGCAATTAAGCGTTGATGAAATTACATATGTACCACAAACAAGCGTTACTCTTGAAGGTGAGGATTTAGAAAAATTCATGAACTTATTAGCTGGTTTAGAGGATAACGAAGATGTACAAAGAGTATATCATAACGTTGAATTACCAAAAATTGATGAAGAGGAATAGGCGTTTGCCTATTTTTTTTATTATTTGCTTGATTAATAATTAAAAAAAATATATACTACAAATAAAGTATACTTTTAAATTATGTCCAGAGAGGCTAGAAAAGTTATAACGTATTCTTTTGTTAAAACACCTAGCTCTAATGCTAGGTTTTTTTATAATAAAAAAATAAGGAGAGAAAAAAATGGAACAAGAACGTAATTCCGTAATGGAAATTGGCGTAAGAGAAAAGCCAACAAAAGGAAAGTGGGTAGTTTTAAGCTTTCAACATGTGTTTGCGATGTTTGGAGCAACAATACTAGTGCCTTTACTAGTAGGTTTACCAGTAGCTGTAGCTTTATTTACATCAGGTGTAGGTACACTTATTTACATTTTGTGTACAAAGGCAAAGGTTCCAGTATATTTAGGAAGTTCATTTGCTTATATTGCTGCTATTCAGTCGGCATCAATTGTTTATGATGGTGGAGTTGCCGTTGGTCAGTCATTTGGAGGAGTAATGACTGCATTAATGGTAGTAGGTATAGTTTATGTAGTAATCGCAATGGTCGTTAAGCTATGCGGAAAAGGATGGCTTGATAAGGTATTACCTCCAGTAGTAATTGGTCCAGCAATTATGGTTATTGGATTTGGATTAGCTGGTACAGCTATTTCTAATACAGGTATGATTAATGGAAATACTGAATGGGCAAAAATTGCTGTAACATTCTTCACATTAATCTTAATTGCTGTTGTATCTTTAAAAGGTAAGGGATTTTTAAAGGTAATTCCATTTATAATTGGTATTGTTGGTGGATATTTATTCGCATTAATTATTGATTTAATTGGTAATTTCGGATTATTTAATTTTACTGATTTAGAGCATGTTGCTAAAAATCCTGAATTATGGGTAAAAATTCCTGATTTCATGTTTATTGGTTGGGAAAATGCTAAAACAACAATTGGACATACTAATATTATTATTAATAAATTTGATACAGCAGCATTATTAACAATTGTACCAATTGCATTAGTAACTGCTTGTGAGCATATTGGAGATCATGCGGTATTAAGCAAAGTTGTTGGACAAGATTTTTTAACAGACCCAGGATTAGATAAGACATTGATGGGTGATGGTGTTGCAACATTATTTGCTGCATGTGTTGGAGGTCCAGCTAATACTACATATGGAGAAAACACTTCAGTAGTTGGTATGACTAAGGTTGCTTCTGTTTGGGTAACTGGATTAGCGGCTATTATCGCAATTATTTTATCGTTTTTAAATATATTTGCTGTAGCTATTGCAACAATTCCATGGTGTGTAATTAGTGGTATGTGCTTAATCTTATATGGATTTATCGGATTAAATGGTGCACGTATTCTATTTGATAATAAGGTCGATTTAGGTAATACAAGAAATTTAATTATTATTTCCGTTGTATTAGTAATTGGATTAGGTGGAGCAGCTATCACAATTGATAAGTTCTCTATCACATCTACTGCTTTATCAGCAATCGTTGGTATTTTATTAAATTTATTCTTACCAAAAAGCAAAGAAAATAAAGAAACACAAGAATAAGGTGATTTGATGAAAGTAATTTTAGATCATGATCAAATTGAAAGAACATTTAGAAGAATGTCTCATGAGATTATTGAGAAAAATGAAAATTTAGATAATGTAGTTTTAGTAGGTATTAAATCTAAAGGAACACCAATTGCGAAAAGAATAAGCGAATATATTTATAAATTTGAGAATATTAATATCCCGGTTGAGGAGATTGATATTTCTAAATATCGAGATGATGATAAAAAGCGCGATGGAGCCCTTTTAGAGATTAAGACTGATCTTCATAATAAGGTTGTAATTCTTGTGGATGATGTGCTATTTACCGGAAGAAGCGTAAGAGCTGCAATGGATGCAGTAATGGATATTGGAAGAGCAAAAAGAATTCAATTAGCTGTCTTAGTTGATAGAGGGCATCGTGAATTACCAATTAGACCAGATTATGTTGGAAAAAATATCCCAACAAGCATTGAAGAGAATGTTTTAGTTAATATCGAAAAAATGGAAATCTGTATCAAGTAAAATTATTGACATCAAAAAAATGAAATGTTATACTACTTTTGAAATAAAAGGGAGTAGAAACCAATAAATTGGAATGAATTGCGTCAGTACAGTGTGTTATGCACTCGGGTTCATTTTAAATTTCGAGACTTTTATCATTGTGATAGAAGTCTTTTTTATTAAATAGTTTAAATTAGGTGGAGTCTGTCAAATAATGGGTGGACTACGTCTACTCATTTTTATTTGTAAGTTAATATTTTAAAAAGGTGGAGTCTGTCAAATTAATGGGTGGACTATGTCTACTCATTTTTTTATAGATAAAAATTAAGGAGGATTTTTATGGGACTTATTGAGATTGCTACATTAATAGGAGGCTTATCCTTATTCTTGTTGGGGATGAATCAAATGGGTGATGGATTAGAAAAAGCCTGTGGAAATAAAATGAAAGGAATATTAGAAAAACTAACTTCCAATAGGATTGTTGGAGTTTTAGCGGGAATGATTATTACGATGATTATTCAATCATCATCTGCAACAACGGTTATGACGGTTGGATTTGTGAGTGCTAATATGATGAGTTTATCGCAAGCTGTTTGGGTGATAATGGGTGCAAATATTGGGACAACCATTACTGGACAACTAGTTGCGTTAGATATTGGAATCATTGCTCCAATTTTTGCGATGACTGGTGTTATCATGATGGTCTTTATAAAAAAATCAATAATTAATGAAATTGGTAAGATTTTCTGTGGATTTGGAATTTTATTTATCGGAATGGATATGATGAGTAGTTCGATGATGCCACTGCGTGATTCTGAAGCTTTTATTGGAATGATGTCTAAATTTGAAAACCCATTTTTAGGAATTCTAGTTGGAGCAATTTTTACTGCAATCATTCAATCATCCTCAGCATCTGTAGGTATTTTACAAGCGTTGGCTATTAGTGGTGTTGTTAAACTTGAGGGGGCAGTGTTTGTTTTATTTGGGCAAAATATTGGAACATGTGTCACAGCATTATTAGCAACAATTGGGACTAATAGAGCCGCAAAGAGAACATCATTGATTCACTTCACATTTAATATAATTGGAACAGTAGTATTTACGATAATTTGCTTAGTTACGCCTTTTACAGAATTAATTATTAACATAACCCCAAGTAATCCGGCTCAACAAATTGCTAATGTTCATACGATATTCAATATTGTCACGACATTATTGCTATTGCCATTTGGATTGTGGTTGGTTAGATTTGCCGAATATGTATTACCGGATAAAGATGAAGATGAGAAGCGTTTGTTTATATATTTAGATAATGACATTAATATTGGTATTGGAGGTAGTGCTATTCATTTAGAAAATACAAGGTTAGAAATCAATCGAATGTATCAAATTGCGTGTGAAAATATTTTAATTTCTTTTGATTCTATAATAAGCAGTAATTGTAGTAAAGAAAAAACAATTTTTGATCAAGAGGATTTAGTTGATAGATTGAATGGAGCGATTACTAAACAAATCTCTAAATGCTTATCTCATGAATCAAATCATATAACAAGTCTAAATTATAGTTCATATTTAATAATCAGTAATAATATCGAAAGATTAAGTGATCATTCAATGAACTTATTTGAGCATGCTCATGAGCTTATTGATAAAAAAATTATTATCAATGAGCATTTCAAATCAGAATTAATTCATATGCGTAATGTGTGTCAAGAAATGATAGATGTAGTTATGAATAAAGATAGTTTTACTCGATCAGTTGAACTAGAAAAGCAAACAGATGAAATGACAAGAAACTATCGAGATAATATGCTTACGAGACTAAAAGCAAATATTTGTACAGCGGAAGGTGCATTAATTTATTCTTCAATATTAATCGATTTCGAAAGAATAGGCGACCATTTCCTTAATATTGCGGAAGCATATTTAAAAATTTCCCTTTAAAACACTTTTATTACTTTCTCTTGCAAAATTTAAAGTGATAAAGTATAATGAAAATGATAGCGTATACATTTTGTGTTTATCTTATGTATATGCCCTAATACATAAAAAAAAGGGAGGGTTTTCTTAAATGGAGGAAAACAAAAAAGAAGAAGTTGTTGAAGAAAAATCAACAGGTTCTAAAGGAAAACTAGATAAGTTTTTCGGTATTACAGAGAAAGGGTCATCATTTAAAGTAGAAATCTTTGCAGGTATCGCAACATTCCTTGCAATGGCTTACATTTTAACAGTTAACCCAAATCAAATTTTAAGCTTCAATGCTGCGGATCCTAAATGGTCTGGTATCTTTATTGCTACTGCTTTAGGAGCATTCATTGGAACAATTTTAATGGCTTTATTAGCTAAAATGCCTCTTGCTCAAGCTTCAGGTATGGGACTTAACTCAACTGTTGGTTTAGTAATTGGTGGAGTTTATGGTTTTGCATTCTCATTTGGAAATGCAATGCTATTGGTCTTAGTTAGCGGTATTTTATTCTTATTTGTATCATTCATTCCTGGTGGTAAAGATAAGAATGGTAAATTAATTTCCCTAAGAGAAAAAATCTTTGATGGAATGCCTGTTGCTGTTCGTACTGCTATTCCAGTAGGAATTGGGTTATTTATCGCATTTATCGGATTCCAAAATGCAAGAGTAATCGTAGATAATCCATACACATTACTTGATTTTGTTAATTTAACAGAAAAAGCAAACTGGGCTGAAGGTGGAGCTGCTCGTGATGCGGTAGTTGCATTATTTGGTGTAGTTTTAATTGCTATTTTGGCTCGATTAAAGGTTAAGGGTGCAGTAGTATTTGGTATTTTAGGAGCAACTTTACTTGCTTTACCATTAGGTGTTGCAAATATTGATGTTTTAAAAGGTGATGGTGGAGTTACATGGAAATTCTGGGAAAATTTCTCTAACTTCTTTAATATGGATCCAGATAAGGGTGGTGTAGCGTTTGCTGCATTTACTGAAGGATTTAAATTCCCTAAAGATTCATTTATGACTTGCGTTATGTTAGTAATCACATTCTCAATGATCGATATGTTCGATACAATGGGTACAGTAGTTGGTTGTACAACAAATGCTGGTTTAATTGATGAAAATGGTAAACCTCTAAACTATAATAAGATTATGTATTCTGATAGTATTGCTACATGTGCTGGTGCAATGTTAGGTACATCAACAGTTACAACATTTGTTGAATCAGGTGCTGGTATTGCTGCTGGTGGTAAAACTGGATTTGCATCTTTAGTTACTGCAGTTTTATTCCTATTATCAATCTTTATCTTACCAGTATTCGCATTCATTCCATCTGCTGCATGTGCATCTGCGTTAATTTATGTAGGTGTATTAATGATGAGTAATGTTGTAAATATTGACTTTAAGGATGTTAAAAATGCGGTTCCTGCTTTCTTAACAATCGTAATTATGCCATTTGCATATTCAATTACTAAAGGTATTGGTATTGGAATCATCGCTTATGTAGTATTAAGTTCAGTTATGTATGTAGTTGATTTAATTGCATATAAGATGGGTAAAGTAGAAGAAAAACCTAAATGGGATTTATCAATTGTATTACTAGTAATCTTCGCATTATTCTTAGTTTACTTCTTAGTTCCAACAAAGTTTTAATTAAAAATTTAAAACTTAATATGCTATAAATATGAATACATCTCATAAAGTATTGAGACTTATAGCACTTTAATAAGGGGATTTTCTCTAAGAAATAAAAAATAGGATACTTAGGCTTAATTGCTTAGGTATCCTTTTTCGTTTGTTCATATTGCTGATGTCTCCGATAAAATTATAAATGATTTTGATCTTGAGTATTTGAAAATATCCCTTATTTAAATACCCATTAAGAGATTATTTTACTTTTTTTATTCAATAATAGTATAATTTATCAAAAGTTTATATTACATATAAAATAGTTGTGTGTTATAATAATCTAGAAGGAGAGATTATATATGGAATTTATTAAACAACAAGATCCAGAATTATTTGGATATATGAATGATGAATTTGAAAGACAAACAAACAATATTGAGCTAATTGCATCAGAAAATTTTGTAAGCAAAGCTGTTATGCAAGCTCAAGGATCAGTATTAACAAACAAATATGCAGAGGGTTATCCAGGTAAGAGATATTATGGTGGATGTGTAAATGTTGATAAAGTTGAAAATTTAGCAATTGAAAGATTAAAGAAATTATTTAATGCAAGCTATGTTAATGTTCAACCTCATTCAGGAAGCCAAGCAAATATGGCGGCTTATCGTGCACTAATTGAACATGGTGACACTATTTTAGGTATGTCATTAGATCAAGGAGGACATTTAACACATGGTCATAAGATGAGTTTTTCTGGAGTTGATTATATAGTTAAGTCTTATGGTGTTAATAACGAGACTGAGGAAATCGATTATGAAGCACTAAAAGAAATCGTTTTGGAAACAAAACCAAAAATTATTGTGGCTGGAGCAAGTGCTTATCCACGTATTATTGATTTTAAAAAATTTAGAGAAGCGGCAGATTTAGTTGGTGCTTATTTAATGGTTGATATGGCTCATATCGCTGGTTTAGTTGCGGCTGGACAACATCCAAATCCACTTGATTATGCGGATATCGTTACAACAACTACTCATAAAACACTAAGAGGGCCACGTGGTGGAGCAATTTTAACAAACAATGAAGAAATCGCTAATAAGATTAATAAAATTGTGTTCCCAGGAATTCAAGGAGGACCATTAATGCATGTTATTGCGGCTAAAGCATGTGCCTTTGGTGAAGCATTAACTGATGAATTCAAGGAATATCAAGCACAAGTTGTTAAAAATGCTAAAGTTTTAGCAAGTGAATTACAATCATTAGGATATCGTATTGTTAGTGGTGGAACTGATAACCACTTATTATTAGTTGATGTTAAATCATCTGTGGGATTAACAGGAAAGAAAGCTGAAAAGATTCTTGATGAGGTTAATATTACATGTAACAAGAATACTATTCCTAACGATACTGAAAAGCCATTTGTTACAAGTGGATTACGTTTAGGAACACCAGCTATGACTACTAGAGGATTCAAGGAAGCAGAAATGGTTACTGTGGCTAGATTAATTGATGAAGCTTTAAGAAATTATGAAAATGAAGAAAAATTACTAGAAATTAAAGGTAAAGTATTAGATTTACTTAAAAATTTCCCATTATATTAAAAAGATTAAGGTGTTAGAACTCTAACGCCTTTTATCCCTTTTTCTAAGTTTTTAAAATTTATTTATATAAAGGAGTTGAGAAAATGATTGCAAAGACTAGAGTAATCAAGGATCACAAGAATTTGACTAGAGCCTTACCTAGTAAAAGATATGTAGATCCCGATTATGTTTATTTGCCAATCACTAACACTAGATGCTCTAGTGGAGAAATCTTTATCAAGGTTGGAGACAAGGTAAAGATTGGTGATGTCATTGGAAAAAGAAACGGTGGATTCTTTGAACAACCTATTCATTCAACAGTTAGTGGTGAATATGTTGGAAATGAAAAGAAATTTCATCGTGGTGGAAAGCTGCTTGAATGTGTAGTTATTAAAAATGACAAGCAAGACACATTTGGTGATTCAGTGTTCACAAGAACTGATGAGGAAATCGCCAAATTAACAAATGAGGACTTTGTAAAAATTGCTAAGGATTGTGGTCTTGTTGGTCTTGGAGGAAGTGGATTCCCTACATATGTTAAGCTTAACACTAAAGAAAAAATTGATTATGTATTAGTAAATGGTATTGAATGTGAGCCATATCTAACAAGTGACTATCGTATTATGCTAGAATTCCCTGAAAGAATCATGAAGGGACTTGGATATGCGATGCAAGCTGTAGGAGCTAAGAAGGGTATTATTTGTATCAAGGAAAAATATCATTCTGTTTATGAGGTTTTAACAGCAGTTGCTAAAGAGTTTCCACATTTAAATATTGAGGTTTGCAATGTTGGAAATTACTATCCACAAGGATGGGAATTAGAAATGTTTAAGAGTTGTTTAGGTATTACTGTTCCTCAAGGTCAATTACCAAGTAAATATGGAATTATGAATTTCAATGTTTCAACAATCGTTGGATTATATAAGGCAGTTAAATATAATTTACCAGTAATCAAGAGAAACTTTACAGTAACTGGTGATGGAATTAAGCATCCACACAACTTTAGAATTAGAGTTGGAACATCTGTTAAGGAATTAATAGATAAATGTGGTGGATATGTTGATGATAAGGACAAGGTTCTAATTTTAGGTGGACCTATGATGGGTATGAACTTTGTAAGAGATGATATTATAACATCTAAAACATCAACAAGCGTTATTGTTTTAAATAAAGAAGAATTTGTAGAAGAACCATGTGTAAGGTGTGGATCATGTGTTTACAGTTGTCCAGCTGGGTTACAACCGGTAGCGATTATGCAAGCTGTAAAGAATAATGATAAGGATGCTTTAAAGGCTAAATTAAACATTAAGTCATGTATTTTATGTGGTATGTGTTCTTATACATGTACATCAAAGATTCATTTAACAGATTATTGTCGTAAGGCAAAGAGAATGATATAGTAAGGAGGAAAAAATATGAAGCTAGTTGCACAAACATCTCCGTACATTCGTAAAAAGGTATCTGTTAAGAGAATGATGCTTGATGTAATTATCGCATTAATCCCTGTAACTCTTTTTGCGATGATTCAAAACGGATGGAATGGAATTTATGTATTTTTAATTTCAATAGCTACTATGCTATTTACTGAGCTTTTATGCCATATGCTTATTAAGTGGCCTAAGGGTATGAAAAGAAGGGAACTATTTTCTAAAGAAGGATTAAAGAAAATTAAAGGATTGTATACAATCAATAATATAACTGCTCCTTTAATTTCAGCTTTGATTTATGCGTTAATCTTACCAGCAGGATGTAATCCATATGTTGTTTTAATTGGAGCATTATTTGGAATGCTTGTTGGTAAAATGGTATTTGGTGGATTAGGAAGCAACATTTTTAATCCAGCAGCTGTTGGACGTATTTTTGTAGGTATTTGCTTTGGTTCAAAATTAGCAGAGGCTTATTCAAATGGTGCTGTAGATGTTGTAGCTGGAGCTACACCATTAGGGCATACAATGGGTGGAAATCTTTTAAATGTTAATTTCTATAAGATGAGTGATATTATTTTAGGAAACATTCCCGGATGTATGGGTGAGGTTTCTACAGTATGTATTTTATTAGGAGCAATTTATTTATTCGCTAGAAGATCAGCAGATCTTAGAGCTTGCTTGGGATATTTAGTATCATTTGGAATTGTAATGTCTGTGGCATGTTTATCTGTTTATTCACAAAATACTGATGCAAATCTACTTAAGATGATTATATTCCAAATGTGTACAGGAGGTCTATTATTTGGTGCAGTATTTATGATTACTGATCCAGTTACATCTCCAACAACTAAATTTGGTCGTGTATTATTTGGCGCTTTAGCAGGATGTATTACAGCACTAATTAGAGTTTGTGGAGCATATCCAGAGGGTGTTGCGTTCTCAATTCTAATCGTTAATATGTTAGCTCCAACTATTGATCATTTTATGAAGGGTAAACCAAATAAATATACATGGAAGCAATGTGCTGTTTTAGTTGCGCTAATTGCTGTTGTTAGCTGTATTCTATCAGCTTCTGTGATGGGAGGTTGGTTTTAATGCGTTACGTTAAAATATCAGGTATTATCGGTTTAATTTCTTTAATTTGTGCTTTAGGTATTGCGTTAGTTAATAGCGTTACAAGCCCAATTATTAAAGATAATGCTGCTAAAAAAGAATTAGAAACTTGTCAGAGTATTTTTCCAAATTACGATCAAGATAAATCAGTGATTTTAGATGATTATACTGATTCAGCAATCACAAAGAAAATTCATGCTTTCGATAAGGATGGAAATGAAATTGGATATTTATATGTTGTTGAAGGAAAGAATGCATATGGTAGTATTTCATTAATGGTAGCAATTGCGGATGAGTCAGTTGTTTCAGTTGAATTTTTAACTAATGGTCAATCATATGCTTCAACAGTTGCGGATCATGTTAATAAAAACTATAAAGATGATTTAAGCGCAGCTGACCTTGCAGGAATTGATACATCATGTGGAGCGACATATGGTGCAGAGCTAGTCAAAAAATTAGTTAAGTCTGCATTAAATGATGCGTTAGGAGGTAAGTAAGATGGATAAAGAAAAAGTATCTTTAAAGAAAACCTTCATATCAGGAATTATAATTGAAAATCCTGTTTTCGTTTCACTTCTTGGTATGTGTCCTACTTTAGCAACAACTAAATCAGTAGAAGCTGCTTTAGGTATGGGATTATTAGTAATTTTAGTTTTGATGGGTTCAAATGTTTTGATTTCTTTATTAAGAAACATTATTCCCGCAGAAGTTAAAATTCCTTGTTATATTGTTATTATTGCGACATTTGTAACAATTATAAAAATGCTTTGTGAAGCCTTTGTTCCAGCATTATATGACTCATTAGGTGTGTTTATTTCTCTAATTGTAGTTAACTGTATAATTTTAGGTCGTGCTGAGGCGTTTGCATCTAAGAATAAGGTTTTACCTTCATTTGTTGATGCAATTGGTCAAGGATTAGGATTTACAATGGCTATTTGTATTATTGCATTCTTTAGAGAATTAATTGGAACTGGTGGTCTTACAATTGGAGAATACTTCCCATTAGGTTTCAAGGAAACATTACAAATTATTCCTAGTGAATATGCAATTAGCTTATTTGTTCAATCAGCAGGTGGTTTCTTAACATTAGGTTCAGTTCTTGCATTTATTGCATGGAGAAAAAATGTTAAGGATGATTTAAAAGCTGAGGAAGAAAAGAAAAGATTAGAAGAGCTTAAAGCTAAAAAAGCGGCTGAATTAGCTGCTAAAAAGGCTGCAGCAGCTAAGGAGGTAGCTTAATATGAATGGTTTATTTGTTTTTGTTTTAGCTATCATTAATGGAATGTTAATTAATAACGTCCTTTTATCAAGATTCTATGGAATCTGCCCTTTCTTAGGAGTGTCTAAGAAAACATCTTCAGCATTAGGAATGGGACTAGCGGTTATTTTTGTAATTATGTTAGCAACAGTTATTTGTTGGCCAATTTATAATTATATTTTAGTTCCTGCTGATATTGCATTTATGGATACAATTACTTATATCCTAGTAATTGCATCAATCGTACAATTAATTGAAATGGTTATCAAAAAATATTCACCATCTTTATATAAAGCATTAGGTGTTTATTTACCACTTATTACAACAAACTGTGCTGTACTTGGTGTTGCTCAAGGTAATACTGATCAATCATATTCATTTTTAGCATCAGTTGCAAATGCATTAGGTACAAGTATTGGTTTTGCGTTGATTATTTTTGTTTTCTCAACAATTCGTTATCGACTAGATTCTTCAAATACTCCAAGAGCATTTAAAGGAATTCCGGTAGCTTTAGTTACAGCTGCTATTATGTCAATGGCCTTCCTAGGATTAAGTGGAATGGTTGATTGGCCATACTAATATGCGTATATTAATAGCAATTGGTGTTGTAGTAGTCTTATTAGTTATATTCTTTATTTCCTATGTAGCTAATAAAAAAACACCACTTCCCGAGGGCTGCGAGAACATTAAGATTGATGAGGAGAATTGCTTAGCATGTCATAATGTTGATTGTAGCATCAAGCGTGGTTTTGATTTGAAGAAATTAAAAGAAGAATTGAAGGAGGATAAATAATATGCCAACTATTTTAATTGCGGGATTGGTCTTAGGAGCAATCGGTGTAGTTTTAGGTTTAGGATTAGCAATAGCTAGTAAGTATTTAGCTGTTGAGGTTGATTCAAGAGTAGAGGATATTACTAAAATGCTTCCTGGATATAATTGTGGAGCATGTGGTAACCCTGGATGTAGCGGTATGGCTGAACAAATCGTTGCAGGTAGTGTTGAACGCTTATCAGTATGTAAACCTGGAAAGCCAGATCAACATTTCGAACCAATTTTAAAATATCTTGAAGAACATCCTGGACAAGATGGAGTTGTTATCAAAGTAAAAATCTAACCTCTAATTTTTTAGAGGTTTTTTTAGGTGATTATTATGAAAAAGCTACTATTAATATTATTATTTATATTATGTGGTTGCGGTAAGGAAGAAAAACAATTTAATAGGACAATATTTACTTTTAATACTACCGTAGATATTACATTATATGAGGGTAATAAGGATGATTTAAATCAAATAGTAAATATCTTAAATCATTATAGTAAGCTTTCAGATTATAATAAGCACTATGATGGTTATGTTAATTTATATGATATAAATCAAAATGCATATAACGAAGAAATGGTTATTTCATGCGATTTATTTGATATTCTAGAATTATCTAAGGAGTATTATTCTTTAACAAATGGATATTTTAATATTGCGATTGGTAAAGCAAGCTTTATGTGGAAGGATATTAGAGATAACGAGAACTCTTTTGAGATTGCTGATTATGATAATATAGCATTAGAAATAGCTAATACTAATATTGATGATGTAATTTTAGATGAAGAAAAACAATCTGTAAAATTTAATAATGAGAATTTAAAGCTTGATTTAGGTGGTATTATTAAAGGATATGCACTTGATAAGGTTTATGAATATTTAAATGGAAAGAATTATACTAAAT
Organism: Anaeroplasmataceae bacterium; assembly: GCA_016294165.1. GTDB lineage: Bacteria > Bacillota_I > Bacilli_A > Acholeplasmatales > JAEDCM01 > JAEDCM01. Next base: position 42,076 of record JAEDCM010000010.1, read on the forward strand.
ATTTGATTAATGCTGGAGCTAGTTCAGTATTAATTGGTAGTCATTATAAAAAGGAAAAATTTACTATTGGATTACAAAATCCTGATAATGAAAATGCGATTTATCAAAAAATAAAGGCAAAGAATTGCGGTATTGGGACAAGTGGGGATTATCAAAACTATTTCATTCATGATGGTGTTAGATATCATCATATCTTAGATCCCAAGACCTTAGAAAATCCGCATATTTATCGTACAATTAGTGTGATTGGAAATAATAATGCGTTGTTAGATGCCTTATCCACTGCCTTTTTTTGTATGGAATATGATGAAATGATAAATTTGGCTAATGAATTAAAGGTTGAGGTTATAGGTATGAAATATGATGGGACAGTATTTCATACCGAAGGAGTTGTAGTCTCATGAAAAAGGATTATATTTTAGTTGGAAGCTTAATATTTATTTCTGTTTTACTTCTAATTTTATTTAATGTCGGTAAAGAAAAAGCAGATTATGCTTATGTGTATATCGAGGATAAATTAGAATATAAAATCGATTTAAGTAACAATAAGGAATATGAAATATTAGATGGAAAGATGACATTAATTGTGAAGGATAAGAAGATTGGTGTAAAGAATAGTAAATGTCATGATCATACATGTGAACATATGGGTATGACTAATTCTAGTGCTAAATCAATAATATGTGCATATTATAAGGTTGTTATTAAGCTATCTAATGATTCGGATGTGGATATTATAATATGATAAGAAGAATAACTGAATTATCTATGCTTCTAGCTTTAAGTATTATTTTAAGTATTATTGAATCCTTTGTTCCTACCTATGTCCCAGGTGTTAAGTTAGGATTAGCTAACATCATAATCTTAATTATGATATATATGTATACAATTAAAGATGCCTTTGTTTTGCTTATTTTAAGAGTTATGATTGTAAGCTTATTATTGGGAAGTTTTATGTCTGTAACCTTCTTTATGAGTGTTAGTGGAGGATTATTTGCGATTGTTACAATGGTTATATTAAAGAGCCTTGGATTTAATGTTATAAGCACTTCAATTAGTGGTGCGGTGATGCATGGTGTTGGCCAAATCTTGATTGCGATTATTTTGATTGCTAAAGAGTCGATTTATTATTTACCAGTTATAATGATTTTAAGTATTTTCACGGGAATATTCACGGGATTTATTACCTTAAGATTTATGAGAATAATGGAAAAGAAACAAGAAGAATAAAGCGCTATGAAGCGCTTTTTTTGTTTATCTATAAATATGATGTTTTTTTGTTTGTTGACATATAAGAGTATAAATAATATAATTATTTATATGATAAAAAAAGACTTTTTATTAAGAATATCAACATTCTTTTAAAAGCAAAGGAGAACTTATGACAAATATTATTAATGAGCTTTTCGGTAAAAATGTATTTAATGATGAAAAAATGAAGGATCGTCTTCCAGAGGACGTTTACCTAAAACTTAAGAAGACAATTGCAGAGGGAAATGAGCTTGATTCAAGTATTGCGGATGTTGTAGCAGCAGCAATGAAGGATTGGGCTGTTGAGAACGGGGCAACCCATTATACGCATTGGTTCCAACCAATGACAGGAATTACAGCTGAGAAGCATGATTCATTTATCAATTCTAAAGATAATAAAGCTATTTTAGAATTTTCAGGTAAGGAATTAATTAAAGGTGAGCCTGATGCATCTTCATTCCCATCTGGTGGAATTAGATCAACTTTTGAGGCTCGTGGATATACATCATGGGATTGTACATCTCCTGCTTTCCTAAAGGAAACAAAGGCGGGAGTAACCTTATGTATTCCAACAGTTTTCTGTTCGTATACAGGAGAGGCTCTTGATAAAAAGACACCATTATTACGTTCTACAGAAGCTTTAGAGAAGCAGGTTTTACGTATTGTTAAATTATTTGGGCATAAAGATGTTAAAAAGATTAATTGTTCAGTAGGACCAGAGCAAGAGTACTTCATCGTTAGTAGACAAAACTTCTTAGCGCGTGAGGATTTAAAATTTACTGGTCGTACATTGTTTGGAGCAATGCCTCCTAAAGGGCAAGAGCTTGAGGACCATTATTTTGGTTCAATCAAGGAGAATATTGCTTGCTTTATGAAGGAAGTAAATGAAGAGTTGTGGAAATTAGGAGTTTTAGCTAAGACTCAACATAATGAAGCGGCTCCTGCTCAACATGAGCTTGCGCCAATTTATTCAGAGGTAAATATTGCGGTTGATCATAATCAGCTTACAATGGAAACATTAAAGCGTGTTGCTAGAAATCATGGATTAGAGTGTTTATTACATGAAAAGCCATTTATGGGTGTTAATGGTAGTGGTAAACATAATAACTGGTCAATTATTACAGATACAGGAATTAACCTATTAAAGCCTGGTAAGGTTCCACATGAGAATTTACAATTCTTATTATTCTTATCTGCAGTTATCAAGGCAGTAGATGAGAATGCAGTATTATTAAGAGTTGCGGCATCTAATCCTGGAAACGATCATCGTTTAGGTGCACATGAGGCTCCACCAGCTATTATTTCCATTTTCTTAGGTGATCAATTAACTGATATCGTTGAACAAATTGTGGAAAGTGGGACAGCTACCTATAGTAAACAAGGTGGAAAAATGCAAATCGGAGTTAAGTCACTTCCAGAAATTAAGAAGGATGCAACAGATCGTAATAGAACTAGTCCATTTGCATTTACAGGAAATAAATTTGAATTCCGAATGGTAGCATCATCAATTTCCATTTCATGTGCTAACATTATGTTAAATACTATTGTTGCAGATGTTTTGTCTGATATTGCGGATGAATTAGAAAAAGCAGATGATTTCCAAAAGGCATTATCAAATTTAATTGCTAGAATTTTAAAAGAACATAAACGTATCATTTTCAATGGAAACGGATATTCAGATGAATGGATTAAGGAAGCCGAAAGAAGAGGGTTACCAAATGTTAAGACATTTGTAGAATCAATCCCAGCATTAACTGATGAAAAAACAGTTAAGATTATGCAAAAACATCATGTAATGAGTAAAGTTGAGCTAGAGTCTCGTGCTGAGGTTCAATATGAGCTTTATTCAAAAACAATCAATATTGAAGCCAGAACAATGATTGAGATGGCTAAGCGTCAATATATCCCAGCAGTAATTAATTTTAATAAAGCATTAGCGGATTCAATCATTTCAATGAAAAATGCTTTAAAGGATATTGATGTAACATTTATCATTGATAAATTAAGTAAATCACAAAACTTATTGAATGAAGCTAATAATGCTTTGATTAAATTAGAGGAAAATACATTAAATGCTGCTAAGTATACAGGAAAAGAACAAGCATTATTCTTTAAAGATAATGTAACACCATATATGGAAGCATTAAGAAAACCAATTGATCAATTAGAAGAAATTGTTGAGAAGAAATATTGGCCTGTTCCAACATATGGTGATTTGTTATTTGAAGTTGGTGAATAAGTAATAAGAGCTGTTAAGAAACGTAAATGTTTCTGACAGCTTTTTTTGTATTAACTATTTAAACGATTTATCCATTATATCATATTATTGATAGTGAAATTTTCATTAAAAAAATTTTAAAAAAATATCTGGTGCTAGTATAGATATATAGACACTTAAAGATAAACTATTAGATATGATATAACCCGAGTTTTACAGTTGTTATGCTACAAAAGCCGACTACATACT
>JAEDCM010000011.1 GCA_016294165.1 Anaeroplasmataceae bacterium
CATTCTTCAATTACAATATTAAATTATTATGTCCAACTTTGTGGGTTCACTACAATGTTCACCTTTTATTTTTCTAATCCAAAATATTCAATTAAATATTTATAATCATCTTTAAAAAAAGATAATCTATATTTTTTAAGATCATTAACATTAATCCATTTAGCCTCTGAAACCTCTTCAAAATCTAGAATAATTGGTTCATTTTTATCAACCTCAACAGTGTAAAAATATCTTATCTGATTAATCGATTTAACGGTTTTATCTAGTCTAATATCTAAACAAGATAGATTAAGTTCTTCCTTAATCTCTCTTTTTATTGCATCTAAGTTCTCCTCACCACTTAAAACAGCACCACCTGTTAAGGCCCATATTCCCGGATAGTTAATCTTATAATTTGATCTTTTTTGAATTAAAAACTCATCATTTGATTTGATAACAGCCATAACAATTTTGGTATATTCACCGCGTGATGTATTATCCCCTCGACTAATGATTTTTCCTGTAGGTAAGCCAAATTCATCAACTATATCGATTAATTCTTTACTTGATAATTTATCTAAAAGTAAGTCACTTAACCTAACAAAATCATCAATAGAAAGCTCCTCAGATCTAACCGTAGTTTTTAGATTTATTTCCTTTAAAATATCCTCATAAATTTCCTTTTTAGGTCCAAAGCGATTAATTAAATTATTTATTAAAGTCTTTCTTCTTTGTGCAAAAGCACTTCTTACAACATCAAAGAAAAACCATTCCTTCTTTGGAAAATACTGTTGCTTATCATATGTTTTTATTTCTAATACTGCACTATCGACATTCGGCGCAGGAATAAAAACATTACGCGGAACATTTAAAACCTTTTTAACTGTTGCACGGTATTGAATAGCAATACTTAAGGAATTGTATTCCTTTGTCTTGGTTTTACCTGCTAATCTATTAGCAACCTCTAATTGCATCATAACAATATATTTTTTTATTCTACTAACCCTCTCTAATAATGTTAATAAAATAGGGGTTGTGATGTAATAAGGTAGATTTGCAATAACGTATATTTCCTGACAATCAGGTAAATACTTTTCAATATCACGATTAACATCAGCTTCTAAAATATCCTGATTAATAATCTTAACATTATCATATTCACTTAAGGTATCCTCTAAAATTGGTAATAAATCAGTATCAATTTCATAACATAATACTTTTTTAGCATGTTTAGCAATATAATTAGTAAGAGCACCTAATCCAGGTCCAATTTCAATTACACCAACATTTTCATTTAGTTCTGCCGCATTAACAATTGATGATAAAATATAATCACTTGTTAGAAAGTTTTGTCCAAACTTCTTTTTGATATGAAATTGGTATTTATTCAAAATCTCCGATGTTTTCATTTTTTATCTCCTCTGTTAATGCATATAAGTTTTCCTTTTTTATTCCAAAAAGATTTAATCTTTTTAAAAGCGTCTTTGCATTGGTATGTCCAATGTTTAATCTAGATGATAATGTATCTCTTAATAGTGAGCTATTTTTATTACCAACATATCCTAAATTAATTAAATCACTATTTGTAATTTCATTAATATGATTAGCTTCAGACAATACATTATCTAATGCCTTCTTTATTTCCACAAGGCTAGCATGCTCCACACCAATCTTTTTTCGATTATGGCTAAAAGCCTTATCTCTTGGAATAAAGGCATGCTTACAATTTTTAATCTTACTACTAATTATTTTCCTAATTCTTTCACCAGGATAATCTGGATCTAAAAATAATATAATATCTCTTGTCTTTGAAAGCTCTATAATTATAGGTAATGATTCTTTAATCTCACTACCATTAGTAACAATTACATCAATATCCTTATAAATCTTTTTAATTTTATCTAAATCATGATATCCTTCCACAACAATTACTTCATTATACATATTTTTCCTCATAAACGATAATACTATTAATCTTTGAACTACTCTTACTAAATGCCTCAACAATAGGAGAGAATTCAATTAAATCCATTATTTTTTCATTAGGTAATAATATTTTAATTTGATCGTTATTCTTATAGCTATATGCTTCCTTACTAACATTATCCTCAATATAATAATAATTAGGATTTTCCTTTAATAAAGCTATTTTTTCAATATCATCATTCGAAGCAAATCTTAAATCAATATACTTAAATAATCTTCTATTAAGAAATTTATTTGATAAAATTCTTAGTTCTATATCATCTTCATATAAGAAACTTTTAATACAACCATTAATATATACATCATCAATTTCAACATATGATTTAACATCATCTTTATTATTTAATGACTTAATTAAAAGATTTAAATTTGTTTTAAAATGATAATTATTTTCTATCAAATATTTAATTCTAGCATAGATTTTTTCTAGCATTATTTCATAGCATCTTGCGACTGGATGATAATAAACTTGATAATACATATGGTATCTACTCATCAAATAATCTTCAATATTTGGAACACTAGTAGCTTTAAATAAAATTCGATTATTTCTAATAACCATACCTCTTAATATCTTCTCATAATCAATTTCACCAAAGGCCGCTCCTGTAAAGTAAGCATCTCTTAAAAGATAATCCATACGATCAACATCCAATTGACTAGAAACTAAATCCTCAATTATCTCATATTTTCCCTCATGAGCAATGATTGAAGAAATATCATTAGGAAGATTATCATTATATTCCTTTAGAACCTTATTAACCTCGGTATCCCCAAGAATAATTTTATTAGTCATAATTTCATGATTTACTAAAAAGATATCCTCATAGCTATGTGAGTATGGTCCATGTCCTAAATCATGAAGTAAAGCACTGCATAGAAATACAACTTTTTCATATTCTGTCAGAGCATTTTTTACATCATTAACATGTTCTAAAACCTCACGTGCTAATTCATATGTTCCTAGGGAATGGGAAAAACGATTATGTTCAGCCATATGGAATACCATAGAAACCCCACTTAATTGTTTAATTCTTCTTAAGCGTTGAAATTCTTTTGTATCAATTAATTTTTTGATAACTTCATATTCAATTCTAATATATCCATAAATTGGATCCCTAAATACCGTATTTACCATATAAACCTCCTAGAAAAAAATAGGTCTCTAAAAATCAGAGACCTTAAATAATTATTTAATGATTTCAACAATGCTTCCTTGTTTTAAATCAAAAGCATTTGCATCATCAACGTCTAAGTGACAATCTAATTTATATTGTGCTCCAACACGACATAACACATTATTCATGATTCCACCTTTTGCTCCTTCAACCTTTAAAGAAACAACGTCTTTATCTTTGATACCATATTCTTCTCCCTCTTCAACAGAAAAATGAATATGTCTATCAGCAACAATAACACCTTCAGAAATTTTTACAGCATTTCCATTTAATGGGTTAACGATTGTAGCTGCTCCAGATCCTTTGATATCTCCACTTGAACGAACAGGTGCAACAAACTTACCTTTAACAGCATCTGATCTTGAAAGTTCAATTTGAGTTTCTTTTCTAACTGGTCCTAAAATTCTAATTCCAGCAATTTCTTTTCCAGCTTCGCTAATTACATTTACTTTTTCTTCTGCAGCGAATTGTCCAGGTTGGCTTAAATCTTTAAAATGAGTTAACTCATATCCTTCACCAAATAAGAATTCTAAATGTTCTTGACTTAAATGCACATGACGTGCTGATACACCAACAGGTACTTGATTTTTCATAATATATAATCTCCTTTTGTTATTAACTTATTTTACCACTAACATTATACCTCTTTTCATTTAAAAAAACAATACCTATGATTTTAATCATAGATAAGTGCATTTTTGAATATATTTTTATGAGGTGATTTTATCGCAGTTGTTAAATATACTCAAAAAGATTTAGAGCTGTTAGGAAGACTAATGCGTGCAGAGGCAGAATCAGATGGAAAAAAGGGTATGCTATTAGTAGGAATGGTCGGTGTAAATCGCGTAAGAGCACGATGCCTAGACTTTAAAAATATCAGTACCATAAATGCAATGGTTTTTCAATCTCCAGGAGGATTTGAAGCCACCCAAAAATCCTATTTTTATCAAGCCGCACGATCAGTTGATATTGAGCTTGCAAAAAAAGTGTGTGAGGGTGAATCATTTGAACCAGGTAGAAGAGCCTTATGGTTCTTTAATCCTTATGCCAATAGCTGCCCAAGCACCTGGTATGGACAATATAATAGTGGAATATATAAATCACATTGCTTCTTTAGTCCAACCGAAAGTGAAAATTGTTATTAAGGAGGTGTCATATGAATAGCTTTGGATATAATTTTTATCCTGTATATCCTGGATATACCCCTTATCAAGGAATACCAACTCCAGGACCTCAACCCCAAAATCAAATGATGTATAATGAAGAATCGTATATTGAAAATATTTTAAGATTAAACCTTGGAAAAAATGTAAGTATCTATATGAATTTTGAAAATAGCCAATGGGGTTCAAAAATATTTAAAGGAATCCTAGAAGCCGCCGGAAAGGATCATATTATCATTAGTGATCCAAACACAAAAATGCGCTATATTCTTTTGACTATCTATTTAGATTACATTACATTTGAAGAAGAAATTGAATATTATTATCCATATTCTCCTAATAGATAAATTATGGTATAATGAATTTAGGAGATGATAAATAATGTGTGTGTTTTGTAAAATTATTAGTAAAGAATTTAGTTCAAATATTGTTTATGAGGATGATTATACATTAGCGTTTTTAGACCTTTCTCAATCAAATGATGGTCATACTTTAGTTGTACCAAAAAAGCATGTAGAAAACATTTTTGATATGGATGATGAAACAATTTCTCATGTTTTTAAAACAGTAAATAAGGTTAGTAAAGCTATTTCAAAAGCCCTAAATGTTAACAATATAAACATCATCAATAATAATGGAAAAACGGCTGGACAAAGCGTTTTTCACTTTCATGTTCATATAATTCCTAGACACGAAAATGATCAAATAAAGTTAGAAGTTAACGATCGCTCTAAGGAATTAAAACCTGAAGATTATACAATCATAAAAGACAAAATTAAAAGTTATTTATAAAAAATAAAAAATATGAATTTTCAACTAGTCAATAGTTCAAAATTCATATCTTTTTTATTATACTCCATTAAAAAACATATGATCCAAAATAAATTCCATAACCAATTAATAATGATGAAAGAATTAAAATTACAAATATTATTGTGGCATCTTTTCTAGTATTTTTACTTTTCAAAATATAAATTATTCCTAATCCTGCATTCATACTTAATCCAGCTACTAAAGCTGCAAATGGAATAGCATTAGATATAAACATTTGGGTAATAATTACACTTGATGAGCAATTAGGAATAATTCCAATTATTACTGAAAATAAAGGAGTAAGTGCACGATTAGTATTTAAAAAATCTTTAAAACTATCCTCTCCAACCAAATAAATAATTCCACCAAAAATCATATTTATAACAAAAACAAAACCTAAAATTTTTAACGAATGAACTAATGGATGAATCAAATATCTTTCTAAATTATTATGACAATTACAGCTGTCAACATCAAACTCAAGAGCTTCATCTCCACCTTTATAGAAAAAATCAACAGTATATCCAACTGTAAATCCAAAGATAAACTTAACCAAAATTAATGGTATTACCATTAATCTTTCGCTGCTTGATAATAGAATAGGAATTGATTCATCACTACATGCAATAAAACATGCAATTAATGTTCCAATGGTAATCTTACGAGCAATAAATTTTTCACTTAAAAAAACACTGCTTCCGCATTGAGGAATGATCCCAAATGATGCCCCAACAATTGGTGAAAGATTACTATTTTTATCAAATTTAAATTTAATATTATTAGTAATAAATTCAACAAGTATAAAGAATATTAAGCATATAATAAATACCTTAAAGCTATCGATTAGTGCATCAATAAATATATCTAACATCATACCACCCTTTTTGCAAATCATTTGCATTTTTCATTTTACATCTATTTTATAATGATGTCAATGTAATTGACAAAATAAAAAATTTAAACTATATTATAAATGGTGATTGCCCATGAAAAATAAAGAATGTATTTTAAATATAATTAAAAATACAAATGGAATAAGCGCAAATGATATCTATTTAAAATTAAACAAAAAAATTGATTTATCAACTGTTTATCGAAATTTAGAAATCTTATGTAAGAACAATATTATTGAAAAGGAAGTGCGATTAGATAAAGTATCCTACTATCAGGTTAGTGCCTTACATAAGCATGTATTAATATGTAAAGAATGCAAAAAAGAAATTATTTTAGATGAATGTCCAATAAATGAATTAAGTAAATCACTAAAAGCAAACAATGGGTTTATTATAACCAATCACAATATTTCAATTGAAGGAATATGTGAAGATTGTAATAAAAAGAGAGTAATTTAGATTATTTAATGATGGGGTAGAATAATGTTTGAAATTAAAACTGTAACAAAAGAAATAATCGATGAATTATCTATTTACTTTTCAACTAAATGGAAGGTTCCAAAACAAGAATATGTAAAGAGTATGAATGAAGCACTAGTTTCAAAAACTGGTGTACCATCTTGGTATTATATAAAATGTGATAATAAAATTATTGCAGGTCTAGGGGTCATTAAAAATGATTTTCATAAAAGACATGATTTAACACCAAACATCTGTGCAGTATACGTTAATGAAGAATATCGTATACAAGAAATCGCAAAAGAATTATTAAATTATGCATGCAATGAGCTTAGAAAGAAAAAAATAGAAAACGTTTATTTAATAACAACTCATAAAGATTTTTATGAACGATGTGGTTTTAATTATTATTCAGATATAGAAGAAAATGATGGTAATATTGTAAGATGTTACCAAAAAAAATTATAAGAAAGGCAATACTTTTTAAAAAAGGTGACTAATAATAGCCACCTTTTATTTTTATGAAAATCGCTTTATAAAGCCTTTTTATTTAATTATATCTGTTCCCATATATTTTTGTAATGCTTTAGGAATTGAAATTGTACCATCGCTGTTTTGATAGTTTTCCATAACCGCAATAACTGTTCTACCAACGGCTAATCCTGAACCATTTAATGTATGAACATATTCAGCTTTAGAATCCTTTGATCTCTTAAATCTAATGTTTGCGCGACGCCCTTGATAATCCTCTGCATTAGAAATTGAACCAATTTCTCTATAAGTATTTTGACTTGGAACCCATACTTCAATGTCATATGTTTTAGCCATTCCAAATCCCATATCACCAGTAGATAAGCATACAACACGATAAGGAATTTCTAATAATTGTAATACTCTTTCAGAGTTTGCAAGCATGCTTTCTAATTCATTATATGAATCCTCAGGTTTAGTGAATTTAATTAACTCAACCTTATTGAATTGATGTTGTCTTAAAATACCTTTTGTGTCACGTCCTGCGCTACCTGCCTCACTTCTAAAAGCTGTTGTATATGAACAAAATTTTAAAGGTAATTTATCTCCGTCTAAAATCTCATTACGATACATATTGATTGTTGGAACCTCAGCTGTAGGATTTAAATACCATTTGTCCTCACCCGCAACTACCTTATAAGCATCCTCCATAAATTTAGGGAATTGTCCTGTTCCATACATTGAATCCTCATTAACAATATAAGGTGGCATACATTCTGTATATCCATGCTCATTCGAATGTAAATCCATCATAAATTGAATTAATGATCTTTCTAATCGTGCCCCTAAACCCTTATAAATTACAAAACGTGAACCTGTAATTTTTGTGGCTCTTTCAAAATCAAGAATTCCTAATGCTTCACCTAAATCAGCATGATCCTTAATAGGAAAATCAAAAACACGTGGTGTCCCAACCTTTTTAATCTCCACATTTGCTTCCTCATCTTTACCAATTGGAATATCACGATTAGGTAGATTAGGTGTAATTAATAACATTTGTTTGATTTTTTCATCTAAAACAGCTAATTTTTGATCATATTCTTTAATTTCTTCACCGATATTTCCAACTTGCGCTAAGATTTCACTTGCATCCTTTTTTTCTCTTTTGTATTGACCGACTAATTTAGAAATTTCATTTCTTTTTGCCTTTAAAGCTTCAACCTCTTTAATAATATTACGTCTTTCCTCATCAAAAACTAAAATATCACGAAGATAAGAATAATCACCATTTCTCGTATTTAATCTTTCAATAACCTCTTCTAAATTTTCTCTAATGTACTTAATATCTAACATATTTTCACTCCTTTAAATATAAAAAGTCCTTAGAATAATTATCTAAGGACGTATAATACGCGGTGCCACCTTAGTTCTAGAATAAATCTAGCCCTTTTTTCTTTAACGCAGAAATACGGATGCTTTTTCATCACTAAAAAGTAGATTCTTATTAACAATATACTAATTTCCACCATCCATTAGCTCTCTATGAATATTAATTAATAATACTATTCTTTTATTTTCGCTTTCCTTTATTATATTACATTTTAAGATATAAATACAAGGATTTTTTTAATAAAGATAAGACGTATCTATTTTATTAATAAATACGTCTATATTTTTACTCTATGTTCTCTGTAACTACAGAAGCGTCTTCCTCATCAAAAGGAGAAGATTCAATTAAAGTAACGGTACTTACTAATTGATCATTGTGTAATTTAATTAATCGTACACCTTGAGTTGCACGACCAACTGTTGGAATTTGATTAGAAGACATTCTAATAACAATTCCTTTATTTGTTGTGATGATTAAATCTTCATCATTCTTAATAGTCTTTAAGGTATTTAAAGAACCATTCTTATCAGTGATATTTAATGTTTTAACACCCTTACCACCACGAGTTTGATCACGATAATCAGAAGCTAAACTGCGTTTTCCATATCCATAATCAGTAACAACTAATATTTCTTGTTCATTATGATCAATAATTGACATACCAACAAGCTTTTCATTATCGCCAATACTCATACCACGTACTCCACTAGCACTACGTCCAACAATAGTAACATCTGTTTCTTTGAACTTAATTGCTTTACCATTTGAAGCTCCAAGGATAATTATTTTTTCACCATTTGTCTTTTCAACAGATAATAATTCATCATCCTCTTTTAATGAAATAGCGATAATTCCTGAGCTACGAATATTCTTAAAATCCGTAACACGTGTACGCTTAACAATACCCTTCTTAGTTGCGAAGAATAAATATGAATTCTCATCATCAAAATCCTTAATAGAAGATACCGCTGCTAAGCATTCACCTTCTTCAAAATCAATAATATTTACAATTGGTATTCCCTTAGAAGTTTTTGATCCTACTGGAATCTTATATCCTTTAATTTTATATACTCTTCCCTTATTTGTGAAGAATAATAAATAATCATGAGTAGAAGATAAAATTGAATGCATTACAAAGTCATCTTCGTTAGTCTTAATTCCAGAATGTCCTGTACCACCGCGGTTTTGCGTCTTATATGAATCAACTGTCATACGTTTAGCATAACCGTTATTTGTAATTGTAATTACAACGTCCTCCTCAGGAATTAAAGTTTCATCATCAATATCAATATCCGTAGAGAAATCCATTTCAGTTTGTCTTCCTCCACTATATTTTTCTTTAACCTCATTTAATTCATTTCTAATTATTTCATGCTTTCTTTCTTCACTTGCTAGAATATCACGATAATCAGCAATTGCTCTTTCTAATTCATCGCGCTCTTGTTCAGTTTTTTCTCTATTTAATCCACTTAAACGTTTTAATTGCATATCCAAGATAGCTTGAGCTTGACGATCAGATAAATCAAATCTTTCGATTAATTTTTCTTTTTCAGTACCATCAATAGTATTTCTAATAATATTAATGATTTCATCAATATTATCTAAGGCAATAATATAACCTCTTACGATATGTAATCTTTCTAAAGCTTTATCTAAATCAAATTGAATGCGTCTAGTTAAAACATCAAATTGATGTTTCAAGTATTCAACTAAAACATCCTTTAAAGAAAGCTTTTTAGGCTCTCCATTTACTAAAGCAATCATATTGATTCCATAACCAACTTGTAATTGAGTATATTTATATAAATTGTTAAGCATTACATGAGGATTTACATCACGACGTAATTCAATTACAATACGCATACCCTTCAAACTTGATTCATCTCTTAAATCAGTAATTCCTTCAACAATTTTTTCTTTAGCAATTTCTGCAATTCTTTCAATTAATTTAGCTTTATTAACTTGATAAGGGATAGCTGTTACAATGATTGAATTCTTTCCATGTTGACCTTCATGAATTTCAACATTTGATCTAATAACAATTTGTCCATTACCAGTAGTATAAGCATTAACTAAACCAGCATATCCTAAAATTTTTCCACCTGTTGGAAAGTCAGGACCTTTAATATATTGCATCAATCCTAAAACATCGATATCTGGATTATCCATCACAGCAATAGCACCATCAATAATCTCTCCTAAATTGTGGGGAGGAATATTTGTGGCCATACCAACCGCAATACCCGTAGCACCATTAACTAATAAATTTGGAAATTTTGCTGGAAGAACAGCTGGTTCTGATTCAGTCGCATCGTAGTTATCCATAAAATCTACAGTATTTTTATCAATATCTTTTAAAAGTTCTAATGAAATTTTACTCATACGAGCTTCTGTATAACGCATAGCAGCTGCCCCATCACCATCAATTGATCCAAAATTTCCATGACCATCAACTAATGGGTAACGATAACTAAAATCTTGAGCCATACGGACCATTGCTTCATAAATAGAAGAGTCACCATGAGGATGGTATTTTCCCATTACCTCTCCAACAATACGAGCTGATTTTTTATGAGGACTATTAGGATAAACATGTAATTCGTTCATCCCCCATAGAATACGTCTATGAACTGGCTTTAAACCATCTCTAACATCTGGTAATGCACGAGCTACGATAACACTCATTGCATAACTTAAAAAGGAATTTCGCATTTCAGATGAAAGGTCAATATCTTTAATTTTTCCATGATTATATTCTAATACTTCATTATCATCCATTTTTTAATTCCTCCTATACATCTAAATTATTTACATATTGTGCATTTGCTTGAATAAAGTCACGACGAGGTTCAACTTCATCTCCCATTAATGTTGAGAAAACCTGATCAGCTTCAATTGCATCATTTAATGTTACTTTTAATAATGTTCTCTTTTCAGGATCCATTGTTGTATCCCATAATTGTGGTGGGTCCATCTCTCCAAGACCTTTGTATCTTTGAATATCAGCACGACCACTAAATGTTTTCTTTAATGCTTCTAATTCCTCATCAGAATAAGCATATTCAGAACGTTTACCTTGAGAAATTTTATATAAAGGTGGACAAGCAGAATAAATATATCCAGCTTCAATCAATCCACGCATATATCTAAAGAAGAATGTTAATAATAATGTTCTAATGTGAGCACCATCAACATCGGCATCGGTCATAATTACAACCTTATGGTATCGAGCATTTTCAATGTTAAAATCTTCACCAATACCTGTACCCATAGCTTGAATCATTGATAAAATTTCATTATTACTTAAAGCTCTATCTAAGCGAGCTTTTTCTACATTTAAAACCTTACCACGTAATGGTAGAATAGCCTGATATTCGCTATTTCTTCCCATTTTCGCTGAACCACCGGCTGAATCTCCCTCGACTAAATATAGTTCAGATTTAACTGGATCCTTTGAACGACAATCAGCTAATTTAGATGCAAAACCTAATTGATCAAGTGGTGATTTACGGCGCGCAACCTCACGAGCCTTTTTAGCCGCAATACGTGCACGAGATGCCATCATTGCTTTTTCAATAATGATTCTAGCACTTGAAGGATTTTCTAATAAATAACGATCTAATCCATCGCTTAAAATTTTTGAAACGATTGCTCTTACTTCAGTATTTCCTAATTTAGTTTTTGTTTGACCTTCAAATTGAGGATCCGGATGCTTAACAGAAATGATAGCAGTTAAACCTTCACGAGTATCATCACCAGTGAATGATTCATCCTTTTTAAATAGATTATTCTTATTTCCATAGGCATTTAAAATTCTTGTTAGAGTTGCTCTAAATCCTTCCTCATGAGTTCCCCCTTCATGAGTTGGAATATTATTTGTAAATGAATATAGATTTGTTGTGTATGAATCAGTATATTGCATTGCAATTTCAACATTAATATCATCAATTGTTCCTTCACAATATATAATACTATCATGAAGGCGGACTTTGTTTGTATTAATGTAATCAACATATTCACTAATACCACCTTCATATTGATATTCAAAATGCACCGGTTCTTCACCACGATTATCAGTTATTGAAATCAATATTCCTCTATTTAAGAAGGCTAATTGTTGAATACGTGATCTTAATGTTTCAAAATCATATTCTTGAGTTTCTTGAAATATTTCCTTATCCGCAAGGAAAATAATTTCTGTTCCTGTTTTATCAGTATCTCCATCACAAACAATATCATATTGTGGAACTCCACGTTTATATTCTTGATGATATAATTTACCATTCTTATGAACGATAGCTTTTAAATAAATAGATAGAGCATTGACAACAGAAGAACCTACACCATGTAAACCTCCTGAAACTTTATAAGATGATCCATCAAATTTTCCTCCAGCATGTAGTACTGTAAGAATTGTTTCAAGTGCTGATTTACCTGTTTTAGGATGAATATCAACAGGTATACCACGTCCATTATCAGTAACTCTAATATAATTATCCTTTTCAATAAATAATTCTATTTTATCTGCATATCCAGCTAATGCCTCATCAATAGAGTTATCAACAATTTCCCATACAAGATGATGAAGTCCTCTTGGTCCAGTTGAACCAATATACATACCAGGACGTTTTCTAACAGCTTCTAAGCCTTCAAGCACTTGTATATTGGTTGCGTCATAATGATTTTCCATTTATATCATACTCCTTTATAGATTTATTATTTAGATAAAAAATTTGAGCTTTATCTAATATTTCCTTTTTTATATTTTCTACACCAGTTGATGTAATAAAAACTTGGTAGTCACCTACAATCTCAAATAACCTATTTTGACGATTAATATCTAATTCACTTAGTACATCATCAAGAAGAATTATCGGAGAATCATTGGTAATTTTTTTTATATAATTTGCAATTGATAATTTAATAGATAACACTAAACTTCTAATTTGTCCTTGTGATGAAAATGCTACATCTGAGCCGTTTATCATAAATTTTATATCATCTCTATGTGGACCATAATTAGTGTTTTTAGTTAAAATATCGTATTCCTTTTTCTTTTCAAATAATTCATCAATATTACTTAATTTAACAGATGGATTATAAATAATTTCTAATTTATCATCACTTATAGAAATTAAATTTCTATTAATTTCTTGAATAAATTTATCCCTTATATTGATGATTTTTTTTGCTTCTATTATTAATTTTTTACTAATAATATTTAAGAAAATTAAATCATCATTTGGCGATATTTTCTTTAATAATTCCTGTCTTTCTTTTAATATTTTTTTATAATTTGAAAGACTTAATAGATACTCTTTATTTAATTTAGAAATCTCAATATCAAGAAATCTTCGTCTAATTAATGGAGATCCATTTATTAAATTAAGATCAATTGGTGAAAACATTACAACCTTTAAATTACCGATAAATTCACTTAACTTTTTTTGTTCCCTATTATCAATAAAGGATTTTTTTTGATTTTTATTAAATACTAATTGATAATTCTTTTTTTCAATTCCAATAATTTTAGAATAAGTTGATTCATTATTAATAATTTCTTCCTCATTATTTGTTTTATGAGATTTTGTAACACCTAATAAATAAATTGATTCTAAAATTGTTGTTTTACCTGTTGCATTATTTCCAATAAATACAGTGATATTTTTATTAAAACTTATATCTAATGATTTAAATAATCGAACATTTCTAAGTGATAATTTTTTAAGCATAAATTAAATATTTTACATTATTAATTATTATCTTATCATTAGGATATAATTTTCTACCACGTCTATTTTCTAATTCATCATTAACAAAACAATCATTTTCTAATAAAAAATATTTAGCTTCACCACCAGAAGATATAATATTTATCATTTTTAAAAACTGACCTAATGTGATATATTCTGTATTAATTTGAATTTTTTTCATAATTATCACCTAATCCATTATATCATAAAAAATTAAAAAAAGCACGTTTTTTTTAATTTTTAATTTAAAACGTACTTTTATTAGTTTTTTATAAAAAAAGCCTTATTTTTAATAAAACAAGGCTTATATTAAATTATTAATCAATTTTAACTGGTAAAATTAAATGTAATAGGTTATTATTGTTTTCATCATTAATAATAAATGGTTTTAATTCACCTGTAAAATTAATTGTAATATTATTTGAGTTAAATGCTTTTAAAGAATCAGATAAGTATTTAGAACTAAATGCAATTTTAAATACAGGTCCAATAATATTATCAATAGGAATAATTTCCTCTAAGGCATCACCTATTTCATTATTGTTAGAAGTAATTTGAACTGTTCTATTATTAGTTATTTTTAATTGAATAATATTATAGTTTCGATCCTTTTCTTTTGGAGATAATAAACTTACACGTTCAATTACATGAATTAATTCATCTTTATTAAATTTAACAATTACTGGAAATTCCTTTGGAATAATTTTTGATGTATCTGGATAGTTTCCTTCAAGTAAACGAGTTTGGAAGGAAATATTTTTAAAATTAATTAAAATCTTTCCATTATTAATAGAAATTTCTAAATTTTCATTATAATCTTCAATAATTTTTAATAATTCATCTAAACTTTTACTAGGAATAACAATATTAAAATTAATGTTATTATCTAAATAAATATTTTTCTTACTTAATCTAAAAGAATCAGTCGCAACACATGTTAATAATCCATCTTCACATTTAAAATTAACACCTGTTAAAATTGGTCTTTTTTCATTAGTTGCACATGCAAAATTTACTTCTCTAATAATTGTTTTAATTATATTAGCATCAATTTTAAAACTTTCTTTATTATTAATAAATTCAATTTCAGGATAATCATTATAATCCATTGTATTTAGTTTAAATTCAGATCTTTCAGCTTTAATTAAAATAATTTTTTGATCCATTAAAGAAATTTCTACATCTCGACTATTAATTTTTCTAATAATCTCTAAAAAATACTTACCTGGAATAATACAATTTCCTTTTTCGTTTATTGTCAAATCATTTCCATCAACTTTAACTTCAATAGAAATATCAGTATTACTAGATGTCATGATAAGATAATTTTCATATACATCTAATTTAATACCTGTTAAGATTGGCATTGGTGTTTTTACTGGTAATCCTTTTTGAACAACATTTAAAGCATCTAAAAGAACATCACAATTAATTTTAAAATCCATAAAAAATCCTCCTTAGATTAAAATAGATTATTTATTTAAATAATTATTATTTATTATTATACAATGTTTATATGTGGAAAAGTGAAAAAAATCCCTTTATAATCATATATATTATAGCATTTTTATATAAATAAATCACTCTTTTTCAACTTTTTTTAATATATTTTCCACTGCCAATTTCATTTCAGTATTAATTTTTATTTCATTTTCAATTTTTTCACAAGCACTTAAAACAGTAGAATGATCTCTATTTCCAAATAATTCACCGATTCTTTTATATGGTAAATCATACTTTTGTTTAATAATGTACATTGCAATATGACGTGGAATAATATATTTACTTTGACGTTTTGATCCAATTAAATCACTTATTGTAATATTATAAAAATCACTAACAACACTTTGAACTTTATCGTAATTATTTTCATTTAATTTATTACTATTCTTTTTAGTAATTAATAATGGTTCAAGCGCTTCTTCAGCAGTTTGAAGGTTAATTTCAATATTATTTGCTATACAATAATATATAACTCTTTTTAAAGCCCCTTCTAATTCTCTAATATTAGTTATAAAAGAAGAAGCAATATAATTTAAGACATCATCACTAATACTATCTTTTTTGTCAGTTTCCATTTGTAATTTTTTTCTTAAAATATTTACTCTTAAATCTAAATCAGGAATACCAATATCAATTGATAATCCAGAAGCAAATCTTGTAGTTAAACGATCCATCATTCCTTTTAAAGACATTGCAGGTCTATCACTAGTAATAATTATTTGTTTATTTGCTTGGTATAATATATTAAATAATTTAAAAAATTCCATTTGTGTTTTTTCTTTACCAGATAAAATTTGAATATCATCAACTAAAAAAACATCAATATTACGATATTTATTATAAAATTCTTCAAAGTTTTTTGTTTTGGTAGAATTAAAATAATCGTCAGAGAATTCATCTGCTTTTACATATAAAACTTTTTGATTAATATCTTTATCTAGTATAAAATTACCAATAGCTTGCATTAAATGGGTCTTACCTAAACCAACACCACCAAAAATATATAAAGGGTTAGCAATTACTCCTGGTTGATCTGCAACCTTTAGACTCATTGTACATGCAAAATGATTACTTTTTCCTACAACGAAGTTTTGAAAGTTATATGTTGCGTTTAAATTTCCAGGTCGATATTTAAAATCGATATCTTTTTCTATAGTATTAATAGGTTCACTTGCTAGTTCTTCTTTAGTAACAAATTTAAATTTAATATTCTCTGTGGTATATTTTGTAAGAAGATCATTTATTCTATTTATATATAGTCGATCTATTCTTGTTTTTATAAATGATAATTCAACTAAAATATAAATATAACCATTTAAATACTTATTTACCTTTAATGGTTCAAAAAGCTCATTATATATATCTTCATCATAAAGCTCTCTTAAATCATTTAAGACACATTCCCATAGCTTTTGATATTTTTCCATAAAATTTCACCTACATTTCGCAATATCTATAATATCATAAAACAGGTGTAAAAAAAGAATTATTTTTCCACGAAAAATGTGGATAACTTTTCTTTTTTTATTTTAAAAAATAATAAAATGTGGATAACTTTTTAGTTAAAAATTATTGATATATAAGCCTTTTTCTAGTTATCAACGTTATAAACAATGTGAATAAATTGTTAAAAACTTATCCACAAAAATTAAAAACATTTATTTTAGTTTATCAACATTAAAAAAAAAACAAAAAAAATTAAAAATATCTTATTGACAACAACTTAATAATTATATATAATGATAGAGCATGGTTTCGTAAGAAAGGTAGGTAATCTAGATGAAAAGAACATATCAACCAAATAAACGTAAAAGACAAAAAACTCACGGATTCCGTGAAAGAATGGCTACTGTTGGTGGACGTAAGGTTTTAGCTCGTCGTCGTGCAAAAGGTAGAAAACAACTTACTGTTTAATTTAATAAATATACTTGGACCACTTGAAATAAAAATTAATTAAATTTTTTAGTGGTCCTTTTTATTTCTGTGAAAGAGGTGGTATTCATTGAAAAAGGAATATCGCATAAAAAAAAGTCAAGAGATTGATAGAGTTTTTAAAGCAAAAAAAAGAATAGGTAACGTATATTTTGTTATTTATCAATATTATAATAAAGAAACCGTGAGCTTTAGGGTTGCATTATCAATTGGTCGTAAATATGGAAATGCTGTTTCTAGAAATAAGATCAAAAGGCAAGTAAGATCAATATTACATGAGAATATGAATTTATTAAAAAAATTAGATTATGTAATAGTAATTAAGCCAGATGCTAAAAATTTATCTTTTGATGAAATAAAAAATATGATAATCAATATGTTAGAAAAAGAGGTAAAGAAATGAAAAAAAAGCTATTAACTTTTATGGTTGTAGTAGTTTTAGTTTTTGCATTGTCTGGATGTAGTTCTAAAAATTATGATTTACCAATTGCATCATCAGGACAAGGATTTTTCACATTTATTCTTGTTAGACCAATTGGATACATAATGAACTTCTTCTGTACACATATGGGTGGTTATTTTGCAGTGGGTATTGTTTTTACAACATTAATTGTGCGTACTATTGCATGGCCAGTATATTCTAAAACAAATGATATGAGCTTAAAAATGCAATTAGCTCAACCTGAATTAAATAGAATTCAACAAAAATATGTAACTCGTAAAGATCCAATGAGTCAACAAAAAATGCAAATGGAAATGCTTGCAGTATGGAAAAAATATAAAATTAATCCATTAGGATGTTTAATAGCACCACTTATTCAAATGCCTTTATTTATGGCTATGTATCAAGTTGTAAAAAGATTCCCTATTTATGAAAATGGGGATGTTAAAACAATGTTTACTACAAATATGAATCAAAGTCTATTTGGTATTATTGAATTAGATCGTGGAATTAATTTTAGTAATTTAGGAAGTATTTCAGAGTGGGCTTATTTAATTTTACCTGCATTAGTAGGTATAACAATGCTTATTCAACAAATAATTGCTCAAAAGAAACCATCATATGCTAAAAAAATTCCTACACCTGCTGTTAATGATCAAGCACAACAAACAGAAAAAATGATGAAAGTCATGATGTATGTAATGATTGTTTCAATGGTAGCTATGTCATTATCTAATGGTGCGTTAGCATTATATTGGGTTGTCGGAAATACATATTCACTTTTACAATCAATTATTAATCGTAAAATGAATGAAATTAAATTTGAGAAACTAAAACAACAAAGCAGTATAATTTAGGTGGTAAATATGAAAAAAGAAATTGAATTTGAATCAAAAAATCAAAAAGATGCTTTAGCTTATGCTGCTAAAGAATTAAATGTAGATCCAGAAAAAATCACATTAGAAATTCTTAAAGAGAAAAAAGGAATTTTAGGAATTGGTGGAAGTATCTTATTTAAAGCTAGTGTAGATATTAATTTATTAGATTTAGGTAAAGAATATCTTTCTTTAATTTTAAATAGTTTAAATGTTACTTTTAAAATGGAAGCAAGAAATGTTAATAACGAATTACATTACAATGTCGAAACAAATGAGAATCCATTATTAATTGGTAAGGATGGAAAATGTCTTGATTCTATCAATACATTATTAAGAATTTATCTTGAGACAGTTGCTAATGAAAGAATGATTGTTATTTTAGATATTGGTGGTTATCGTGAAAATCGTAAACGTCAATTAGAAATTCTAGCAACTAAGACAGCTAAAGAGGTCGCAAAAACAAAAATTGCTGTTAAATTAAAACCAATGAACTCTTTTGAAAGATTAATAATTCATGAAAAACTTTCAGACTGGCGCGATGTATATACAGAAAGCGAAGGAGAAGGAGAAGGACGTTCATTAGTTATCAAGCCTAAGAAATAAATTATTAAATACTAGGTATTTATGTTAGCCTTTAACATATTTATCTAGTATTTTTTGTTTTTTCTATAGATTACAAAAAATAAAAAATGAACGTGTAAAAGAAACAAAATAAAAAAAATTAAAAAAAATAACATATATTTATATACATGATATATTTTTTTTTGATATAATTACAACATGATTTAGAAGGGAGAATATTAATCATGTTTAAAACAGAATATGTTAAAAATGTTTTTGAAAATTTAAAAAATAAGAATAGTAATGAAAAAGAATTTTTACAAGCTGCTGAAGAAATTTTAACATCATTAGAAGAGGTTGCTGTTAAACGTCCTGAAATCCAAGAGAAAAAGGTATTAGAGCGTTTCTTAGAGCCTGAAAGATTTGTACAATTTAGAGTTGCTTGGGTTGATGATGCTGGTAATGTACAAGTAAATAGAGGGTATCGTGTACAATATAATAGCGCAATTGGACCATATAAAGGAGGAATTAGATTCCATCCAAGTGTAAATGCATCTATTATTAAATTTTTAGGATTAGAACAAATCTTAAAAAATAGCTTAACTGGACTTCCTATGGGTGGAGGAAAGGGTGGATCAGATTTTGATCCTAAAGGAAAATCAGATAGAGAAGTTATGGCTTTCTGTCAAGCATTTATGACTGAATTATATCGTCATATTGGTGAAGATACAGACGTTCCTGCCGGAGATATTGGTGTAGGTGGACGTGAAGTTGGATTCATGTATGGACAATACAAAAGAATTGTTAATAAATCTGTTGGTGTTTTAACAGGTAAAGGATTATCATTTGGTGGTTCTTTAGCAAGAACAGAAGCTACAGGATATGGTTTATGCTATTTCACTGAAGAAGCTTTAAAAACAATCAAAAAAGACTCATTCAAAGGTAAAACAGTTGTTATTTCTGGTTCAGGAAATGTTGCAATTTATGCTTGTCAAAAAGCAACACAATTAGGTGGAAAGGTTGTAGCTATGAGTGATTCTAATGGTTACGTATATGATCCAAATGGAATTAACCTAGATGTAGTTAAACAAATTAAAGAAGTTGAAAGAAAGAGAATTAGTGAATATGTACAAAGAGTACAAGGAGCTACATACACACCAAATTGTAAAGATATCTGGAGTGTTAAATGTGATATCGCATTACCATGTGCTACTCAAAATGAGTTAGATTTAGATGCTGCTAAGAAATTAGTTGCTAATGGTGTAATCGCTGTTTGTGAGGGAGCTAACATGCCTTCAACAATCGATGCTTGCAAATATTTTATTGATAATAAAGTAGTATTTGGACCTGCTAAAGCTTCAAATGCTGGTGGAGTTGCAACTTCAGGATTAGAAATGTGTCAAAATTCAATGCGTTACTCTTGGACTTTTGAAGAAGTTGATGCTAAGTTAAAAGACATTATGACTAACATTTTCCATAACATTCATAATACTGCTGTTAAATATGATAATGAATTTGATTTATTAAAAGGTGCAAACATTTATGGATTTGAAAAAGTTTGTGATGCAATGTTAGCCCAAGGGATTATGTAATTACTAATTTTTAAAAATTAAATTTATAAAATTTCAAATAATAGGTGTGTTGATTTTACAACACGCCTTTTTTGTATTTGCTATTTAAACGATTAGGGAGTGATATTAATTATACATATGATAAAAAAATTTTTATATTATGAAAATATTAGATATCTTTTTATTTTTGTGTTATCATAATATTTAGGTGAGTGATATGGTTAATAAGAATCCTAATTGCCCGCAAATGTTGGCTGAAGCAAAATATTTGAAGCCATATAAATTTCATATTTTACTGGTTTTAATCTATTTATTAATCTTTTTATTTAATGGATTTCAAGAAAATATTAGAATGGATTTAGAAATAAAAAGATTTGTAGAAAAAGCAACCTTTGAAAGAGAAGAAATTTATAATGGAAATAAGATTAAATTTTATAAAGTTTCACGTGAAACATTACAAGAAAAACCGGTAATTTATTATAATAATGGTTATTATTTAGGAAGTAATGGAGATATATTTTTAAGTAAAATATCACCATTTCCATATTTACCACTTTTTCATGAAGCCTTTGGTTACTTTTTTGGAGGACATGCTTCAGTGGTAACAAATTATGATATTAATGGAAATAAATTGAATTATTCGCAATTTTCTATTGAAATTAATGGAAAAGAAGAGGATAATAGGGTAAGATATACATTAAATAATTGGTTTGATACTAAGACCTGTATTGGTGTTAGAATCAAAAATGGTGATGATAAAGCATTTACTGATTGTTTGAAATCCAAACTTGGTTATAAATATAATTATGCATATGTTTTTAATACTAAAAACAAGTATTATTGTACGGACTTAGTGTCCAGAACTGCAGCTGAGGTTGGATATAATCTTAATGATGGTTTTATAACTAGCGTTAATGATTTATTTTTAAGCAAGGATACATATATCATATATTACCAATATGTATCAAATAACATTAAATATGTATATTATTTAGGTTAGGAGAAGTAGACATGAAAACAACAATTAAAAGTTTATTTAAGGATGAAAATCTTAAAGAAAAAGAAGTAACACTATATGGTTGGGTAAGAAGTAATCGTGCCCAAAAGGAATTTGGGTTTATTATGTTAAATGATGGATCATTTTTTACAAGTGTTCAAGTTGTATATGATAATAAATTAGTAAATTTTGCGGACATTTCAAAATTTAGAGTAGGTGTATCAGTAGAGGTTAAAGGTAAAGTTATTTTAACTCCTGATAATAAGCAACCATTTGAAATTCATGCAAGTGAAGTTACAATGCTAGGAGATTGTCCTGAAAATTATCCTATTCAACCAAAGAGGCATACAAGAGAATTTTTAAGAAGTGTTGCACATTTACGACCAAGAACAAATTTATATAGCGCAATCTTTAGAGTACGTAGTATAGCAGCTATGGCTATTCACACATATTTCCAAGATCGTGGATATTTATACGTTCATACTCCGTTAATTACTTGTGCGGATTGTGAAGGATCAGATCAAATGTTTAAAGTAACAACTTTAGATATGAATAATTTAGAAATGGATGATTCAGGTAAGGTTGATTTCTCTAAAGATTTATTTGGAAAACAATCATATATTACTGGTTCAGGACAACTTCAAGGTGAAACATTTGCGATGGCATTTGGGGATATTTATACTTTTGGTCCTACTTTCCGTACTGAAAATTCCAACACACAAACTCATGCTAATGAGTTCTGGATGATTGAGCCAGAGATGGCTTTCTGTGATTTAAATGGATTAATGGATATTGAAGAAGAAATGCTTAAATTTGTTGTTCAATATGTTTTAGATAAATGTCCAGAGGAAATTGATTTCTGCGATCAATTTGTATCAAAAGGACTTAAAAAGAAATTAACAGATTTAGTAGCTTCTGATTTTGTAAGAATTACTCACCATGATGTTATTGATATCTTAAAAAATGCTAAGGTTAAATGGGAATTTGAACCAAGTTATGATGATGATATTGCTAAGGAGCATGAACGTTACATCACTGAATACTTTAATGGACCAGTGTTTATCACAAATTGGCCAAAGGATATCAAGGCATGGTATATGAAGGTTAATGAGGATGGAAAAACTGTTGCGGCAGTTGATTTAGTTGTACCTATTTCTGGTGAATTAATGGGTGGTTCTCAAAGAGAGGAAAATCTTGATGTGTTGCTAGAAAAGATGGATAAAATGGGTATTGATAAAGAAGGTATTGATTGGTATTTAGATACTCGTAGATATGGGGGATGTGTTCACTCAGGATTTGGTATGGGATTTGAAAGATTGATAATGTATTTAACAGGAGTAGAGAATATTCGTGATGTAATTCCATATCCACGTACACCAAAAAATTGTGAATTTTAATACTTTTTACAGTAATTCTAAATTTGTTGTAAAGTTTTGGAAAATTAGTTATCAATTTAATACACTGACTTGTTAAAGTCGGTGTTTTTTTTTGCTATATTTCTTGTAAAAAAAGGCATAATAAGATAAAATTTTAATGTAAAACACATTTATTTGTAATAAATTATTTATTTTTTATAAAAAATAACAAATAAGATAGGAACGGAGGAGTTTTATGGAAATTAAAATTGAAGGATTAACAAAGGTGTTTACAAATAATAAAACAAAAACAGAAGTTAGAGCGGTTGATAACATGAACATCGTTATTCCATCAGGAAAGCTAATTGGATTGTTAGGTCCATCAGGATGTGGAAAATCAACAACACTTTTTATGCTTAGTGGTTTACAAACACCTACATCAGGAACAATCTCATTTGGTGGGATAGATGTAACTAATATTGAACCTCAAAAAAGAGGTATTGGATTGGTATTTCAAAACTATGCATTATATCCGCATATGACTGTTGAAAAAAATATCATGTTTCCACTTGAAAACATGAAGATTCCAAAGGCTGAGGCTCGTGAAAGAGCAGCAGAGGTTGCAAAACTTGTGCAAATCGATAATTTATTAGATCGTAAACCAAGTGAATTATCTGGAGGGCAACAACAACGTGTAGCAATCGCTCGTGCTTTAGTTAAACTACCCGATGTATTGTTATTAGATGAACCATTATCAAATCTAGATGCTCGTCTACGTTTACAAACAAGAGAAGAAATTAAAAGAATTCAAAGGGAAACAAAGATTACTACTGTGTTTGTAACCCATGACCAAGAGGAAGCGATGAGTATTAGTGATGAAATTGTTGTTATGAAGGATGGAATTGTACAACAAATGGGTGAACCACAAAATGTATATGATGATCCTGTTAATCTATTTGTTGCTAAATTCTTGGGTACTCCCCCAATCAATGTTTTTAGTGGAAAAATTGAAGGTGGAAAGGTATATATCGGAGAAGAAGTTATTATGAATACTGATGTTTCTGATCGTGAGATATATGTAGCTATCCGTCCAGAAGGATTTATTGTTGACAGCTATGGTGAATTCTCAGCTAATGTTAAACAAATTGAAGTAATGGGTAGAGATTGTTCAATTATTTTAGAAAATCCTGCTTGTGAAAAACCTTCATTTAGAGCAATTTTGGAAGAGTTTGAAGGAATTTCTATTGATTCTAAAATTTCATTCAGCTTAAAACCAAATAAGGTGTTCTTATTTGATAAAGAGACTGAGGTGAGATTATAGATGGAAAAAAAGAATAATTGGAAAGCGTGGCTTTATTTAGCCCCAGCTTTAGTCCTATTAGCAGTTTTTACCTTTTATCCATTTTTTAAAACAATCGGAATCTCATTTTTAGAAAATTATGATCCACTTGCTGCTGCATCTGGAGCAAGTTTCAAAATAGGAATTGGAAACTTTCGCGATGTAATTTCTTATTCTAAATTTAAAGAGATTATGTTTAATACAATTTTAATAGTTGTTATTACTGTTCCAGCATCAACACTTTTAGCGTTATTGATTGCTGTTGCACTTAACTCTATTAAACCATTGCAGAAGATATTTCAAACAATCTTTTTCTTACCTTATGTAACAAACTCAATTGCTATCGGTATGGTATTTTCTATTATGTTTCAAGTGGTTGGAGTTGGAGATATCATTCAAACAGCTGGTATTATTAATAAGTTTTTAGGATTTTTTGGAATTGGAGCTATAAATTGGATTGGAATTGGAGCATCAAAGGCTGCTAAAATGACAGTTTTATGTATCTATATTATTTGGAATGCTTTACCATTTAAAATTTTAATTTTAGTTGGAGCATTGCAAAGTGTAAACAAGCAATATTATGATGCCGCAAAAATTGATTGTGCATCAAGATTCCGTGTTTTCACAAAAATTACAGTACCACTAATTTCACCAATGATTGCTTATGTATTAATTACAGGGTTTATTGGAGCTTTTAAGGAATATACATCAGTAATTGGTATCTTTGGTGAAAAATTAGATATTTATGGAATGAACACCGTTGTAGGATTCATTTATAACGCATTAGCAAATACAAATTATGGTCGTGCATCTGCAGGAGCGTTAATCTTATTTGTAATCATACTTATCATTACAGCACTTAATCTGTATGTAAGTAAAAAGAAAGTACATTACTAGGAGGTGCTTTTATGGTCGATTCAATGAATAAAGAACAAATAATTAAGCGTCAAAAAGCATCTCAAATAATTAGAAAAGTAGTAGTATATGCCTTTTTAGGAATTATGGCTTTGATAATCATATTTCCGTTTTATTGGATGTTAATTTCTTCAGTAAAAAGCTTAGATGAGTATTATTTATCAAGTCCTACAATGTTCCCTAGAGAATTCCATTTTGAAAATTTTCGCAATGCAATGGCATATGCATCATTTGGAAGATATATGCTTAACACAGTATTTGTTGGTTTAGTATCAACAGTATTGTCATTAGTTATTACAATATTTGCAGCCTTTGCATTTTCAAGATTAGAATTTGTTGGTCGCGATGCACTATTTAGTGTTTTACTAGCGACAATGATGGTTCCTGGTGAATTATTTACTATTACAAACTATGCTACAGTATCAAAATTTGGATGGCAAAATACTTATACAGTATTAATTGTTCCATTCTTAGTAAGTATCTTTTACATTTATTTGTTAAGACAAAACTTTAAACAAATTCCAAATGAGTTATATTATGCGGCAAAGGTTGATGGAACAAGTGATTTTAAATATTTATGGAAGGTTATGGTTCCACTATCAATGCCAACAATTATATCGATAACTATTTTAAAAATGATGGGATCATGGAACTCGTATATTTGGCCACGTTTGGTAGCAAATGATGAGGCACATAAACTAATTACAAATGGTCTTAGAACAGCATTTACCAATGCTGAAACAGGTAGAACTGATATTCCACTTCAAATGGCTGCCTGCGTAATTGTATCATTACCACTATTCTTAGTGTTTGTTTTCTTTAGAAAATACATCATGCGTGGTGTTTCTAAGAGTGGAATAAAAGGATAAAAAGGAGAACAATATGAAAAAAGGATTATTTAAATTAAACTTACTTCTTGCATGCTGCATTATGGTTTGTGCTTTAGCAGCTTGTGGAAAAAAACGTAGTGCTAATACAGTAATATTTTGGCACACTATGGGAGATAAATTGGAAAATATCTTAATTGAAGTAATCAATGATTTTAATGAGGAATACCCTGATATTAAAATTAAACAAGAATCAATTGGTGGGTATACAGATTTAAGAGATCAAATTGTAACAAAGATTACAGCTGGAGATCAACCAAATTTAGCTTATTGCTATCCAGATCATGTAGCTTTATATCGTAAGGCTAATGCAGTTTTACCATTAGATAGCTTTATCAATGATGATGAAATTGGTTTTTCACAAGCAGAAATTGATAACTTTGTTAGCCAATTCTATTTAGAAGGTGCAACATTTGGGGATAACAAAATGTACACTTTACCTTTCTTAAAGTCAACTGAATTATTATACTATAATGAAACATTCTTTACACAACATGATTTAGCACTTCCAACAACTTGGGATGAATTATGGGCATTATGCGAACAAATTAAACAAATTGATCCAAATAGTATTCCAATTGGAATTGACTCTGAATCAAACCTATTCATTACATTAGCTGAACAACAAGGTAATGGATATACATCATTTGATCCTGAAACAAAAAAAGGAAAATTTGACTTTAATAATGATGAAAATAAAGCCTTTGTCACAGAATTAAAAGAAAATTATGATAAAGGATATTTTACAACAGAAGAATTGTATGGATCATATACATCAGGATTATTTACTAATACTGAACCAAATGAAGATGGTAAGGTTATTAGATCTTATATGGTTATTGGTTCTTCAGGAGGAGCAACATATCAAGCAACATCTGCTTTTAATGTTGGTATTACAATGATTCCTCAAGAGGATGTTACAAAACCAAAAGCTATTTCTCAAGGTCCATCTTTATGCTTATTTGATTTTAATAAGAGTGTAAATGAAAAAGCATGGACATTTATGAAATACTTATTAAGAGATGAAGTTCAAATTAAATTTGCGATTGCTAGTGGATATATGCCAGTTACACATTCAGCACAACAAAATCAATATTATGTTGAAGATTATTTAAATTTAGCTGATGGTACAGCTGCAGGTATTTCTGCTTTAGCAGCAAAACAAGCTATTAAACAAGTTGAATTAGATGCATATTTTGTTTCTCCAGCGTTCGTTGGTTCATCAACAGCCAGAGATGAAGTTGGAAATATCATTATTTTAGTAATGGAAGGTCAAAAAACAGTTGCTAAAGCATTTAAAGAAGCATTAGAAGAGTGTGAATATAATGTTGGCTAAAATTGTTAAATATTTATCGTTAGTATTTCTTATTGCCGTATGTCTTGTGGGATGCGGCGATAAGAAGGATAAAAAGACTAATTATGCATCTCAACTTAAATTAGAAAGAGAATATGAAGGAAAAACCTTCTTAAATGACGGAATTGAGGTTGTAACCCTTCTTAATAAGGTTGATGGTGATACTGCTCACTTTACATTACAAAGTGGAGAAGCCATTAAAATCAGATTTTTAGGAATTGACACTCCTGAATCAACAGGAAATATTGAGCCTTATGGTTTAGCAGCTTCAAAATTTACTTCTGATAGATTAGAAAGTGCATCTTCAATTATCATTGAGTCAAATGATAGTAAAGCTAATCCAGATAGCACAGGAACTAGATATTTAGCATTTGTTTGGTATCGCACTAGTGAATCAAAGGATTATACTTGTTTAAACCTAGAGATTTTACAAGAAGGATATTCAAAGGCTAAGAGTGCTGGAGATACTAAATATGGTGATATTTTAACTAAAGCCGCGGCTCAAGCTAATGAATTAGAATTAGCTTTATGGAGTGGAGAAAAGGATCCTGAATTCTGGTATGAGGATCCAATTAGTGTCGATTTAAAGATTTTAAGAGAGAGTGCAAAGGACTATTTCTTAAAGAAAGTTACATTTACTGCCGTAGTAACAAGAATTGATGGAGAAACTATTTATGTTCAAGAAGAGGTTAATGGACAAGCTTATGGATTCCAAGTTTATAAAGCCTTCCTTCAAACTCGTAAATTAGAAATCGGAAATAAGGTTAGAATTAGTGGATTTGTTTCATACTATGAAAATGGTGATGTTTATCAAATTGTTGGTATTAAAGATGTTGCTTTAAGTGATGCAATTGACAATTTAAAGGTTATTGAAAGGAATTGTACGATTACACCAATTGTTGAAACAGCAGAGTCTTTAAATAATAAAACAGCAGGTCTTGCAACATTAGTTAAATTAGAAAATGTGGTTGTAAAGAGCACATATACAACTAAAACTGGTAATTCAGCTGGTGCTATTACAATTACAGGTGAGATTAATGGACAAGCTGTTACAATTAGAACAATTGTAATGTTCGATTTAACTGGAGAATATCTAGTTGATGAAACAAATAAAATTTTAGCTTCTAACTTTACAAATAAGACAATTGATGTTGTTGGTATCGTTGATTATTATGAAGGTAATTATCAGATTAAATTAACTCAAATGTCTGATGTAGTTTTTAAGTAAGTATTTATTATTGCTATGCAATTTAAATAAAAAAAGAAAAGGAGAGAAGAAAGATGGTTAAGAATTTAAGAAAAATGTTTATCTTTGTTGCATTAATTGCACTAACATTAACTATTGCTGCATGTGGCAAATCATCAAGTTCTAAAACTGATCAAAAAAAGGTCAATGCTGCTGTAGAAAAATTAGTTATTACACAAGATAAGCAAAAAGTTACTACTGATTTCACATTACCAATCGTAACTGGTGAAAATCAAGAAATTACAATCACTTGGACTAGTAGTAATGAAACATACGTTAAAATCGGAGATATCGATGAAGAAAACAAGGTTGTTAACGTAGAAGTTGAATTATTACCAGTAGGTAGTCAAAATTTAGAAATTACTCTTACTGCAACTTTAACATATAAAAAGGCGTCAGCCACTAAAGAATTTAAGGTAAGAGCAGTTGCTTTAGAGCCTGATCTAACAACTGATAAGATTGCTACAGTTCTTACAGCTAATAAGAATGACTTAGTATTATTAAATAATGTAAGAGTTGTTGGTGAAAAAACAACAGAAGGTATTTATGTTACAGATGGAAAAGATGTAATCTATGTATTTACTAAGGCTGATACTAATTTTGCTAATGTAACATATACTGATGGTGAATTAGTAAGTGTTATGGGTAAATTTACTTTATACTATAATATGCCAGAAATCGGACTTACTAGTGAAGCTCCAATTATTAATAAATTGGAAGGTGCTTCAGTTCCTACTGATTATACTAGTTTAGATGTTGTTGAAGCAACTCCTGCTAAAATCTGTGACTTAAAGAGTCTTAAGGTTGCTGATTTCACTAAGATTTATAAGGTTACTGGAAATATTATTGAAATCACTAGCGGTTCTAAAAATAAATACGCAATTTCTGATGGTGTAAATGATGTTGAAATTTATTATAAATCTCCTGAGGCTGTTATAAATGCAGTTGCAGCAAAGAAAGGTACTAGTGTTTCTTTATATGTTGCATATAATGGATATAACTCATCATATGGAACATCATCTGCATATGTTTTAACTACATCAGCAATTGGTAATGCATCAGAACAAGATTTATTAAATTCATATGTTGATATCATTGAAATTAATAAAGATAAAACAACTACAAACTTTACTGTTCCAAAAACAGTAAGAAATATGAACATTACATGGACAAGTAATAATGCCGCAATTAGTGTTGATAGTGCAACAGGTGCTGCAACAATTACTAGACCTGCCGCTGGTTCAACTGGTGAATTAAAAGGTATTGTGGTTACTTTAACAGCTACTATTACAGATGGTACTTTAACAGCTTCAAAGACATTTGAAGTATTAGTATTAGAAATTGGTCAAGTATTAGAATATACAAAGATTAATACAATCACAAAGAATTCTGGTCAAGTTGAAATCGAAGGTATCATTACTTATGTTGCTAAGAATGGTTCATATATCAATGATGGTACAGGTACAATCTTCTTAAGTGGATATAAAACTAGTCCAAAAGGAACTGAAGTTGCTGTTTTAGGTACAGCTGGAGAAAACTATGGAGCAATTCAATTAACAGGATGTGAAGTTACTGCTGCAACATCTGCTGCTGGAACATATACATTACCTGAGTATACAGCTGTTACACCTGCAACATTCCAAGACAAGACATTATCAGCAAATAAGGAATTATTATATTCTCATATTGTTTTAACTGGTACATTATTATCAGAAGTATCAGGAAGCTATACAAATTATTATATTACTGATGGTACAACTAAAGTATTAGTATATTTCTCATCATCAGTGATTTCTCCAGATACTCTAGCAGTTTATGTTGGTAAGGAAGTATCTTTAAAGACAGTTGTTGTTGGATATCATTCATCAAATAAATATTGGCAAGTTTCTTACTCATATGAA
The DNA here is from genome assembly GCA_016294165.1 of Anaeroplasmataceae bacterium. Lineage (GTDB taxonomy): Bacteria > Bacillota_I > Bacilli_A > Acholeplasmatales > JAEDCM01 > JAEDCM01. Next base: position 30,967 of record JAEDCM010000011.1, read on the forward strand.
GAAGACTTCCAAGCTAATTTAACAGATGCTGAAGTTGTTGCTGCTGATAAGGCAAATGCTGAAAGCTATGTTTCAACAAAAACAGTTGAAGATGAATTAGTTTTAACATTAGTTGGAACTTATGGTTCAACAATTACATGGGCAAGTGATAATGAAGCTATCGCAATTGCTACAGATGGTAAAGTAACAATTACTAGACCTACTGGTAGCGATGTTACAGTTACATTAACATATATTATGACAAAGAATGGTGCAACTGAAACTGGTACAATCGAAGTTACAGTAAAAGCAGAAGGAGTTGTATTAACTTCAATTCAACAAGCTTTAGCCAATATTTCTACAACTGAATCTACTGTTAAATATACAGTTACAGGAAAGATCATTTTTATCGATGGTAAAAATGTATATATCAATGATGGTGCCGCTGGTATCGTTGTGTACTTAACTGCTACATCTTCTGATATTAGTGTTGGAGATGTTATCACAGCTACAGGAACAATTGTTACTTATAAAGGATTAAACGAAGTTAAACTTGCCGCAAATACTGATTTCTCAGTAGTTACTGATACAGATTTCGTTGTTAATACTACAACTACTACACTTGATCAAATAACATTAGCAAGTCAAGCAAATTTATTTAAGACAACTAAAGTGTATGTTAAATCATATAAAGCTAGCGGAAACTCATATTTAGCAGATTTTGCTGGAAATGAATTATTATTCTACAAAATGACTTTACCTACAGGAATCGAACTATATGATGTTGTAGATGTTACATATGTAGTTGGTGCTTATAATAACGCACAAGGTAGAGTAATTGAAATTGTAGCTAACACAGAAGCTTTAAGTGCTACAGAAGAAGCAATTATTGGTGCTTTAGTTGTTGCTGATGCTAAATCAAGCTTAACTGTTGAATCTTCTTTAACTGAAAATGTTACTTTACCATTAACATCTGGTGAAGCAACAATTACTTGGGGAAGCAACAATGAGGCAATTGCAATTAATTCAGAAACTGGTGTTGCTACAGTTACTAGACATGCTACAGATGATATTACAGTAACACTTACTGCTACAATCACTTGTAAAGGTGCAACTGATACTAAGACTTTTGAAGTAACAGTTCCTTCACAATCTACAACTGTTGTTGAAACAAGTACTGCTACATTAAAATATGCTGGTGGATCAACAACTAATATGGTGGAAGGAAACAATGCCGCAAAAATTGGATTAGATGAAACAATTTTTACAGTTACAGCAACTAAAAATGATGGTTCTAATTTACCAGGATTAAATACAGCAGGAAATATTAGATTGTATGGTAATGCTTCTGGTAATGGTAATACAATTACAGTTTCATCTACAAAGAAAATTTTATCAATTACTATTTCTTTTGTTACAGGTAAAGAAACTGGTGCAGCTGTATTAGTAGATGGTGCTCAAGTAACTGGTGTTGATAACACATTTGAAATTAATGGTAATTCATTTACATTAAAGAATGTTAATACCTCAACTACTCAAGTTCATATTAATTCAGTTACAATTATTTATGAAAAATAATTTATAGTAATATAAATGCGAATTAAACGGCTTTTTAAAGCCGTTTTTTGTTTTGTTGAAAAATAATTTTTATATGATTAATAAAAAAATATGTTATAATAAAACTAGAGGTGGTTTCGTTGAAAAAAACATTTGTTCTTTTTTTAATAGTCTTATTTTTAGCTAGTTGTGGAAATAAAAAAACGACTACTAAAAAAACAACTACTAATGCTTCTATTTCATCAATAAATACCTTAACTACAAGTATTACAACAACCACACAAAAAACAACCATAGAATCAAATAATCATAAAGATATAATTATTTCAGCTTATATGGAAGGATCATCAAATAATAAAGCGATTGCTATTTATAATGGTACTGGACAAGCTGTCAATTTAAATGGATATCAGTTGGGGGCTGATTTAAATTTATCATCAACACCATCTAAGGGATATTACACCTTTGGAAATGTTTTTATTGATAATAAACAAACTATAATCATATGCAGAAACGCAACAAATGTTTTAGTAATTCCAGAGGAGAACAGATTTGATACTTATAATTATACCTTTAATGGAGAAATGTATGACGTTATAAGGTTGATCAATGATAAGGGAATTGTTGTTGATCAAATCGGGTTTGAACCAGAAAATGGAAGTACTGGCAATGGAGAATTTGAATCATCGTTTACTAAGGATCATACCTTGATTAGAAAAAGTTCAATCTTATCTCCTACACCCACAACCAATTGGGATGAATGGAATGTTTATTCAAAGGATTATACATCTAATGTTTTTTTTAATTATTCTTTGAATTTTGAAAATAGTTTATTAGAGGAAGCTAAGGAGGATTTAACCTTAGGTAATTTAGAATTAATAACTGAGAATTTTGAATTACCCGTTATTGGATTACATGATTCAACTATATCATGGGAATCAAATAATAGTTCTATAACGATTGATAATAATCAAGCAATTGTTAATAGAAATATCACAAATATAGATTTTGTTTTGACTGCTACTATAACTCTTAACAATGAAAGCATAACTAAAACCTTTAATGGTTCAGTATTGAAAACAATGACTATAATAAATAAAATTAGTGATATTGCTTTAAATACAAATGTTGAGTTTGAAGCAATTGTCTTAGGAGAAGCGCTAACTGATGGATTCTATGTAACTGATAACACAAGTGTTGTGTTTATTTTAAGCCAAGAAAAGTTTAAAAATGGCGATTTGATAAGGATTTACGGATATTCTTCACTAAATAATAAATCCCTTCAAATATCGCCAGAAAAGTTGGTTTTAAAAGAAAATAATAAATCAATAACTCTTACGGCCAATAATATATCATTAGCTGATTTAATTAATGAACAAATTGATTATCAAAGATATTATGAGGTAGAAGGTATAATTAAATATGAAAAAGGAAATATTTATTTATTTGATTTAAAAAATGAAATCAAACTTTTAAATAATAATAATGCTAATGCTAAAAAGGCTCTAATTGATTGTGAAGGTCGTGGAGTAAGATTAAACATTATTTTTAATAATGGTTTCCATTATTTGATTGATGAAGTTTTAGAAATAGAATTAGATGCATCTACTAAATTAAGTTTAGCACAGGATTTAGTTGAGTCTAATATTGATAAAGAAATTAAGCATTCAGTATCTTTACCATATTTAGATTATTTAGGTGTAAGTTTAAAGGAATATAGTTCTTCAAATGTTAACTATTTTGACAACAATGGAAATGTTAATAGAACAACAGCGGATATTCCAATCACTTTAAGTTATATCTTGGTATTAGATAATGTGGAATATAGCTATAGTATGGATTTGATTGTTTTAAAGGATGTTACAGTTAAGGAAGAATTGGAAATTCATTATATTAATTTAGGTGTGGATGGAGATGCGACATTATTAAAATACGGAGCCATTGAAATTTTGATTGATGGTGGTGGAACTCAATCGGCCGGAACTAATATAATTGTTCCTTACTTAGAAAAATATGTGGAGGATAAATTGGATTATTTAATTGTGACTCATGCGGATTTAGACCATATTGCTGGTTTAGTTGGACTCAGTGATGGACTTGGTTCAAATGATATTGAATTATATACTCAAGGAGTTTTTGCGCATTATGAGATTGAAAATATAGTGGAGTTTAATTATACGCATACATCAAATTTGTATCAAATATATAAAAATTTATTAGAAAATGAAAATTCTAAACATTATTATATTGATGAATTGTATGATAGTATTAATAATGAAATGATGGAATTTATAATTAATGAAGATTTAGTTATTGAATTCTTATATAACAGCTATTATTTTAATAATAAAGCGGATGATAATAATGATTCGGTTGCTTGTCTAATTAGACATGGAGAAAACAAATATTTATTTACTGGAGATTTAGAAGAGGATGCACTAAATGATTTAGTGAAAAATAATGATATTGGTAATGTGGATGTATTAAAGGCTGGTCATCATGGATCAAAAACTGCAATCAATGATTATTTTTTATCACAAATAAATCCAAAAGTGATTGTTATTTCTTGTGGAACAAATAGTAAATATAGCTTCCCACATCAAGAGTCTTTAGATTGTTTTTATAATTATACAAATGATGTATATGCAACTTTTTTAAATGGTCATATTGTAATTACATCATATGGAAATGGATATTCTATTGATGGATCAATAAATGAAATTCTATTACACAAAACGACATGGTTCATAAATAATAGGGTGTATAATGGAAAGGAAAATGATTATGGAGTATATTATAACTAAAATTAAGGAATATAATAGAATTATTATATTTAGACATACTAATCCTGATTTGGATGCATTAGGATCTCAAATAGGGCTTAAAGAGGCTATTTTATGTATGTATCCTGATAAAGAGGTATATGTAGTTGGTGAGACTAATAAATTTGGATTTATTGGTGATATGGATGAAGTGAATAATGATTTATTTAAGGATAGCCTAGCGATTATTTTGGATGTTGCAGTTAGCCATTTAGTAAGTGATGATAGATATTTACTTGCTAAGGAATGCATTGTCATAGATCATCATAATAATGATTCAGATATTAATGCTTATGTATATAAAAATACATCATACCCTGCATGTGCTGAGTTAGTTTTTGATTTTGCAAATAAATATTTAAAAATCAATCAAAAATCAGCTACAGCTTTAATTGGAGGGATTATCACTGATACTGGTAGGTTTTTATATCAATCAGTTACATCTAATACCTTTAATGCCGCAAAATGTTTATTAGAATATGGTGCAGATTTACAGTTTATCTATAATAATCTATATACTGAAACAATTGAAGAGCGTTTAATGAAAAACTATTTCCAACAAAAATATGTGATTGAGGATAATATCGCTTATATGAAGAATGATAAGGATGTTTTTGAAAGATTTAATGTAGATACCTTTAGTGTTTCTCGAGGAATGGTTAATATTATGAGCGGCATTACAAATATTTTTATTTGGGCTAATTTTACATATGATATTAAAAACGATAAGATTTTGTGTGAACTTCGTTCTAAATTTATAAAGGTTATTGATATTGCTAAAAAATATGGTGGAGGTGGTCACGATTACGCTTGTGGCGCAACGCTAAATGATTGGGAGACTGTCGATTTAATGATTAAGGATTTAAAGATAAGGAGAAGAGAGTATGATTCAAAATAAAATTTTAAAAAAAATTAAGGAATATGATACTATTATTATTCATGGTCATATTAGACCAGATGGGGATTGCCTAGGATCACAATTAGGGTTAAAATCAATTATAAAAAATACCTATAAAAATAAAAATGTTTATGTAGTTGGTGGAAAAAGTGAATATCTTTCATTTTTAGGTGATGTCGATCAAATAGATGATCAAGCGTTTGAAGGAGCTTTATCAATTATTGTGGATACAGCAAATTTAGACCGTGTATCCGATCAAAGATATAATTTATCTAAGGAGATTATTAAAATTGACCATCATATTCCTGTTGAGGATTATGGAAATTATGCATGGGTAGGGCAAGTCTCTTCAGCATCTGAAATGGTTGCTAGTCTTTTATTAGATTTTCCTAAATTAAAAATTGATGAAGCTGGTGCAACAGCTTTATATACAGGTATGGTTACTGACACTGGAAGATTTAGATTCTCAGGTGTTAACAGTAATACCATGAAAACAGCGGGAATGTTAATAGATAAAGGAGCTAATCCTTCAGAAATTGATGGTTATTTAAGTAAAGAAAGCTTAAATGTAATTCGTTTAAAGGGATATGTTTTAAGTAATTTTAAAATGACAAAAGAAGGATTCGCTTATGCAACTATTTCTAAAGATATAAAAGAACAATTCATGGTTAGCGATGAGGATGCTTCAAGTATGGTAAGCGTAATTGGAAATATTGAAGGATTTCCAGTATGGGCACTTTTTATTGAATATGATAATGAAATAAGAATTAGATTACGTTCTAATGGTCCAAAAATTGATCAATTAGCCAATAAATACAATGGTGGTGGACATGCATTAGCAAGTGGTGCAAGCATTGCAAGCTTTGATGATGTAGAGGTATTTGCATTAGATGTAGATGATCTATTAAAAGAATGGAAAAAGTAATATAGAAGATTTTAAAAATCTTCTTTTTTTATGATTTTATAAGTTTTTTCATCAGCATTTTACAAAAAATGATAAAGCGAAAAAAGGGTTTATAAATGACTTTTCTGAAATTCATTGATTTATAAAATCAGTTTTGATAAAGTGAAATTGAGATAGAAGATACAAAATGTAAGCGGTAATAAGATTTATTAGGAGGTTTATTACGCTAAGTGCGTAAAATAATAAAAAAGGAGGAAAAAAAATGAAGAAGATTTCAATTATTTTATTGATTCTTCTCGTACCATTATTTTATAGGCAAAAGTCTATAAGTAGTGGAACACCAGGTATCGTTCGTAAAGCCGCTATTACGAATGAAGCCTTTAATGCTAATGACTTATCAACAGGAACAAAATCATCAAGCTTTACTAGTGGCAATTTTACTATAAAGGCAACCTCTAGTAAGAATGTAGAGGTCGCAAAGAAAAGTGCATCTTATGGTGGAATTTCATTTTCTAAGGTCTTGAAATTGAAAGGTGGAGGAAGTAGTAGTTATCGAAATATTACTTTTGAAACATCTGGGGCAGCGGTTATTACAGCATATATGATTCCTAATAATTCAAGTAAACCAGTAGTGGCCGCTTTAAATTCAGGTAGTAATACACTTCAAACGAGCACTGTTAATGGTTCAAGTATAACAGAAGTAATTTTTACAGTTACATCGGCAGGGACGTATTACATTTGTTCACAAGCTAATGGATTAAATATTTTTTATGTTTCAGTTATTGGTAGTGGATCATCAAGTGGGACAACAACTACTCAGTCTACAACTACTAAATCATCTACAACAACCAAAACAACAACTAAAACAACGACAACTACTGCATCAAGTAGTAATGCAATTTATGCATCAAGTAACGGAAATGGTAGCGGAACATATAGTAATCCAATGAGCATTAGTAATGCCATTAGTAATGCTAGTGCTGGTAAAACAATTTATCTATTAGCAGGTACTTATAATTTAAGCAGTATGCTTACTTTATCAAAGAATGGTACATCATCTAATAAGATTAATTTGATTGCTTATAACAATGGGAACGTTATTTTAGATTTTAGTGGTCAATCTACGGGATCATCAAATCGCGGCTTATTTGTTTCAGGTGATTATTGGTATATTAAAGGTATAACAGTGAAAAATGCCGGAGATAACGGATATTTCGTTTGTGGAAACTATAATACTTTTGAGCTTTGTGTAGCTGATTCAAATCGTGATTCTGGATTCCAAATATCACGTGAAAAATCATCTTTATCTAATATGAGCGACTGGCCTAGTTACAATAAATTTTTCAATTGTACTTCTAAGAATAATTGCGACCCAGACAATGGGGAGGATGCCGATGGATTTGCGCCTAAACTTACATGCGGTCCTGGTAACTATTTCTATGGATGTATTGCGAATAATAATGTAGATGATGGTTGGGATATGTATGCCAAATCGGAAACAGGTCCAATTGGGCAAGTTACAATTGAAAACTGTATTGCTTATCGTAATGGGCAAACACAATCAGGTGAAATGACTGATGGTTCCGATGGAAATGGATTTAAACTAGGTGGTGGTGGTGTTGGTACAGCCCATATTGTTAAAAATTGTATTTCATTTGAAAATAAAGCTCATGGCTTTACTGATAATAATAATCCAGCTAATTTAACTATTTCAAACTGTACATCATTTAACAACAGCAGAAATGGTGGTAAGGCTAACTTCCAATTTGATCGTGCAGGTAGCGGATCAACATATAGTGGTTTACTAAGCTACTTCACAAGTGGAAGTGTAGGTTCAGATAAATTTGTTGGAAAGATTTCTAATTCCATTTATTATAATTCATCTAAATGGTATCAGGTATCTTCATCAACAACAGTAAGTAAAAATGGTGTAGGTACGGTTATCTCTAAACCAAGCTCATCAATCTTTAATTCTTTAAGTACTCCTTCAATTAGCTTTAATCCACATACAGGATGGAGAACATCAAGTGGAGCAATTAATATGGGAGGATTATTAAAGGTTACAAATAGCTCATATACAAAATATGGAGCATCTGGTTTATCAAGCTAAGTAATTGGGACTGCTAGCCAATAGGCTAGTGGTCTTTTTTTATAGATATTAATGAAAAATAGTTTTAAATATAGTATAATATATTTAAAGAATAATATAACATAAAGGAGGGCGGATTATGGATTGGCAAAATTTAATTATATCTTTAGGTCTAACTTTTATTTTTACATGGCTTATTGGATATGAACGTCAAAAAATTGGAAAGGATGCTGGAATCAGCGCTCATGTTTTAATGGCAATGGCGGCTTGTGCAATTGCGATTATGCAAAGAGAGATGTATTTAGAAAGCAAAAAATTGGTTTTAGATAATCCAGAATTAGTTGGTAAGGTAGTAGTAGAGAATCAAAGGATTATTGCTCAGGTTATTACAGGTATCGGTTTTATAGGTGCTGGTATAATTTTGAAAAGTGGAGGACATGTTCGAGGATTAACAACGGCAGCAACCTTATGGACTAGTGCAATCATTGGATTAATTATGGGAACTGGTTATTATATTTTAGGTTCTATTTTAGGTGGATTCTCAGTTATATTTATGTATGTTCGAGATTTTTATCGAGGATTTAATCCATTTAAAAAACAAAAACACGATATTAATGATTAATGCTTTATTAAGCGATTTTTAAGAATTTAGGTGATTACATGAACGATACAATTTGTGCTATTGCGACTCCTTTTGGAAGTGGAGCAATCTCGATTATCAGAGTAAGCGGAAAAGATGCAATTGAAAAAGTAAATAAAATTTTTAAAGGAAAAAACTTATGCAATGTTCCATCACATAGTATAGTGTATGGAAGAATAGTATTAGATGATCGAATGATTGATGAAGTAATGGTAAGTGTTATGAAAGGGCCAAGAAGCTTTACTGCAGAGGATTCAGTGGAAATTAATTGTCATGGTGGTATTTTTGTAACTAAGGAAGTTTTGAACGCTTTGTTAAAACAAGACATCAGATTGGCTGAACCAGGAGAATTTAGTAAAAGAGCATTTCTAAATGGAAGAATTGATTTAGTTCAAGCTGAATCAATTATGGATATGATTAGCGCGAAAAGTAAAATGGCATTAGATATCGCTAATAATGGAATCAGTAAAAAAATAAGCAATATGATTAAAAATTTAAAAGATAAGGTAACGGATTTAATTGTCAATATTGATGTGAATATTGATTATCCAGAATATACTGATGAGGTTTTAATGACTAATGATTTAGTGTTACCGATTATTAATAGCTTGATTGATGAAATGAAAAATATTTTAGAAAAATCAAAAAGTGGAAAGTTGATAAGAGAAGGGATTAAAACATCAATTGTTGGACGACCAAATGTTGGTAAATCAAGCTTATTGAATGCTTTATTAGAAGAAGAAAAAGCAATTGTAAGTGATATTCCTGGGACAACAAGAGATCTAGTAGAAGGATATATCAATTTAGGTGGAGTTACCTTGAATTTGATTGATACAGCTGGTATTAGAGATACTTCGGATGTGATTGAGCAAATTGGAGTAAACAGAAGTAAAAGTAGTATTGATAATTCCGATATAGTTTTAGTAGTTTTAGATGGAAGCAGTAAGCTAACCGAAGAGGACTTGAGTATTTTAGAGATGACAAAGGATAAGAAGAGAATAATCATTTCTAATAAAAATGATCTAAAACAAAACAATGAATATCCTGCAGATATTTATTTATCTACTAAAAATCAAACAAACTTTTATGAATTAGAAAAGAAAATCAAAGAAATATTAGAATTAAATACATTTGATCAATTTGAAATGAATTATTTATCAAATGTTCGCCATATTTCATTATTAGAAAATGCATATAGAGCATTAAATGATGCATTAGATGCTATTAATAATGGATTAGAGATTGATATGGTTGAGATTGATTTAAGGCAAGCCTTTAATTATTTAGGAGAAATTGTTGGTGATAATAGTACCGAGTTTTTGGTGGATACGCTATTTTCCCGTTTTTGTCTAGGAAAATAACTTTATATTACATATAAAATATGGTAAAATAAACATTGGAGGTGATTTTATGGCGTATGTAGCATTATATAGACAATATCGTCCTAAAACGTTTAGTGAGGTAGCTGGACAAGAACATATTACTCGTACTTTAATGAATGCTTTAAAGAATAATAAGGTTGGGCATGCTTATATATTTAGTGGGCCTCGTGGTACCGGAAAAACTAGTATTGCGAAGATTTTTGCGAAGGCTGTAAATTGTGAATGCGCGCCAATAAGTGATCCTTGTAATACTTGTAGCATTTGTCAGGGTATTAATAATAACACAATCAGTGATGTTATTGAGATTGATGCCGCAAGTAATAATTCCGTAGAGGAAATTCGTGAAATCAGAGATAAGGTGAAATATTTACCAAGCGTTTGTAAGTATAAGGTTTATATTATTGATGAGGTTCATATGCTTTCAACAAGTGCTTTTAATGCTTTGTTAAAGACATTAGAAGAACCACCTAAGCATGTAATCTTTATTTTAGCTACAACAGAGATTCATAAGATACCACCAACAATTCTTTCAAGATGTCAGAGATTTGATTTTAGAGCTATTTCGATTGAAGAAATGACTAAAAAAATTGAAGAAATTGTTGCTAAGGAAAATATATTAATTACTAAGGAAGCGATTAATACCATTGCTTTAAATGCTGAAGGTGGAATGCGTGATGCACTAAGCCTATTAGATCAGGTTATCTCTTTTTCTGATGGACAGATCAATGAGGATGATGTTCATAAGGTAAGTGGTTCAGTTAGAACATCAAAACTTATTGAATTAATGGATTTTTTATGTGATAAAAATTCCACGATGGCCATGAATATTTTAGATGAGTTATTAAGCGAGGGTAAGGAAATTCCACGCATCATTTTTGATTTAATTACCTTCTGTAGAAATATATTAGTGTTTAAGAACATTCGCGATAATCGTTTTAGTTTAGATATTTTTAACAATGAAGAATTTGTTCGTATTTCTAAAAAAATTTCTAATCAAAGAATTTATTTTTATTTAGATATTTTAAATGAAACCCAAAATAGTATTAAATGGACTAATCAAAAAAGAGCTTTTTTAGAATTAGCATTTATTAAAATGACTGATAATTTAGAAGTTAAAAATGTTGAAGAAAATGAATTATTGTATAAATTAGAAAAGCGTGTTAAGGAATTAGAGGAAAGAAAGATTGAGGTAGTACCTCAAGTAAAAAAAGAGGAAAAGATTGTTGTAGAGCCAATTAATTACACTACTAATGTAGAATTAATTCAAGAGATTTTAAGAAATGCTTCAAAATCAAAGAAGGAGCTTATGCAAAAGTCTTGGTCAAGATTAAATGAAATATCTGATCCTGTTACTTCATTTTCCGCAAAGCTTTTATACGAGGGTAAGCTAGTCGCATGTAGTGAGTATGAGATGATTATAACTTATCCAAGCGAATATAAATGTCAAGAGATTATGAATGATAATCATAAACGCGCGATTAAGAAGGTTTTAAATCGTAAATCACGTTTAATTGAAGATTATGTAGCTATTACTGAAGCTCAATGGGAAATTCTTTCAAAGGAATTTATTAAGCAATTAAAAAGTGGAATAGCTAAACCTGTTTTAACAGGTATTGATGTTAATGTTGAAAAAAGAAATGAAGAAGTTGTGGAGTCAAGCTTCGTTAAAACAACCATTGATTTCTTTGGAAAAGATAAAGTAAAATTTGAGGAGTGAAAAATTATGAATCCAGCGATGATTAACAAAATTAAAAAAATGCAAAAAGAAATGATGGAAGCTCAAAGAGCTTTAGAGGAAAAATTATATACAGGTACTTCTGGTGGAGTCGTTGAAGTAAAGGTATATGGTTCAAAAGAAGTAGAAAGTATTAAAATTAATAAAGATGCTATTGAATCTGTAGACGATTTAGATTTATTAGAGGATACTTTAGTTGCGGCTTTAAATGATGCAATGAATAAGATTGATGAGGATGCTAATAAAGTAATGTCTAAATATACAGGTGGAATGCCAGGATTTGGTTTTTAATGAAATATCCAAAAGAGGTTAATGAATTAATTGATGCTTTCGTAAAGTATCCTGGTGTTGGAAATAAAAGTGCCGAAAGACTAGCAATTTATTCTATCACCAAGCAAAATGAAGAGGATATTGATGCATTTATCAATGCTTTAATTGGGATAAAATCAATTAAGAGATGTCCTATATGTAATAATATTATGACTGATCAATGTGTCATTTGTAATGATGATTCAAGAGATCATGATACTATTATGGTTTTAGAGGATATAAAGGGTTTATTTGCTGTTGAAAAAACTAATAGCTATAACGGATTATATCATGTGTTAGATGGAGTTATTAATTTTTCAAATGGAATTGGTCCTGATGATATATTTTTAAACAGCCTATTTACGCGTAATGCGAAGGAAATTATTTTAGCTACAAATCTAACAGTTGAGGGTGAAATAACTGCTAGCTATATTAAAGAAATGCTAAAAGACAAGGATATTAAAGTTACTAAAATTGCTCATGGGCTTCCAGTTGGTGGCGATTTAGAATATGCAGATACATTGACTCTTACTAAGGCTTTAGAGGGAAGAAGATAAGCATATATTTTTTAGATAAGCATATAATTTAATGGTGAATTTTATGCTTAAAGAGCTTTTAATATCAGTTTTAGTGGGAATGTTAGTTTTAATAGGAATTAATTTTATTGGTCAGTTTTTTAATTTTTATATTCCTATTAATGCATGGACCATTTTAATTACAGGAATTTTTAAAATTCCAGGGTTTATTTTCGTGTTATTAATTATTTTATTATAAATAATAATAAAACACTTGAAAATTATGTAATTTTCATATAAAATTAGTTGTAGTTATTTCTAGGAGGAATCTAAATGAAAATAGATCAAATGTCAATGATTGAAGTAGCAGAAATGCTTATGGGTCAAAAAAAGAAACCACAGGCTATTAAAAATCTTATTAAAGAAGTAATGGAAATGAAGGGTTACGATTTAGAAGATGTAGATAAGGTTTCACAATTATATGTTGACATCACAACAAGTGGAAAATTTGTTTATTGTGGTGATGACACATGGGATCTAAAAGAAAGACAGTCTTTAGAATTATGGGATAAAGATGGATCATACTTTAATCATGAAGAAATTGTTGACGAAGATGATGAAGAGGATAATTTAACAGTAAATGATTATATGTTAGATGATGAAGATGAAGACGAAGATGAAGATGAAGACGAAGATGAAGACGATATTATGTTAGATCCAAGCGACGACGATGACGATGAAATGGATTATCTTGATGAAGAAAGATATAATGACATGATGGATGATTACGAAGATCTATATGATGACAAATAATAGGAAAGGCTTGGAAACAAGCCTTTTTTTAAAATAAGGAGGAACTATGGATTTCACATTTAATGATTATGCAAGCTTTAAATTAGATAACGATGAAATCATCAAAATGATTGAATCAAAAAATGATGTGGCAATTAGATTTAAGCATGTTTATGATGTGTTAGAATATGTTTATAATCTAAGAGTTAATAATGAGGAAATTGAACCTAGTTTGTTAGAAATTTTTGAGTTTGGATTTGATTATCTATTTGATCAAGTTGAACAAATTAATAATTTAATTACTGAATATTATGGTTCAATTAATGAGTTAAATAAACATGCAAAAACCGTTAATCTTTTATTGTATGTAGAGGATTATCTAAATGAAGCTCCAGAGAATCATAAACAGGAATATCAAGAACTATTGGATCGCATTTATGATCATATAAAAAAGGGTGAAGATGCCCCAATGGAATTGTTTGGCATTTTAAATGATTTAAATTATAAGAGCTTTGGGGATGATTTTCAATCATCATTAGAAATTTTTTCAATCATTGCTTATGAGTTAGATCTTTTAGACGATGATGATGAATATATTGTAGGATAAAATAAAATCTCTAGGTTTATATCATAATAACCTAGAGATTTTTATATCTTATTTATTTTTTACATGAGGGAA
>JAEDCM010000061.1 GCA_016294165.1 Anaeroplasmataceae bacterium
ATGCTAATGAAATCGTTCTTTTAAGTTATTATATTGCTGCTATTAATATTGAAGCTGTATTTGATGAGATTAATGGACCTGATCATGGATACAAGCCATTTGAAGGTATTGTTTTAACTGATACTTTTGAAAGTACAGAACGACAAAATACCCTAGATGATGATATGTTTGGAGAAAATGATAAGCGTTTAAAGAAACAACAAGAAGTGCCAATTACCGCTATTATTTCTAATCCGCCTTATTCAGTGGGACAAAAAAATGCAAATGATGATAATCAAAATGTTCATTATTTAAAATTAGAAGAACAAATTGAAAAGAGTTATGTTAAGCAAAGTCACTCTAAGTTGAGTATGAGTGTATATGATAGTTATATAAAGGCTTTTCGGTGGGCTAGTGATCGAATAAAAAATAAGGGGATTATAGGGTTCATAACAAATAATAGCTTTTTAGATAGTAATAGTACCGATGGTTTTAGAGCATCTTTATATCAAGAGTTTAACTATCTTTATGTTTTTAATTTACGAGGCGCAATTCGTGGCAAAGTTGGTATTGGTGCTAAAAAAGAGGGTCAGAATATCTTTGATATTTTGACAGGAGTATCAATCAGTATTTTGGTTAAAGATGGATCTGATAAGCATGAAATTTTTTATCATGATATTGGTGATTATATTTCAAAAAAGAACAAGTTAGATATAATTAAAAATCTTTTCTCTATAAAAAATATTTCTTGGAATAGTTTAAAACCCGATCAAAATAATGATTGGCTTAATAAAAGAGATCCTAATTATCAAAAGTATGCACCTATAGCAAATGACTTGAATTCGCCTTTTTTTATAAATGCTATGGGAGTAAAAACTAATAGAGATATTTGGGTATCTGGTTTCTCAAGAGAGAAGGTAAAATGTAATTCCAAAAAATTAATTGATAATTACAATTTTGAGGTAACTAAATCAGGGGGATTAGGGGAAAAACCTACTATGAGGGACCCCAAAAAAATCAAATGGTCTACCAATTTAGAAAGAGATTTTAAAAGAGGTATTCATCTGAAATTTGATCCTTTAAATTTAAGCATACAGATGTACAGACCATTTACAAAAAAATGGTTAATGTATGATAAAAATATTGTAGAAAGACCAGGAAAATATTTAAATAAATGGGGTAAGAATAATAAAGTTATTTTATCTTCAGGTAGAGGAGCCAATAAAGATTTTTCTGTATTTGTTTCTAATTGTGTACCATGTATGGATTTATTAGAAAAAACACAAGGTTTTATGCGTTTTAATAATGAGGATAATTCAGACGAGTTGATTAAAGTAAATAAAGATAATATTACTGATTCATTTGCCAAAAAGATTGGATTGAATAAGGATGATACTTTTACATATATATATGGCTTGCTTAATTCTAAGGATTTTCAAGGCAAGTATGCTAATGATCTAAAAAAAGATTTAGCACGTATCCCGATTGTTAGAAATAAAGAAAAATATGTTGAAATTGGCAAAAATTTAATGGAAATTCATCTTAATTATGAAGAAGTACCAGTTTATGAGAATGTTGAAATCTCATATATAGGTGAGCCAAATTACCAAGTTAAAAAAATGAAGTTTGCAAAAAAACGTAGTAAAAATGGTAAGTTAGAAAAGGATAGATCCTCCATAATTTTCAATGATTCTATTACAATCTCTACTATTCCAGAAAAAGCATATGAATATATAGTGAATGGAAAATCAGCAATTGAGTGGATTATGGATCAATATCAAGTTAAGACAGATAAAAAATCTGGTATTACTGATGATCCAAATGATTACAGTGATGATCCTAAATATATTTTCAATTTACTTTTGAGAATAATTAATGTATCTGTTCAAACTGTTGATTTAATTAATCAATTGCCTAAATTAGAAATAGAAGAATAAAAAAGCTTCACCCAAACAGGTATGAAGCTCAGTAAGATAATCGACAAAATGGACACAATTGGTCACAATGTTGTCCAAACTAATGATTTTCGTTCCAGTTTCTTCCAGTATAAGTGGTTATTTAGATAAAAATGATCGGGATTAGC
This sequence comes from Anaeroplasmataceae bacterium, assembly GCA_016294165.1. Classification (GTDB taxonomy): domain Bacteria; phylum Bacillota_I; class Bacilli_A; order Acholeplasmatales; family JAEDCM01; genus JAEDCM01. The sequence goes on from JAEDCM010000061.1 coordinate 2,063, forward strand.
CATGATTATAATGGATTATGTTGGATATAATTCCGCTTTTAAATTTTAAAAGTTCTCAAAGCGTTAATATTTTATATTACGTTTTATGCAAAAGACATCTCGAAAGGGATGTCTTTTTTGTTGGTAAAAATTAAGTAAGTATCAGTGTTTTTATCTTAAAAAGACTACTTCTATTGAAAATACGTTGGGATAATAGACAGTGACATGACATATACATAGTTTAAGTAATAGAATCTTTAATATTATTTTGAAATTTGATGCTATCCTTAAATGAGAATATAAATAATCACTTGTATTATTTGAGGTGAATTTAAAAGGTTTAAGATGTGTATTATCTCTTTTTGCATTAAAAAATCCTGTTGACAGAATATCAGAGATATTCAACAACAGGAAAATGTAT
>JAEDCM010000037.1 GCA_016294165.1 Anaeroplasmataceae bacterium
GGGATTTGGATTAGTTATTATGAGTCTTGCGATGATTATTGTAAAATATTTATAGCTTTTTTTAAAAAAAGACAAATTTTTCTTCAAAAGTGTTATAATGTATTTAAGGAGGGGTAAGATGAAAAGATTTTTTGAATTAGCAGGGGCAATTGTTGGAATTGTTGAGGCTTCAATATTAGCTTTAGGTTCTCTTGTTTTAATTTTAGCTCCGAACTCAGTAGAAGTTGATAATCAATTATATGACATATCTTGGATTAAAATTCTTGCTTTAATTCTATTAATTTATTCAGCTGCAATGATTGTTTTATATTCGCTTTTATGTAAAAATCCACAAAAGAATAATATTTATAATCCTAGATTAGGAATTAAAATTACTTTATTAATTTTGCAAGGTATACTTCCGTTAATGATGATTAATGATTTTGTTTACTTGGTTTTCTTTAGTATTCCATTTATATTATTGCTTGTTTCAGTGTTTGTAAAAAATCCTGTACTAGATGAAGCAAAGACAGATATTGACGAACAATTAAACAAACTTAAGGAATTAAAAGAATCTGGTGTAATCGATGAGGAACAATATAAAGTTGCTGTCGATAAAGTAATTGAAAAAATGTAATTTAATTATTCTATTGAAAAGGCTTATTTTAAGCCTTTTTTTATTTGCTTTGTATAGAAAGAAAAATGTCGTAATTTGACAAAATTTTAATGTCGTGGTAATATTGTGAAGTAAAATAATAGATGTGAAAGGGGATTATATACATGCTAGTTTTTTTTACTGATACTGATTGTGATATCACACCAGAAATCGCAGAAGATTATGGATTTAAATTAATAAGTATGCCATATTCTATTGATGAAAAAGAAATTAAACCATATGAAGATTGGAGCGAATTTAAGTATAAAGAATTCTATGATATGCTTAGAAATGGTGTATTGCCTAAGACTTCAGCGGTAAGTCCTGGGAAATATATTGAATATTTTGAACCACATTTAAAAAATGGAAATGATATTATTTATGTTCATTTTTCAAAAAGTATGAGTGGAACATTTAATTCCTTAAATATAGCTATATCTGAACTTCAAAACACTTATCCTGATCGTAAAATCTATACAATAGATACAAAAGCAATTTCTGCTTTAAGCTATTTAATAATTAAACAGATTGGTGCTTTATATAAAGAAGGAAAATCAGCTTTAGAATTGATTAGATGGGCTGAAACAGAGATTCAAAAATATGCTATTTATTTTTATGCGGATGATTTAACATTTTTCAGAAGAAGCGGTAGAGTTAGTGGCCTAGCAGGTATTATGGGAAATGTATTAGGAATTCACCCAATTATTCATATCAATTCTGATGGTATTATGACAAATATTTCTAAAGTGCGCGGTCGTCTTAGTGCTTTAAAAAGAATTGTTGAAATGGTTGATGAAATTCAGGAGGATATTGCAAAATATCCAATTGTAATTGCTCATGCAGATATTGAGGATATTGCATTAAAGCTTGGACAAATGTTAAAAGAAAAATATGGTGATGATTTAAATATTGAATATATTGTTGTTAATCCAACTGCAGGAAGTCATTGTGGACCTAATAGTGTAGGTATTGCCTTTCATGCTAAAAATAGGTAAATACTATGATTGAAATTGTTAAAGTAGAAACCAAAAGGGAACAAAAAAGATTTGTTAATCTTCCGCTTAAAATGTATAAAGGAAATGAATATTTCGTTCCACCTTTATATGCTGATGAGATGAAAATGTTTAAAAAGAACTATGTTTATAATGATCAATGTGATTCAATTTTCTTTAACGCTTATTTAGATGGTAAGCATGTTGGTAGAATTCAAGGAATTATTCAACGTGCTAGTAATGCTAAATGGAATGAGAAGAAGGTTAGATTTACAAGATTCGATTCTATCGATAATCAAGAGGTAGCGGATGCTTTATTTGAAGCAGTTGAAAAATGGGCGTTAGAAAACCAAATGGAATCAGTGGTTGGTCCTTTGGGATATTCGGATTTAGAAAGAGAAGGATTATTAATTGAAGGATTTGATGAGTTATCAACCTTTGAGGAACAATACAATTATCCTTATTATCAGAAATTGATTGAAAATTTAGGATATGTTAAGGATGTTGATTGGGTTGAAAGGAAGCTTTATGCACCAAAAGATCTAGATGATAAATTTGAAAGATTATGCTCAATTATTTTAAGAAGAAATAAGCTAAAGATTGTTGAGGCTAAATCTAAAAAGGATTTTATTAAAAGATATGGAGAGAAACTTTTTAAGGTTTTAGATATAACATATAATGAGTTATATGGGACAGTGCCAATTACTGATAATATGCGAAAAATGATTATTTCTAATTTTAAATTAATTTTGAATGAAAAATATTATGCTTGCATTGTAGATGAAGAGGATAATGTTGTTTGCTTTGGAATCTGCATACCATCAATTGCTAAGGCGGTTCAAAAAAGCAATGGACATTTAACAATACCGGCATTATTTAGAATTTTAAAGGCTATAAAAAAACCTGAGGTGTTAGATATGGCATTGATTGGAGTTTTACCTGAATATCGAATGAAGGGTGTTTCATCGATCCTTCTTTATGAGATTATGAAGTATCTTTTAAGTGGTGAAATAAAATATGCCGAAACGAATTTGAATTTAGAAGATAACACTGCTATTCAAAACCAATGGAAGTCCTTTGATAGCATATTACATAAGAGACGTCGTTCGTTTATTAAGCATCTTAATGTGAAGTAGAATTATTACAAATATTTATTAAGTCTTATTTCAATAAAATATTGTTATAAGGCTTTTTTATTGCTTTATTTTGCTATTTTTTTTATCCTTGTAAAAGGACAGAAAATGTGTTAAAATTTATTAATAATGAAAGTGTAGATAATGGTGATAAATAGTAATCCTATTAATTTAATTGATAAATAATTTTCTGAAAAAATCAATAAAAAATAATAAAAGAGGGGAATTAAAAATGGATGGTTATGTGCATAAAGTTCAATATTATGAAACGGATAAGATGGGGGTTGTGCATCATTCAAATTATATAAGATGGATGGAAGAAGCACGCATATATTTTTTAGATGAAATCGGTTATCCGTATGAAAAGTTAGAAAGTATAGGAATTATTTCACCGGTAGTGTCGGTAAGTTTTGAATATAAGCACCCTGCAAAGTTTGCGGAAGAGGTTTATATTAATTTGAAATTAAAAGAATATAGTGGTGTTAAAATGGCTTTTGAATATGTTTTTACAAATAAAGATGGTTTAATCTATGGGATAGGAAATTCTAAGCATTGCTTCGTGGATGAAAATGGAAAGCCTAAATCAATCAAAAGAGAATATCCGATGGTTCATGAGACAATGGTAAAATCTATCGAGATGTAAAGTATGGAAAAATGGGTTCAAAATGATTTATATGATGAAATTTATATTTAATGGTAAATGGTATATCGATTACGTTCGAATTCGAATAAGAGCAAGAAAGGAGGAATGAAAATGTTAGAATATCGTTATGATACCCAACTTTTAATTGAGGGACATGATTTAAGTGAGGATAAGATTATCGAATATTTCAAAAGCAACTTCAAGGGAGATTGCTTACTTGCGGTTGGTGATGATGAATTAATTAAGATTCATTTTCATACAAATGAACCATGGGATGTATTAAAATATTGTCGAAGCCTTGGTGAGATTTATGACATTGTAATTGAAGATATGGATAGACAATCCCGAGGATTGAAGGGCTAGAATAATAAAACTGTAGGATTTTATATGGAAATTTTACAGTTTTTTTTGATAGTTAGTGAAAAAATGGTAACATTATGAAATAAATGATGTATAATATTAATTGAAAATATTATATAACTGGAGGGAATTAATATGGGACTTTTTGATAAAATGAGAAAACAAATGCTAAAGGTCATCGAATGGGAAGATAGTTCAAAGGATACAATTGTATATAGATATCCGCTTACCGATAGATCAGAAATAATGAATAGTTCGACTTTAGTTGTTCGTCCATCACAGATTGCTTTATTTGTTCATAAAGGGCAAATTTGTGATGTATTTGCACCAGGAACTTATACATTATCGACTGAGAATATACCAATCATCACTAAATTATTATCATTACCAACTGATTTTGATAGCCCAATTAAAGCTGAGGTTTATTATGTAAATACTAAACAAATGTCAGGAATTAAATGGGGAACTTCTAATCCAATCATGATGAGAGATAGGGATTTTGGAACTATAAGGTTAAGAGCTTTTGGTGTATTTTCATTTAAAGTTGAAAATGCTAAAAAGTTTATGGAAGAAATGTTTGGAACAAATGAAATCTACAGGGTAGATGATGTATGTGAGCATGCCAAACCAATGGTTTTACAAGCTTTTACTGATGCCGTTGCGGAAAGCAAGATATCAGCTTTAGATTTAGCTGCAAATTATCGTGAGTTTAGTGATACAATCGTTGAGTCATCTGTTGATGATTTTGCAAAATTTGGATTAAAACTTTGCTCATTAGTAATTGAAAACATTAGTTTACCAAAAGAGGTTGAAGAGGCTCTTGATGAAAGATCTAAGCTTGGAATTTTGGATGATAAGATGGGGACATATACTCAATATCAAGCTGCTAATGCTATGAGAGATGCTGCTCAAAATCCAAATGGAAATAATATGGCCGGAATGGGTGTTGGAATTTCTGCTGGTATGGCAGTCGGTGGTATGTTTGGACAAGCCTTAAACGGAATTAATCCCGCTCAAAATAAAGAAAGCAATTTAGGTACAGGGGGTACTGATGAACTTAAAGAGTGTCCAGAATGCCATAATAAGATTAATAAATCAATGAAGTTTTGCCCTGAATGTGGAGCTAAGCAACCTCTAGCAAAATTCTGTCATAATTGTGGTTATAAATTAACTGAGAGCACAAAATTCTGCCCAGAGTGTGGTGAAAAATTATAATGGATTTAGAAAATGAAAAAGGAATAGATACATCTAATTCGCAGTGTAAGAATTGTGGTAGTGGATTATTTTTTGATCCAAAATCAAAGGGTTTAAAATGTAAGAATTGCTCAAGTGTATTTGATTTTGAAAAATCAATACTAAATCAAAAGAAGGAACTTGTTGCTTCGAACACTGAGAATGATAATTGGTCTATGGAAGCAAGAGTCTTTCAATGCGATACTTGTGCTGCAAAAATAATTGTAACTGGATATGATGTAACAACAGTTTGTCCATATTGTGGTAGTGCATATGTTTCTAAAACTGATCAATTGCCCGGCTTAAAGCCAGATAGAGTAGTACCATTTAATTATGATGAAAAAGAAGCAGTAGGTGTGTTTGCTAAAGGTGTAAAAAAGAAATTCTTTGTGCCTAGAGTGTTTAAAAAAGAGATTCCAGAAAGTAATGTTCGTGGGCTTTTGGTTCCAACATTTACTTTTGACGTTAATACATTTTCAACTTATAGTGGAATCTTAGAAAAGATTACTACTGTTAGAGATTCTAAAGGTAATACTAAAAGAAAAGTTGATAGATTTAATATCAGTGGATCCAATTCACTTGATTTTGTAGATTTGGTAATTGAATCTAGTTCAAAGTTTGACAATAAGCAAATGTCAAGTATCCTACCATATGATATGAGTCAAGGGTATAAGTTCGACGAAAATTTCTTAAGAGGGTATTCGGTTGAACATTATCAGGATTCATTAGATGAATGTCATAGAAGTGCTAAGGCAATTGTTGATAGTAATATTAGAAGTAGTGTTTTATCAGGATACGATTATACAAATGTTGTAAGCTTAAACATAAGTACTGATTATAAAAATGAAAAATATACATATTGTTTGTTACCGGTATACACATTTGAATATGAATATAAAAAGAAGAAGTATATAACAATAATGAATGGACAAACAGGAAAGATTGGAAAAGGATTGCCTATTAGTCCATTAAAGGTATCACTTGTAGTTATTCTTGTTATTTTAGTGATTTCTTCAATATTCTTACTTGCGGCATTGGCATAAAAAATTTTAAAAAAGGAGATATATAATCTTTGATTATATTTGAAAGAGAAAATGGCAAATAGTATTGAAAAACAAAAAAGAGCATTGATTGGTTTATCAATTGGTGCCTTAATTCTTGGAGTTGTAATAATTATTGTAGGTATTGTTTTAATCATATCTGGTGCAGGTGTTGTGATGGATGATCATCTTGAGGGTGGATTAAAACTTGGATTTGGTATTTTTGCAGTGATTATTTCATTATTCCTTCTTGTATTTGGTTTTTATTCATTATGCATTGGGTCAGCTTTAAAAGCTACAAAAGGAAGTATCAAGCAAGATAATATTCCAATGAGTGGAACTGTAAATATGGTTAAGTGTAAGAATTGTGGTTTTGAGGTTGAGCCTGGACAAGCATTCTGTCCTAAGTGTGGTAAGAGCTTATCAGATAAAAAAGTTTGTCCAAAATGTGGCGCAACAAATATGAGTGAAAATGATAAATGTTCTGCATGTGGAGCTGACTTAGAATAAATATTAAATGCTTTGAATGGTGAAAATCGCTATTTCAAAGCATTTTTATTATAGAAATCATATTTTGTGTATATGTTTTATTAGGGGATTTAAAAATATTAAAGGGATGAGAAAATGGGATTAGTTATTAAGACGAATAATTAATTATGGACTATAAGATTTGAGCAGATGTGATAAATGAAGTACTAGTAAAATAATGTTAGAGTTTATGAGCTTTTATACAGTCTGAATGCTTTTGAAAATTATTATATTCATATATAGATATACAATTTTTCATTTAATAATCATTGTTTTAAATCAAGAATAGGAATATAATAATTATGTATAACAAAAAAAGGAGTGATTGGTATGGAATCGATTAATAGTTGTAATAGTATGGAATATCCATCCAATCAGGAGGATATTCTCTTTTAAATAAAAAAAAGGAGGAATATCAAAATGAATGAATTATGTCTAGAAATTAAAGAAATTGTCTTATCAGATTTAACGAAAGAAGAAATGTTGTACAAGTTAAGTGATTATCATGACAGTGATATCGCGGACGCATTAGAAGGATTAACTGAAGAGGAAAGATTAAAGGTTTATTCTTTACTTGGAGTGGAAAAGGTTTCAGAGATTTTTGCTTATTATGAAAATGTTGAAGAATATATTGAAGAGGTTTCACCAGATTTAGCAGCGGATATTATTCAAGAGATGGATAGCAATGATGCCTTTGATGTCTTAAATGAACTAGATGATGAAGAGAAGGATGAAATCATCAAATTAATGGAGGATGAATCAAAGGAGAAAGTCTTAGCTTTAGATAAATATAATGAAGATGAAATAGGATCATATATGTCAGATAATTTTATTGTTGTAAGCAGTAGTGATACAATTGCAAGCGCGACTAAGACAATCATTAAAATGGCAAAAGAGCATGATAACATTTTTACTGTATATGTTGTTGATGAGAATAATAAATATTTTGGAGCTATTGATTTTAAGGATTTAATTATTGCTAGAAAAACTGATACATTATTAGATATTATAATGACTTCTTATCCATCGTTTTATGATACAGAATTAATGTTTGAATGCATAAATAAGCTTAAGGATTATTCTGAAGATTCAATTCCGGTTTTAAATAAAGATGATGAAATAGTTGGAGTTATTACAAGTGATATTTTAATTGATGTAACTGAAGAAGAAATTGCGGAAGATTACGCAAAACTTGGAGGTTTAAATGATGTTGAGGATATTGATGAATCAATTTTCATGTCAGTTAAAAAGCGTATTCCATGGCTTGTTGTTTTATTATTTTTAGGATTAATGGTTTCTAATGTTACTGGAGCGTTTGAAGGAGTTATTGCAACTATTCCTGCATTAGTATTCTTTCAAACAGTTATTTTAGGTATGTCAGGTAATGGTGGAACCCAATCATTAGCAGTTACTATTAGAAATATTTCAAACGGAGAATCAAAAAACAAGTTAGCAAAAAACATAATTAAAGAGATATGTGTAGGTGTGTGTAATGGCCTTATTGTAGCATTTATTTCATTTTTATTTGTAGTAGCATTCTTATATTTAAAGAAACAAGAAATTAATATTGGAGAAGGATATCAATTTGAAGCATCAATAAAAGTTGCATCTATTATCTCCGGAAGCCTATTAATAGCGATGACTATTAGTAACCTTATCGGAACGACATTTCCAATCCTATTACATAAAATGCATATCGATCCGGCAGTTGCTTCAGGACCGTTTATTACAACTGTAAATGATGTTGTGTCAATTGTTATTTACTATGGATTAGCAATGATATTTTTATAAAAAGAGTTTTCAAACTCTTTTTTTATTTATAAACGATGCCCATATTGAATTTTCTATTTCTGAGAGTTGACAACAAATATACCTCGTGATACAATGTATACCGTAAAGGGAGGTATAATATGGATGCACAATTAAAACGTGGTTTATTAGATGTTTGTGTATTAGCATCTATTAAGAACGAAGATTCATATGGATATAAGATTATTAAAGATTTAAAGCCATATGTTGAATTATCTGAATCAACATTATATACCATTTTAAAACGTTTAGAAACCGCAAAAATGCTTACCGTTCGGACAGCTGAACATGATGGTAGGCTTCGAAAATATTATCATATCACAAATGAGGGAATTAAGCGAATTGAAAATTTTAAGATGGAATGGAAGGAAATAATGTCGATATATAGTTTTATAGTAAAGGAGGATTTATGAGATGAGTAAGATAGAATTTCTTGCAAAATTAAAAAAAGGATTAAAAGGATTATCACAGGATGATATTGAAGAGCATGTCTCATTTTATAATGAAATGATTGATGATAGAGTTGAAGAAGGATTAAGTGAAGAAGAGGCAGTTTCACAAATTGGATCAATAGATGATGTTATAGAACAAATATTATCCGAAACTAGAATAACAAAGATTATCAGAGAAAAAGTTAAGCCTAAACGATCATTATCAGCTTGGGAAATTGTTCTTTTAGTGCTAGGATCACCAATTTGGTTGTCATTATTAATTGCATTATTTGCAGTAATATTTTCTTTATTTGTTGCGGTTGGGGCCGTGATTATTGCATTCAATGCTATTGTTTTAGCATTTGCAGTTTGTGCTTTTTTTGGTATTATATACTTTTTTGTGTTCGCGTTAAGAGGAGAATTGATCTCTGGTATTGCCTTACTTGGAGTTGGAATTTCTTGTTTGGGATTAACAATAATTAGTTTGTTTACTTGCAAAGATTCTACGGTAGGAATTATGTTATTATTTAAAAGAATGATAAATGGAATAAAGCATTTGTTTGTTGGAAGGGGAAAGGACAATGAGTAGAAAGAATAAATGGACGATAATGGGCATGATTTTATTATTTGTCGGTATGGGAATGTTTATTGGCGCAATGTCCGCAAATGGCTGGGACTTTAAAAAATTAAGTACTATTAAATATGAGGTTAAAACATATGAAGTAGATGGTGAATTTAGTAGTATAGTTTTAGATAGCGAAACAAGTGATATTAATTTCATTTTATCGATAGATGGGAAAAATAAAGTTGTCTGTGATGAAACGAATAGTATTAGCCATTCGGTAGAGATTATTGATGGGAATTTGGTGATTAAGAAAAATGATAATCGTAAATGGTATGAACATATTGGTATTTTTTTAAGTAATTCAGAAATAGATATTTATTTAACAAAATCTGAATATCAATCATTATCAATAGAAAACAAAACGGGAAATGTTAAGGTTTCTAAGGATTTTATATTCGATGATATCAATATTCTTTGCTCAACAGGAAATGTAGTTTTCAATGCAAATGTTAGAAATACAATAAAAGTCAAAGTTTCAACTGGAAATATGGAATTTAGAAATTTAACTTGTAAAAACATCAGTTTAGAAGGTAAAACCGGAAATGTATATTTAGAAAATGTAATAGCTACAGGAGAAATGGATGTTAAAATTAGTACTGGGAATATTAAGTTAAATGATAGCGATGCTCTAAATATGACACTAAAAACTAGCACCGGAAATATTAAAGGAACAATTTTAACGGCCAAAATATTTATTGCGAAAACATCTACCGGAAATATTGATGTGCCTAACACAATAACTGGTGGGATATGTAATGTTACAACTAGCACTGGAAATATTTCACTTAAAATAAGTTAATTATTTTAAAATAATCCATCCTTGAAAACCTACTAAAACTATAGTATTATAGGCTTGTAAGGGGTTGGTTTTATGAAAATATCAACAAAAGGAAGATATGCTTTAAGAATGCTAATAGATTTGGCCGAACAAAAGAATATTGGCTATGTGGCTTTAAAGGACATAGCTGAAAGACAGGATATATCTAAAAAATATTTAGAACAAATCATTCCAATTTTAAATCGTTCGGGAATTTTAACGACTAATAGAGGACATCAGGGCGGATATAAATTAGCCAAGGATCCATCACATATAACATTAGGAGAAATCTTAAGAAATACGGAAGGAAGCCTTGCTCCGGTTTCATGTCTTGAAGATAGTCCAAATCAATGTAAGAGATGTAAAGAATGCGCTACATTGCCGGTTTGGGTAGGATTAGAAAAAGTTGTTAATCAGTATTTAGATGGTATTACATTACAGGATATTTTAGATCAAAAGATTAATAGTATAAGTGATTATGTAATTTAAGTGATAATTTGGTGTACTTTGTACACCATTTATTTTTTTAAAATTTTTTTCTAAAACCTATTGACATAGTAGGGTTTGAGCAGTATTATTAAAGCATACCAAAAAGGTAGGTTTTAAATGAAAGGGGATGAAGTTATGAATATTATATTTATAATGCTTCGTCATAACTATAGAAATGGCCGAATGTGTAAGTGTTTTTGTGACTAAGTTTTTGAAATTTAAAAAATAAAAAGAAAAGAGGAAAATAATCATGGCTTATAGATTTGAAACATTACAATTACACGTAGGACAAGAAACAGCAGATATTGCGACTAATTCAAGAGCAGTTCCAATTTATCAAACTGCATCTTATGTATTTAATAACGCAGCACATGCAGCTGCAAGATTTGGACTTGAAGATCCAGGAAACATATATGGAAGATTAACAAATTCAACACAAGATGTGTTAGAAAAAAGAGTAGCAGCCCTAGAGGGTGGTGTTGCCGCATTAGCACTTTCATCAGGTGCTGCCGCAATTACTTATACCCTAGAGGCTTTAGCAGGTGCCGGAGATCATATAGTTGCCAAAAAAACAATTTATGGTGGTAGCTATAATCTTTTAAAAAATACTTTATCAAGACAAGGAGTAAATACTTCATTTGTTGATATTCATAATCTTGATGAAGTAAAAAATGCCATAAAAGAAAATACTAAAGTTATTTATTTGGAAACATTAGGAAATCCAAACAGTGATATCCCAGATATCGAAGCAATTACAAATATTGCTCATTCGCATAATATTGTAGTTGTTATCGATAATACTTTTGGAACACCTTATTTAATCAGACCAATTGAATATGGTGCAGATATTGTAGTCCATTCAGCTACCAAATTCTTAGGTGGTCATGGTACTACATTAGGTGGTATCATTGTTGATTCTGGAAACTTTGATTGGAAAGGATCAAACAAATATCCTCAAATATCAGAGGCTAATCCAAGTTATCATGGTATTTCATTTGTAGATGCAGTTGGAAAAGCAGCCTTTGTTACTTATATCAGAGCGATTATTTTAAGAGATAAAGGCGCTTGTATTTCGCCATTTAATGCATTTTTACTACTACAAGGTGTTGAAACATTATCATTAAGATTGGATCGTCATATTGAAAATACTAAAAAAGTAATTGAATATTTAAAGAACAACCCTAAGGTAAAAAAAATAAATCATCCATCTCTTGAAAATCATCCAAATCATGACTTATATCAAAAATATTTCAAGAATGGTGCAGGTTCAATTTTCACTTTTGATATTGTTGGTGGAAAAGAAGAAGCGTTTAAGTTTATAGATGCATTGAAAATATTCTCACTTTTAGCTAATGTTGCAGATGTTAAAAGTTTAGTAATCCATCCAGCAACCACTACTCATTCACAGTTAAGTGATGAAGAATTAGCTGATCAAAATATATATCAAAGTACAATCAGATTATCAATTGGTACGGAGAATGTTTTAGATATTATAGAAGACTTAGATCAAGCATTTAATGCTATTTAAAAGAGGTGTTGTTTTATGGGTATATATACATCAATATTAGAATTAGTTGGTAAAACACCATTATTAGAATTGAAAAATTATGAAAGAGAAAATAATTTAGACGCCAAAATAATTGCTAAGCTTGAATATTTCAATCCTGCAGGTTCAGTAAAAGATCGAATTGCTAAAGCTATGATAGAAGATGCTGAGAAAAAGGAATTATTAAAACCTGGATCAACAATTATTGAACCAACTAGCGGTAATACAGGTATTGGATTATCATCAATTGGTGCTTCAAAAGGATATCGAGTTATTATTGTAATGCCTGAAAGTATGTCAGTTGAAAGAAGAACATTAATTAAAGCATATGGGGCAGAATTAGTTTTAACAGAAGCTGCTAAAGGAATGAAAGGCGCAATTGCAAAAGCAGAAGAATTATCTAAAGAAATTCCTGATTCGTTTATCACAAGTCAATTTACCAATTTGGCAAATCCTCAAGCTCATAAAGAAAACACTGGGCCTGAAATTTGGGAGGATACAAATGGTCAAGTAGATATTTTTGTAGCTGGTGTTGGAACAGGTGGAACAATTTCGGGAGTTGGAGAATATTTAAAATCCAAAAATCCAAACGTGAAGATTGTTGCTGTTGAACCAGCTGGGTCTCCAGTATTATCAAAAGGTGTAGCTGGATCACATAAGATTCAAGGAATTGGAACTGGCTTTGTTCCAAAAACATTAAATACTGAAATTTATGATGAGATAATTACTGTCGAAAATGAAGATGCCTTTAAATTAGGAAAAGTGATAGCTAAAAATGAAGGAGTATTAGTAGGTATTTCATCAGCAGCTGCGCTATTTGCCGCAACAGAGCTAGCTAAAAGAGAAGAAAACAAAGGAAAGAATATCGTTGTTTTATTTCCAGATACTGGTGATAGATACTTATCTACCGATTTATTTAAATAAAAGAATTTATTCTAGTAGTTTAAATGATATGATACTTCCAAAGTAGACAAATAAAATAATTAAAAGCAATAACAATCCC